>JACNJE010000065.1 GCA_014382705.1 Verrucomicrobiota bacterium | reverse complement strand
GGCAGGTTCCACCTTAAAAAAGCCGATCCGTGGTCGAAGAATGGGGGTAGGCGCAATCACCTGAGGGAAAAAATCTGAAAAAACAGGAGATCTCTATGACCGGCTCATGGGGAAGGTAATGCCTGAAATCAAGGGGCAGACTCTGAATTCAGTCACCTTCATCTGGATGCAGGGTGAAAGAGATGCAAAGATGCAATGGGGTGAAGTATACGAAGTCAGCCTGAAGGGGCTTTACGATCAACTCTGCAAGGATCTTGGCCGCAGCGATATAAACTTCGTGATTGGGCGCCTCAGTGATTTCGATCTAAAGAACCAGAGATATCCCCACTGGACGATGGTTCGTAAGATTCAAGTGAAATTAGCTGAATCAGGCCCCAGATTTAGCTGGGTGAATACGGATGACCTCAATGATGGGGTCAATCGAAAGGGCAATAAAATCCAGAACGACCTCCATTACTCGGCCGAGGGATACAAGACGCTGGGCAAACGCTTTGCTGAAAGCGCTCTTAAGTTGATCAAGCAAAATCGTAAATCGAGATAACGGATTTAAAAGCGATCAAATGACGAAAATGACACTGAACAAAACCAATTGCACCGCGATCGCAACGCTTGCCCTGATCGCCGCAACGCTTGCGCTTGGCCAAGCGCATGCGGACCAATTTGAGGAGGCCAAGCCGATCAACTGGCATCACTGGCGCGGACCGGATGCCAACGGCGTCTCCACCACAGCCAGGCCTCCTGTCCAATGGAGCTCAACCAACAACATCCAGTGGAAGACACCGATCGAGGGCAACGGCAGTTCCACCCCGATTATCTGGGGCAACAAGCTTTTCATCCTCACAGCGATCAACACTGGCGAAGTGGACCCGAGCCTGCCCAAGCCGGAGGATCAACCCAAGCGCATGTTCGGCATCACTCACCCCAACTCTTCATATGAATTTATTGTGCTCTGTCTCGATCGCCACACTGGCAAAATCTTGTGGCGCCAGACCGCAACCAAATTGATCCCGCACGAAGGTGCACACCGTGACAACAACTTCGCTTCAGCCTCCCCCACTACCGACGGCGAGCGACTGTATTGCTGGTTCGGCTCCGCTGGCCTCTATTGCTACGACCTCAATGGGAATAAAATTTGGGAGCGCAACCTCGGAAAAATCAAAATGGGAGCCAGTCTCGGCGAAGGCTGTTCGCCGGTGGTACACGAAGGCAAAATCGTCATCGTCCGAGATCACTCCCGGCAATCCTCCATCGAGGTTCTCAACGCCAAAAACGGCAAATCGCTCTGGAAGGTTGAACGCCACGAAAAAAACGCATGGGCCACGCCGGCCATCGTTACGCACAGCGGCAAAACACAAGTCATCACCACCGCTTCCGGCAAAGTTCGCAGCTACGACCTGAACTCCGGCAACGTGATCTGGAAATGCGCCGGTCTCACCGGCAACGCCATTCCGTGCCCGGTCGTCGAAAGCGACACCGTTTACTGCATGACTGGATACAAAGGCTACTCCCTGATGGCCATCCCGCTGAATGCGAAGGGCGACATCACCGGTTCCGGTAAAATCCTCTGGACCAAGAACCGCGGCACGCCCTATGTACCCTCGCCGTTGTTGTACGACGGGTTGCTTGTATACACGCAGTCAAACCAAGCGCTCTATTCCGCAGTGAGCGCAAGGAGCGGCAAAACGCACATCGACCGCGAGCGCCTCAAGGGACTGTCGAGCATTTACGGTTCGCCCGTGGGCGCCGCTGGCCGGATATACTTGACCGACCGCAGCGGCACGACGCTCGTCCTGAAGCGCTCGCGTGAATTGAGTATCCTCGCCCGCAACAAACTGGGTGAACAGGTTGTCTCCTCACCCGCGCTGGTTGGGAGGCAGCTTTTCCTGCGTGGCCGCAACCATCTCCACGCTATCGCCCAAGAAAAGGATTTGAATTAAGCACCACGCTTTGTCGAAGTCTGCTTCGGTGTGGGCGAGGGAGAGGTAAAGTTTTGTACTCATTGGATTAAGGAACACTCCGCGGCGGAGCAGTTCAAACATTACGGCTCGGTCGCGGTCGGCGGTGAGCCAGTCGCAGTGGCTGCACTCCGTAACGGCATCAGGAACAGATGGCCACAAGGCTGTTTCACCACGGAACTGGGACATAACAGGTTCTACCTTAAAAAGCCGGTCCATGGTCGAAGAATGGGGGGTAGGCGCAAATGGTTGAACTCTGCCGGTTTGGACGTTGTGAGCGACTTCGCCTGTGGCGTTGTCTTTCCACTACAACCGAATCAAGTCTTCGTTGCGAAAAACTACCCGCAGTCCGCAGGGAGAGTCAAATCTCGTCAAAATTGTCCTCACAGATGGGCCGTGAACGGTGGTGTTCAAGGGTGCTGATACTGCTTGAGGGAACGGCGGGGGGGCTTTAGGTTCACGGGGTTTTGCACACCGGTATGGGCAGGTTGGTTACGTTGTTTCTGTTAGCTCCCTTTGTCGCGATTGCGGAGGAGGTGAGTTTTTCCCGTGACGTGATGGCCGTGCTGTCCAAGGCCGGTTGCAACGGCGGGGCCTGCCACGGCAACCAGAACGGCAAGGGGGGATTTAGGCTGTCACTCTGGGGGGAGAAACCAGCATCGGATTTCAAGGCCCTGCGATCCGGCGGGCGGGTGAACATCGACGAACCCGCAGCCAGCAAAGTCCTCTTGAAGCCCACGCTTCAAGTGAAGCACGAGGGCAAGAAACGTTTCGACATGGGATCGGCGGAATATCGGATTTTGCTGGGCTGGATCAGAGCGGGTGCCAGTGGGAGTTCGGACGACACACCACAACTCGAGTCGGTCTCCGTATCACCCGAGGTGGCGATGCTCACCGCCCCAGGGAACTCATTGGCGCTGAGGGTGACGGCGACTTTTTCCGACGGTGAGCAGCTCGATGTGACCCGCTGGGCGGTTTACGAGACTTCCAACCTGATCGCCAAAGTCACCCCGGCCGGGGTCGTGGAATTCGCGCAGCCAGGGGAGACGACGGTGTTCGTGCGCTACCTCTCCGGACGGGCCTCGATGCGGGCGGGGATGATTCGTCCGCACACGGACTACCGGTGGAGCGGCCCGGCGCCCGCCAACACGATCGACAAACACGTTTTTTTCAAGCTGAAACAATTCAGGGAAAACCCGGCGGAGGCGTGTGACGACGCGACCTTCATCCGGCGCGCCTGCCTGGACATCACCGGGACACTCCCCGATCCTGTCGAGGCCAAGGCGTTCGTCGAGGACGACGATCCGGGGAAGCGCGCCCGGCTCATCGACCGGCTCCTGGCCTCACCCGAGTATGCGGAGTTTTGGGCGCTGAAGTGGGCGGATCTTTTGCGGGTCGAGGAAAAGACCCTCGACGCCAAGGGGGTCGAGATGTTTCACAACTGGATCCGCGAAGGCCTGGCGGCCGGGAAGCCCCTCGACCTCTTCGCGCGTGAAGTACTTTCCTCAACTGGCAGTACCTACGGGAATCCGCCGACAAATTTCTACCGCGCACTGCGCATCCCCGTCGACCGCGCGGAGGCGGTGGCACAGGTGTTCCTCGGCAGCCGCCTCAAGTGTGCCCGCTGCCACGACCATCCGTTTGAGGATGTGCGGCAGGACGACTACTATCGATTTGCGGCGCTCTTTGACGGCATCGACTACGAGATCATCGAGAACAAGCGCAAGGACGGGTTCGACAAGCACCAGTTTCGCGGTGAGCAGAAAGTGAAACTGGTGGCGCTCGACAAGCTTGACCCAAAAAAAATCTTGAAGCATCCCCGCACGCAACAACCACCCAAGCCCGGGCTGTTGGATCGCGACGCACCCTCGCTGGGTTCATTCAACGCGCGACTTGAGGAGATGGCCAAATGGGTGACCTCCCACCCAAACTTTGCCCGTGTGCAGGCCAACCGGATCTGGTTCCACATGACCGGCCGGGCGCTGATCGAGCCGGTGGACGATGTCCGCGACACGAACCCGGCCTCGAATCCCGCCCTGATGGACGCACTGGAGCGGGAACTGAGAGAGAACGGCCACGACCCGAGACACCTAATCCGATTGATCGCCAACTCGAACACCTATCAGTTTTCCGCCGAGCCCCGTGGCGGCACGGCGGGATCGGAGGAGAACTTCGCGCGAGCCACCGTGCGCCGCCATCCCGCTGAGGTGATCCTCGATGCCGCACACCGCTCGCTCGACGGCCCCATTGAATTTGGAGACCCGCACAAAAGCAAGCGATCGGTCGGGATGCCCGGCGTGGAGAGCGTGCACCTGTCGCGCAACCCGGGCCACGGGGAGCGGTTCCTGAAGCTGTTCGGGAAGCCCCCCCGGTTGACGAACTCCGACGCCGAGCGGAACGATGACACCACCCTCGCGCAGGTTTTCGAGCTGACCGGGGGCGAGACCGTGAACCGCCTGCTGCGGCAGGACAACAACCGCATCGGCCGACAAATTCGGGGAGGAAACGGGAACGCCGAGATTGTGGATACCCTATACTGGGCGATCTTGACACGGGCACCGTCCGCCAGCGAACGCACTGCGATGTTGCGGCATCTCGCCGCCGCCGGGAACCGGCGCGGTGCGCTCGAGGACGTGGCCTGGGGATTGTTGAACGCGAAGGAATTCATGTTGAGACGATGAAAAATCCGTCCTGCCAGAGTTTTCGGGAGACGGCGATCGCGCGGCGCACGCTGCTGCGCGCAGGGGGCTTGGGGCTGCTGGGCCTGACCCTGCCGAAACTGTTGCGCGCCTCGGAGGAGGCCGCGACAAAGCTCACGATCGCGCCGAGGGCCAAGTCGGTCATCTTCCTGTTTCAATGGGGCGGCCCGAGCCAGATCGACATCCTCGACATGAAGCCGGACGCGCCCAAGGAATACCGCTCACCGCACGGGCAAATCCGCACCTCCTGCCCGGACATCGAGATTTGCGAGCATCTGCCGCGCATGGCTCGTCACATGGACAAGTGCACCGTGATCCGCACGCTGCACCACACCATGAAGAACCACAACTCGGCCGGCTACTACGCGCTCTCCGGCCATGCGCCGCCGAGCGATGACCAGCGCCTGCGTGACCTGCCCGACCTCTACCCGGCCTACGGCTCGGTGGTCAGCAAACTCCGCCCCAACGAGGACCGGGGCATGCCGACGTTCGTCTCCTACCCGCACGTGATCGCCGACGGCTCGCGGACGCCGGGCCAGCACGCCAGTTTTCTCGGCAAGCGATACGACCCGCTGTTCATCCCGCGCGACCCGAACAAGGCCGACTTCCGCCTGCCGGAACTCAGCCTGCCCGACAACCTGACACTCGACCGCGTGCAGGCACGTCGCGGACTGCAGCAGCTCATCGACGCCCAGTCGCGCCTGCTCGAATTCTCCGAGCAGGCCCGCGGCCTGGATGACTACTACCGGAACGCCCTGGCGATGTTAAACTCGCCGCGCGTGCGCGAGGCCTTCGACATCGGGAAGGAGCCGGCTTGGCTGCGGGAGAAATACGGCCGGACCACCTACGGGCAGGGTTGTCTGCTGGCGCGGCGGCTTGCCGAGGCGGGCGTGAAGTTCTCCACGTGCTATTTCGCAAACAGCATCGGCGGGCGCAGCAAGACCAGCGGCGGCTGGGACACCCACGGCTTCGACGACACCCGCATGTACCCGATCGTCGAGGCCTACCACCTGCCGGTCACCGACCAGACATTGCCGACGCTGCTCGAGGACCTGGAACAACGCGGGATGCTGGACGAGACGCTGGTCGTGTGGATGGGTGAATTCGGCCGCACGCCGAAGATCAACAAGAACGCCAGCCGCGATCATTGGCCCAACTGCTACAGCGTCCTGCTCGCCGGCGGCGGCGTGAAGCAGGGCTACGTCCACGGCAAATCAGACAAGCACGCCTCGGAACCGGCCGAGGATGCCGTCACGCCCGAGGACCTGGCGGCGACGATTTACTACCTGCTTGGCATCGACCCGAAGGCACACATTCGCGACACGCAGGATCGCCCGTTGATGATCTCAAGCGGCGAGCCGGTCATGGACGTCGTGGCCTAGCCGGCCGCGCTTGGCCAAGCGCTTGGCTTCAATCCTCCGCCTTGGAGGAGCGGGTGGTCAGGTCGTGTAACGCTTGGCGCAGGTCTTTGCCCTCGTGCAGCATCGCGTAAACCTCGTCGATGATCGGCGTGCTGACATCGCGGGTACGCGCGAGGTTCCATGCCGACCGCGCGGTCGGGTACCCCTCCACCACCGATACCGCGTCGGCGAGGATGGCCTCCGGCTTTTCGCCGCGCCCGATCCGCAGGCCAAATTGGTAATTGCGGCTCAGGCTAGAGAAGCACGTCACCGTCAAATCGCCCAAGCCGCTCAGCCCGGCGAACGTCTCCGCGCGCGCGCCGCATGCCACGCCCAGTCGCCGAATCTCCGCGATCGCGCGCGTCACCAGCGCCGCCTTCGAGTTGTCGCCAAAGCCAAGGCCGGCCGACGCCCCCGCCGCGATGGCGATGATGTTTTTCAACGCGCCGCCCAACTCGATGCCGATCAGATCCTCGCTCGTGTAAACGCGAAACGTTGGCCGGTGAAAAATCTGCTGCACCGTCTCCGCCACACCGGCAGCCTCGCTCGCAGCCACCGCCGCGCTTGGCATATCTCGGCAAACCTCCTCCGCCAAAGTCGGCCCGGACAGCGCCGCCACCTTGGCCAACGGCATCGTCTCACCAAGGATGCCGCCCATCGTCAGGCCGGTCTCGAACTCGATCCCCTTGGTCACGCTCACCGCCACGCCGCCGAACTCGGCCAAGCACGCGGTCACCTCCCGAAACGCCCGCGACGGAACCGCCAGCACCACACAGCCCGCGCCGTCCACCGCCTTGGCCAAGTCGCTCTCTGTCGGCAGATCACGCGGCAAATCGACTCCCGGCAAATAACGCTCGTTGCGCCCCGCTTGGCCAAGCGCAGCGAGCGCCTCGGCGTCGCGGCCCCAGAGGCAGACCTCACCGCCGTTCAAGTGAGCCACCTTGGCCAACGCCGTGCCCCAAGCCCCCGCCCCAATCACTACTGTTTTCAATTCCGTGTCACCTTTTGTTGATTCATGGTCTTGTCGCCGTCCCGCAAACTCGAACCAATCTGGGCATAGCACCCAGCCTCTGCAACCTCATTTCACAGAGACACGACCTAGCGCTTGGCAAAGTTATGGTTGGGCTTGGTTTATTTACTGGCGGCTTTTGTTATGCGGTGCAGCTTGGTGCTCCAGTCCTCCTGCTTTTTTCCATCCACAACACGATCGGTCAACTGAACAGATAACAGATTTGGATTCTCCAAGGAGAACATCACGGTGTATTCGGACTTCGTCTTGTTGATGGTAATCTCATTCATTTTCCAAGTGATCTTTTTGTCCTTTAAGTCCATCGAGCCGGTGTTCGAAAAATAGACGTCCCCGTCGTAGCCGTATCCAAAAACCTGCAACTGATCTGTCCCGGCGTTGAGAGACATGATCTTGCTGCCGGAGTTAAAACTTTCGCCCGTTTTTATGTGGACGATCCGTGAGCTAAACTCAACCGCCGCCTTTTCCTGCAGCCAACGGAAACGCAACACCACATCAATTTTGCCACCTTCCTCGTTGCCTTCAAACCCCTCGTACGCATCCGACTCCGCTGTCCAACTTCCGATGAAGGGCTGCACCCCGTTCAGGGCTTCCTGAGCCGGTTGCGTTTTCGGTGCTTCGGCAACAGCAGTCTCAGCGGCAACAAAACCGTACATTGCCAGGACGATGAAGGAGATGATTTTCGTTTTCATATTGAGTGTGGAACCGGGGAGAAGGTACCTCGGCCTGAGAAACCTAGCAACATTACGAATACGCATTCTGCGGAGACATGAATGTCCCCGCTCCATTGAACCGATAAGTGAAAGTTAGTCTCGACCCTTTTTTGCACCCCATGCTTTTGGCTCGGTCCCTTGCTTGAGTCGTTGGAGGTTGGAACGGTGTTTCCAGACAGCCATCACACCGAGGAAGAGGCAGATCCAGAAGAGCGGCCCATAGCGGTTCACTCCTTCGTTTGGCCAAGCGGCGGCCGCAGTTGGCAGTGCCACTGCAGCGGCAACGGATGCCACCGACACATAGCGCGTCACCGCGAAGGCCAAAACCCAAAAACCGAGACAGACCGCAAACGGCACCGGCGCGAGCGCCCCGACCACGCCGGCGCTGGTGGCGATGCCTTTGCCGCCCTTGAAGCCTAGCCAGCAGGGGTAGTTGTGCCCGAGAATCGCCGACACGCCGATCAGCAGTTGCAGCGTTTGCAACTCGGGTGCCTGACTCTCGGGGAACACCCCGGCCACGAGTGCCGGGAAAAACAGGCACGGCAACAGCCCTTTCATCACATCGACGAGCAGCACCGCGACGCCGATGCCTTTGCCCAGCATGCGGAACGCGTTGGTCGCGCCGATGTTGCCACTGCCGACCGCGCGGATGTCCACGCCCTTAAGCCGCCCCGCGATCAGGCCCGCCGGCAGCGAGCCGGGCAAATACCCCGCAAGAACAACCATCAGCCACGCAACCGCCTCCATGCGCGGACTGTGTGGCATGGCTTTATCGGCAGCAAGTCGTTTCCCCGCCGCACGCGCGGATTGCCTTTCGCCACCCGTGGCCGTTAGGTTCGCAGCGGCTTGCAAACGGACACGCCCATGATTGAAGTGCAAAACCTGACCAAGCGCTACGGACAACACGTGGCGCTCGACGCCGTGTCGTTCTCCGTGGGGCACGGTGAAGTGGTCGGTTTCCTCGGCCCAAACGGTGCCGGCAAAAGCACCACGATGCGCATTCTCACCACCTTCATGGCGGCCACCTCCGGCTCGGCGCGCGTCGGTGGCGACTGTGTTTTTGAAAACCCAATGCGCGTCCGCAAACGACTCGGCTACATGCCGGAGAACAATCCGCTGCCGCTCGACCTGCGCGTCGGGGATTACCTGAAATTCCGCGCCCAACTCAAGCGCTTGGCCAACGGCGACTCCGCCAAGCGCATCGCCGAAGTGATGGAGCAGTGCGGCATCGCCGATGTCGCCGGCCGATTCATCGGCCAACTCTCTCGCGGCTACCGGCAGCGCGTCGGCATGGCCGACGCCCTCTTGGCCAAGCCGGAGTTGATCGTGCTCGACGAGCCAACCGCCGGCCTCGATCCCAACCAGGTTCGCTCCGTGCGAAAACTCGTCCGCGATCTCGCCGGTGGCCACACGGTGCTGATCTCGTCGCACATCCTCTCCGAAATCGAGATGACCTGCGACCGCGTTGTCATCCTCCACGAAGGCCGCCTGCTGGCAAGCGGCGCGCTGGATGACCTGATGGCCAAGGCCAACGCCGCCGTCGCCGCCGAGGTGCAAACTTCGTTGGCTAATGCAAAAGAATGGGCCGCTCAACTCGCGCTTGGCCAAGCGGAGTGCGCCGAGCAACCGGGCGGCTACGTTCGATGCCGGTTCGCCAACGTCAATCGTGCTGACGCCCGCGAAAAGATTTTTGCCAGCGCCAACAAGCGCGGCTGGCCGCTGCGCGAACTGTCGCGGCAAGCGCCATCGCTCGAAGACCTGTTCGTCAACCTGACACGCGGAAAGGAGGGCGGCGAATGAGCCTCTTTCGCGCACTGGTTCGCCGCGAGTTGGCGGCGTTTTTTCAGGGGCCAACCGGCTTCATCATCATCGCCGCCGTGCTGTTTTTGATCGGGCTTGGCTTCGTGATCGTGCTCGCCGGCCTCAACGGCCACGCGACGCCAATGCCGGTGACGCAGGTGTTTTACAGCACCTATTTTTTCTGGCTGATTCTGCTGCTCATCGCGCCGATTATCACCATGCGCAGCTTTGCCATGGAGCGGGCCAGCGGCACCTACGAAAGCCTGATGACCGCGCCGGTCGGCGACTGGCAGGTCGTGCTGTCCAAGTTCGCCGGGGCGCTCATTTTTTACACGATCCTCTGGCTGCCGCTGCTGGTTTGCTCAGTGGTGGTGCGGTTTTACGTCGGCGAATCCGCGGTGCTCGGCCTGGGCCCGATGGCCACTTCGGCGCTCGGCATTCTGCTTGTCGGCTGCCTGTACATGTCGATGGGGTGCTTCGCCTCGGCGCTCACCCGCAATCAGGCCGTCGCTGCGGTGAGTGGTTTCGCGATGGGCGCGGCTCTGTTCTTCACCGGCTTTTTCTCGTACTTCGCCGGCGACCGGTCGGGATGGGTGTCGCAGCTCGCCCGGCACGTGTCGCTGTCCAACCACATGGAATCATTTTCGCGCGGCGTGATCGACCTCGGTGCAGTGATCTTTTTTGTCAGCCTCACGGCACTGTTCCTTTACCTCACGCACAAGGTGGTCGAAAGCCGCCGCTGGAAATAATGTGCCGCAATAAAACAGTCTGGGGAGGGACGAGTTCCACCTCGTCCCAAGTTCACATTAAAAATGGGGCAAGGTGGAACTTGCCCCTCCCATGCCCGAGGCCGCACGCGGGAGCGCGTCCGCGCCCCGCTTGGCTCCCTCTCCCAGCGGGAGAGGGTTGGGGAGTGGGGGAACACAGCCTATTTCAAGCAATCGTCGAACGGCAACTCGCTGGAAATAACCGATGAGTGACCCACAACAACTCGCCAGTTTTTCGCCGACCGTGCGGCGGGTCATCTCGAGGCGTGTGATCCTCGCGGCAGCGGTGGCCGCGGTCTGCGTTGCGTTGGCCAATCTGCTCGTGCTGCGAAATCCCGCGCAAGTCGTGCTCTCTCAATCGGCCGACCACAGCCTGTCGCCACTCACGAAAAATGTGCTCGGCGCGCTGACCAACGAGGTACGCGCCGTCGTGCTGTTCGACCGGCAGGCGGACCTGTTCGAGCCGGTCAAAAATCTGCTCACCGAGTATGAGCGCCAGTCGCCAAGATTGAAGCTCGAATTGATCGATCCCACTCGTGACCCTGCCCGCGCCGAGGATGTGCAGGAGGAATTGCAGCTCCCGATTCGCTCGCCCGAAAACCGCGTGATCATCGCTGCCGACAACTCGGCCAAGGCAATCAACGAGACCGAACTTTCGATCCTCGATTTATCCGGCTTTATGGACACACGCGAGGCAAGGCGCACGCACTTTTCCGGCGAACGGCTGTTCACCTCCGCCATTGTCGCGGTGACCGAGGATCGCCAAACCAAGGTCGGCTTCGTCACCGGCCACGGCGAACACAAGGCCAGCGACACTGGCGGCCAATGGGGCTACTCCAAGCTTGCCAACCTGTTGCAGCAGAAGGGCTTGCTTTTACAGGAAATCCCGATTGCCGGCACGAACAGCATTCCTGCTGACTGCCGTTTGCTCATCATTGCCGGGCCGCGCACGCCTCACGACGCCGGCGAGTTGGCCAAGTTGCGCGACTACATCGGCAACGGCGGAAGTCTGTTTGCCCTGTTCAATTTTTACTCACTGCAACGCCCGACTGGCCTCGAGAGATTCCTCGCCGACTACGGCTTCGAGATCGGTGTCAATCAAGTCTCCGACTCGAAAAACGAACAGTCTGGCCAGGGCGGCTTGCTGCTGGTCGATGACCTCGGCAGCCACCCAATCACCAAGCCGATTTTGGGTAATCGACTCCAACTGCTCCTCCCCCGCTCCGTCGGTTTTCCCGAGCCGGAGGAGGGCGACGAACCGCCGCCGGTGACAACCCTCGCGCACTCGTCCGACGCCGGCCAGGCGGTTGGCCAAATCCGGGGGAACAAGGGCACTGTGGAGAGGGAAGGAAAGATTCCATTGATCGCCGCCAAACTCCACACGAATGACGGCCAGCCGCCGGCGCGACTCGTCGTTGCCGGCGACTCGTTGTTCCTCGGCAACAGTGCGATCGAGGCCGGGGCCAACCGCGACTTTGCCGGCCTCGCCGTCAACTGGCTGCTTGAGCGCGAACACTTGCTCGCCATCGCGCCGCGCACGGTCACCGAGTATCGCATCGACCTCACCCGCGCTGAGATGACGTCGATCACTTGGCTTCTGCTTTTGGTGCTGCCCGGCGGCACGCTAGGCCTTGGGCTGCTTTGGTGGCGGCGACAGATGAAACAATCATGAACCCGAGGGAACTTTTTTGGCTGAGCGGCTTGGCCGTGGTGTTGGCAATCGCCTGCGTCGCGGACGGGTTGTTCTCGTCGGGAGACGACAACGCGCTTGGCCCAGCGGAGCGACTTTTCCCGGAGCTAACCGCCGAGGCGATCGACTCGTTCACGGTTGTCCGCGGCGACACGATGATTGCCGCAAAAAAAATAAACGGCCAATGGCGGGTCGCCGATCCGGATTATCCGGCGCACCCGGAACGCATTGCGCACTTGGCCAAGCGGCTCGCCGAACTCACTGTCAGCCAACGAGTTGCCGAGTCCAACTGGACTGAGACCGGCAACGAAAACACGTTCGGCCTCGACGAGTCCAAGGCGCTTGTCCGTTGGGCGAGTGGCGAAAAAAAACAGTCGCTCGAGGTCGGCTCGATCGCGATGTTCGGACGGCAAACGTACGTACGATTGCCCGGCATGCGGGATGTGATTTTGGCCACCAGCGACTTGGCCAACTGGGTGCCGCGCAACGCCGACGACTGGCGCGACCTCCGACTTATGCCGGAAGATCTCGAGTTTGACCGGCTGCGATTCTGGGGCCAAAGCCGCACGGTCGAGTTGGCCAAGGGCGGTGACGGCGCTTGGCGAATGGAACAGCCGGTTGACTCCGCCGCCGATCAAATGGTCATCCGCCAACTGATCCAGCGGATGCAGCTCGCCCGTATCGTGCACGTCGCTGCTGCCGCCGGCGAAGGCGAGCCGGACGCAACCGTGCGCTTGGCCAAGGGCAACGACACGGTTCTCGAGTTGGAGTTTCACAAACCGAACGAGGAGGAGCCGGCTGTGCTGGTGAACCATTCCGAGCGCGGCACGGTGGTGATTCAGGATGACGGGCTGCTGTCGTTGCTGCGCCTGCCGCACGACCAGTTCCGCGAGCACGCGGTGTTTCGCCGGCCGCTCCACGAGGTCACCTCCGTCACCGTGGACACGATCCACAAGTTCACCGTCGCAAAAAAAACGGACGGGGCCTGGCAGGTGACCGAGCCGAAACAGTTTCCCGCCGATGCGCTGCTCGTCAACGCCATGCTCACCAACATTCGCAATGCGCAGATCATCGACTTCATCAAGGATGGGGCCGAGGCGGCGGATTTTGAAACCCACGGCTTGGCCACCCCGTGGCTGAACCTCGGTATCAACGGCACTTCGGCAGTCGGCGATCGGTGGAACGAATCGATCGCGTTCGGCACCGTGGATGCGCTGCGTGCCGCCGCCCGGGCAAACGATGAACCGGCGATCATCGGCCTCCCCCGCGAGCAGGCGATTTTGCTGCCGAAGGAGGCGTACAAGCTACGGGAACGTCGGCTGTGGTCATTTTCCACCAACCAAGTTGCCACCGTCACCGTGACGTTGGCAAACAAGCCGGCCCGGTTTGCCCGCCTGCCCAACGCAACATGGCGCACGGCCGAGGGCGAGGCGCTCGACCAGATTCAGTCCGCGATGCTGGAGGAAACCGTGTACCGGATGGGCGTGCTGTCCGCCGTCGACTGGGTGGCCGAAGGCGAGGCGGCAATGGAGGCTGCCGGCATCCAATCCGGTGCCAACCAACTCACCGCCGAGGTGGACACGGTCGACGGCCCGAGGCGGTTCCGGCTGGATTTCGGCAACAAAGGCCCGCTTGGCCGCACCCGTGTGATGACCGAACAGTACGCCACACCAACCCTCTTCTCCGCCCCGAACGAGTTCACCAACATCTACTTCGCCGCCCTCCAAACCCTCGGCTTGGCCAAGCGTTAATGATGTTGACTAATTGTTATTTATTGTTTATTATTTGCGTCCTTTAGGTAAATCAATAAGACGCAAAATATCATGAACGAAAAACACAGTGGCACTTGGGAGATTGTGCACAAGTCCAGTCCCCGTTTACTTCGGCTGAAAGTTCCGGGGGGATGGCTGGTGACAATTTCGGGCGGGTTCAGCCCTCCCATAACGTTTTATCCCGACCCGGAGCACGAATGGAATCCTCCCATTAAGTAATTCGACCCGCATTGCGGCCCTATCCCAAAGGGATTACGTTCTACAGCCCAAGGTTGCAGCCAAAAAGGCTGCTTCCTTGGGTATTGCGCGAAAACAAAGAGAAAACCCTTGGTTGTTAAAAAAGGGGTATCTTTCCCTCGCGTTTGCGGTGGATGTTTCCG
>JACNJE010000074.1 GCA_014382705.1 Verrucomicrobiota bacterium | reverse complement strand
GTGGATTCCCGCTGAAGGATTGCGTTGTCCGTGAAGGGCGCGGCCAATTCCAGCTTTTGCTCCGCGGCCGACAATTCGCCAGCGAATACAAAGCCCAAAATGAAAACGAATAGGCGCTGCACTATTTACCCGCCTTCAGCAGCTTCACCATCGCCCTGCCCATGGCTTCGCCGACGTTCATGTAGGTTTCGGCGTTGCCGCTGTAGTGGCCGCCGGAGCTGCCGCCCTTGGACAGCGGATGGGTGTAAACGCTGGCGACGTTGCCCTTGAATTGCGGGTACTTGCCGGATGCGCCATCCACCGCGAGCATGGCGTCGAGAATCTTGCCGCCGCCATCGGTCGCGCCCTTTTTCGTTTGGCCAAGCGACGCGCAAACGAAATTGGCGTTCGGGGCGTTGAAATCCTTGCGGAGCGTCTTGATCAGGTGCACGAGGTTTTTCTCGTACCGACTGGAGAGCGCCTCACTGCGGCGGTCTCGATCGCCCTGCCACCAGAAAAACCCGGCCACTTCGTAACCCTTGGCATCCGGATAATATTTATCCAACTCGGACAAGACTTTCCTGGCGCGGGCAATGTCGCCGTCGTACTGCATGCCGGCGTACCAGTTGATCTTTTTGGGCTCCTCTCCCTTTTTCCATTTTTCGGGCGACCCCTTGTAGCCCGGGTGCACCCAGGTCACGCCCTTCGAATCGGTAAACTCGAAGCCCTCCCCGCCCGGCGGCAGCAGGTCCCAGCCAAGCGCGCGATTGCCGATGCAGCTTTTCAGGATCAACACCGGTGCATCGGTCGCTTCACCGAGATGATGCCCGATGCCAATCTCCGGCCCAATCCGGCCGCCCTTGATGGTCATCCACTCGTTGTTGAACAACCGGCTGCCGCCCAAGCCGCTGCCCATCACGCGTACATTACGCACATCCCTGCGCTCGGTCCAGTTGTCGGCATCGTCCAAGAGATACGGATAGAGCTTCCTGGTCTTCACCGCATACTCCAGCGTGCCGTCCTTGTCGCCGCCCACGCTTCCGAACCCGAGCATGTTCGATTGCCCAAGCAGAATGTACACCTGCACCGGCTTGGTCATATCCGCTGGCTTGCCATCCGGATCCGGCAACGGGTGCGCCGCTTGGCCAAGCGACACAAAAAACAGGGTCAGCACAAAAACAACAATCCAACGAGTCACGATTTTTTTCATCATTTAGGACGCAAACCGTCGCCACAGCAGTGTGCCAAAGTCCAGCCCTTTCAGCTTGAATAAACCTCGGAGAACACGCGGTTATTCATAAATTGTGACTCCCCCCCCGATCGTCTTGCCCGTTATCAACTCTTCGTGACCTTCGTGGTTTCATGATCCGCTTGGCCAAGCGCCGTTGAAGCGTTCGCCCGGCGACACCTGTTTTTCCCTCTCCCGCGTAGGGGGAGAGGGCAGGGTGAGGGGGAACGGCCCGGTACGGAATTGCACCGGAAAACCCGGCAGTCGGGATTCTGATACTTTCCGGCGTTAAATGTTGACCACGCAGGTTCGCTCACATTTAATGGCCGCCCATTTTCCTGTTTGATCAACGGGCCAGACCATGAATGACCTATTCATCAGCTACGCGCATATTGACGACCTTCCGATTTCGGAGGGTCAGAAGGGTTGGATCACGGAGTTTCAGCGAATTCTGGAGAATCGCTTGGCTCAGTTGATGGGTGAACAGCCCAAGATCTGGAGAGACCAGAAACTGTCTGGCAGCGATATATTCGACGAGCACATAGTCGAACAATTTAAGAACACCAAGCTGATGGTGTCGATTTTGAGTCCCCGATACATCAAGTCGGAATGGTGCAACAAGGAAATCACTGAGTTTTACAAAAACGCTGAGGAAACTGGGGGGGTTGCTGTCGCGGGAAAATCGCGTGTGTTGAAGGTGGTCAAGACACCGTACGATCCCGACGAGGTTCAGCCAGAGTTGCGGCGGGTGTTTGGCAGCGTGCTTGGCTTCAATTTTTACGACTTTGACGACAATTCCGGCAAGGTGGTCGAGTACAACGAGGCGTTCGGCAAGGAGGCCCGGCAGAACTATTTCAGCCGCATCTACGACCTCGCCTATGAGATTTGTGAAATACTGAAAAAAAGCGGTTCCGGCGTTAATGGTAATGCTCCTGTAGTCATTCCACAACAGGGAGCGAAGACGGTTTACCTCGCCACGGTGACCGGCGACCGTAACGAGGAACGTGAGAATATAGCCCGCGACCTTCGCGAGCGCGGTCATGTGATTCTGCCGGACAGTCCGTTGCCAATGAATGCCGCCGAGGTCGAGTTGATAGTTGGGCAATTCATGGAACAGGCCGATGTAGCCATCCATTTACTCGGTTCGAACTACGGCATGATTCCGGAGGCGGGCGACCGGTCGGTCATTGAGACACAGATTAAGCTGTCTGCAATTGAAACCGCAAAGCGCGGCATTGAGCGCCTCGTCTGGTTGCCGAACGAACTGGAGGCCACCGAGGAAAAACAAACCGACTATGTCGAGCGCCTGCGGGTCGATCCCGCCACCTACCAGAAAACCGACTTTGTTGAGGGGACCTTTGAGATTTTCAAGGGCTTGGTCATCGACCATTTCATCGAAAAGAAAAGTCGTGTCGACAACCCAACGCAGGACGAGTCGGGCGAAGGCCCCCGGGTGGTGTACCTGATGGCGCCGCCGGACGATGAGGACAAGATCGAGGCCATCGAGGATTACCTCTTTGATCATGGACTGGAGGTGGTCATCCCCGTGTTTACTGGCACCGAGGCCGAGGTCTCCGAGGCGCACATGGAGAATCTCCGCATTTGTGACTCCGTGTTGATTTATTTTGGCTCGGCCACCCGGCAATGGGTCA
>JACNJE010000002.1 GCA_014382705.1 Verrucomicrobiota bacterium | reverse complement strand
AAGGTAATTATTTTTTTTTAGCCTTCCAGGAACAGCCAGGGGGGTGCAAGGGTGAAGTGCGGGCAGGGGCAATCCTGATGTTGAGGCTGGGGGATGTTAAGGAGGGGTTGCTGGGGGTTCGGCGGGAGGCGGCGGGATTTCTCCAAGACGCATCGACAAAGCGCGGCGCCACGCCGATGTGCGGCATCCACCATCACGCCACCGGCAATTACCTCTCCAAGCTGCTCGCGGCCGGGCGCAAGGTGGCGATCTGCGACCAGGTCGAGACGGCCAAGCCGGGGCAACTGGTCAAGCGCGAGGTCACGCAGATCCTCAGCCCGGGCGCGCACTTCGACGAGCGGATGCTCGAGGCCGGGCGGAATAATTTCCTCGTCGCCGTGAGCGTGTCCGGCGGCAAGTTCGGTGTGGCGGCGATCGACCTGACGACCGGCGATTTCAAGGTTGCCGAGCTGGAAAACGAAAACACGATGCTCGCCGAGCTGGAGCGGCTCAACCCGGGCGAGGTGATTTTCCCGGAGGAATCGCACCGGCTGGCGGAGTCGGTTGGGCCGAGTGTCAGCGTGCTCAACGGCTACGACGGCTGGGTGTTCGCGCTCGAGACGGCGGAGTTCACGCTGAAGGATCATTTCAAGGTTGCCGCGCTCGACGGCTTCGGGCTGAAGGGCCGCACGGCGGCGATCGGCGCGGCCGGTGCCGCGCTGCATTACGTCAGCCAACATCTGCGGCGCGACGTGACGCACTTCACGCGGCTGACTTTTTATGAGGTCGCCGACACTCTCGTGCTCGACGCGGCGACGCTGAAGCACCTCGAGATTCTCGAGCCGCTGCATCGCGAGGCGGCCAAGCCGGCGACGCTTTACGCCGCGCTGAACCACACCTCGACGCCGATGGGCGCGCGGCGGCTGCGCGACTGGCTCTCGCAACCGCTCTCGTCGGTCGAGGCGATCCAGCGGCGGCAACGTGCGCTTGGCCAATTCCTCCACACCAGCCGGGCGCTCGACCGGTTTCGCGATGGCCTGAAGGAAATCCGCGACCTCGAGCGGACGATCAGCCGCCTGAGCATCGGCTCCGGCAACGCCCGCGACCTTGGCCAATTGCGCGGCGCGCTTGGCCAATTGCCGGCACTGCGCGGTTTGATCGACGAGGTGCAATGCGCCACCGATCCCGTCGCGCCACCGCTCAGCGAGGCGGTTTTCGACGAGGCCGAGCCGGACGACGAGCCGCCGTTGCTGAGTGAGTTGGGCGGCCAACTGCACGAGTTGCCGGAGGTGACCGACCTGATTTCCCGAGCGATCGTTGATGAGCCGCCGATGACGCTCAAGGATGGCGGCATCATCCGCGAAGGCTTCGACCCGGCGCTCGACGAGCTGCGCCGAGGCGCGACCGAAGGCAAGGATTGGATCGCCCAACTCCAAAAAGAGGAATCTGAGAAAACCGGCATCCCGTCGCTCAAGGTGCGGTTCAACTCTGTGTTCGGTTATTTCATCGAGGTGACCAAGACGCACCTCGACAAGGTGCCGGGGCATTACACGCGCAAGCAAACCATGACCAACGCCGAGCGGTACATCACGCCGGAGTTGAAGGCGATGGAGGGCAAAATTCTTGGCTCGCAGGAGCGCAGCCAAAAGCTCGAGTACGAACTGTTCCAGCGCGTGCGCGAGCAGGTGCTCCTGTCGCTGCGGCGCATCCAGCAAATCGCCTCGGCGCTGGCGCAACTCGACGTGCTCGCCGGTTTCGCCGAGGTCGCCCGGCTGCGCGGCTACGTTTGCCCCGAGGTGCGCGACGACGGCATGCTGCAGATCGACGACGGCCGCCACCCCGTGCTCGAGCAGGCGCTGGTCGGCGAGCCGTTCGTGCCGAACGACACGCAACTCGAGAGCGACGGCCAGCAGATCGCTGTCATCACCGGCCCGAACATGGCCGGCAAAAGCACGTACATCCGCCAGGTGGCGCTGCTGGCGTTGCTGGCGCACACCGGTTCTTTCGTGCCGGCCAAGCGCGCGCGGGTGGGCTTGGTCGACCGCATCTTCACCCGCATCGGCGCGAGCGACGACCTGTCGCGCGGCCAATCGACCTTCATGGTCGAGATGACCGAGACGGCGAACATTTTGAACAACGCCACCGACCGAAGCCTCGTCGTGCTCGACGAGGTCGGGCGCGGCACGAGCACGTTCGACGGCTTGAGCCTGGCGTGGTCGATCGTCGAGCATCTGCACAACCAAGTCGGCGCGAAGACGCTCTTCGCGACGCATTACCACGAGCTGACCGAGCTGGCCGGAAGACTCCCGCGCCTGCGCAACTTCAATGTTGCCGTGCGCGAGTGGAACGAGCAGATCGTGTTTCTGCACAAGATCGTCGAGGGCGGCGCGGACAAAAGCTACGGCATTCACGTGGCGCGCCTGGCCGGCGTGCCCAAGCCGGTCATCGACCGGGCCAAGGCCATCCTCCGCAACCTCGAGGAGACCGAGCTGTCGCCCGACGGGGAGACACGCTACGTCTCGCGGCAAAGCGCCGAGCGGGAAAAACTCCGCCAGATCGAGCCCGCCCCGCAGTTGGACCTCTTCGCGGGCCAATGACGGCTTGACCCCGGGCACACGCTTGGCCAAGCTGCGCGGCCCGCTCGGAGAGATGGCTGAGTGGTTGAAAGCGCTCCCCTGCTAAGGGAGTATAGGTTAACGCCTATCGAGGGTTCGAATCCCTCTCTCTCCGCCACTTCTTTTTTCGGTGGCAAACACCGCCATTCACCCGCTGCACAATTCAACAAACTACTGGAAGCCAATCGGTTATGTGCTCCACAAAAAATCAGTGAATCTGTGTCAAAACTCTTTTAAAATGTCCTCTTTAAAACTCAAGTTAAAATGTCCTCATG
>JACNJE010000132.1 GCA_014382705.1 Verrucomicrobiota bacterium | reverse complement strand
TCGTGCTCTTTCACGCCGCAAATCATATCAAGGTATAAATCTAATGTCTACTTACTTACGCACTCCTTAGTAACTATCGCTTGGCACAAGTCGCCAAGGCCCCGGCTGCAGTGGAAGATTGTCTGGCGGCTCTGGAGTGGGTGCATGCCAACGCTGAGAAGTACGACATCGACACAGATCGGATCGTTGTCAGTGGTGGATCCGCCGGAGGGCATCTGGCACTAATGACCGGCATGCTCCGAAATGGCGACGAGCTCTGCAGCGGGAAATTAAAAGTGGGCAACAACAGGCAAGTGGCGGCAATCGTCAATTGGTTCGGGGTCACGGATTTTTCGACCTACCCGCGTCCCGAGTGGTTGGGAGAGAACATCGATAAGGAGAAATACGAGCGCACACTCTCACCGATCAACTATGTTCGGGAAGGCGGCGCGCCAGTCCTCTCGATTCACGGGACCGAAGATATTGGGGTGCCTTTAGATCAATCCGTGAATCTGCACAAAAAACTACAAGAATCTGGAGTCAGAGAAAAGCTGCACACAATAAAAGGAAAGAAACATGGCAATTTCAGTCCCGATGAACTCACAACGATTTATCAGGAAATTTGGACATTCCTCGAGTCCGCCGGCATCAAGACGACGGTGGATTAATGAAGCAGGCCGTAAAACATTCGAGCAAAATGGAGTGGCACGATCTGCCCAAGCATGGCATTTTCCGTTCGTAATGACGGCGATGGCTGAAAAAGTATTGGGTGCAGCCTTGGAATTGACGCCAAGAGAACGGGCCGATCTGGCGGAGAAAATTGTTGCCAGTATCGAGGTTGACATGGATCCCGAAATCGAAGCCGCACAATTGGACGAAGTCGCGCGCAGACAGCAACAGGTCGGCTCAGGCACCGTTGAATTGATCCCGGGTGATGAAGTGATGCGTCAGGCCCGAGACATGGCCAAACGATGACCGGTTACGGGTTTCATCCCGATGCCCAGCGGGAGTTCACCAACGCAATTCACTATTATCTCGAAAAAGACCCTCAACTCGCGGGCGATTTCATCTCTGCGATTGATGAGGGGCTACAGGCCATACGAACTAACCCGGAAACTTGGCGACTTCTGAGGGACAACATTCGTCGCTACTTGATTCGGCGATTTCCATTTGGAATCTACTACACTTACGAGAACCGATTCCTCACCGTGTGGGCCGTCCACCATTTGAACCGAAAACCGGAAGAATGGATTGGGCGACTTGATTAGCGATCAGCTATCGCTATCGCGACAATTCCAGCGCTTGGCCAAGCGCTTGGTTTTCAGAGGGGCTTTAGCTGGATGTCTTTGTACTCGACGTGCATGACTTGGCCGCCGTGGAGTTGCAGGCCGATGTGGCCCTCCTTGCGGCTCTTGTCGTTGGTCAGCTTGGTGGAGACGACGCCGTTGATTTTCACGGTGATGTCGCCGCCCCTGGCGGTCAGCTCGAGGTCGGTCCATTCGCCTTTTTTGTAGGCCCGTTTTTTGGCCGCCTCGGCGGTGGGCTGGTGCACCCAACCGCGGCCGCCGGTCTCGTAAAGGCCGCCGGTCTCGTCGGTTTCATCCACTTCAACCTGAAATCCGTGGACGCTCACGCCGCTCTTGACGCGGTCGACGCGGAAGTAGAATCCGCTGTCGCCGTGGATCACGCGGAACTTGGCCTTGACCACGAAATCGTGGAACCGTTTCTTGGTGAGCAGGATGCCGTGGCGGCGTTCGCTCTTCGGGCTGGTGCCGACGATGACGCCGTTCTTCACCTCCCACTTCCCGCCCGGCGTGGGTTCCCAGCCGTCGAGGTTTTTGCCGTTGAAGAGCGGCTTGAACTTGGTGTCGGCTGCCTGTGTGGCTGCCACAACCATGAGGAAAAGTCCGAGTGTAAACCGAGTTGTAAAAGGAGTTTTCATGTGCGACCGCCGAGAGGCTATCGCACCCGGGTGATTTGCCAAGCGCTGATTCCGCCGAACAGGGCATGCGGTGTCCACGCGGCGAGGTGCGGGGAGAGTTGGCCGCCGACGGCCATCGCGAATTGCTGCACCATGAAGAACGCCAGGCAGGCGATGATGCCGGCGGCCACCCCGACCGCGGCGTTGCGGCGGCCGGACGGCGCGGCGAACGGGATCGCGATCAGCACGACGATGAAGCACGTCAGCGGCTCGGCCAAGCGGGCCTGGTATTGGGCGTTGAGGATCGCCTTTTTCTCCGGCGCGATGTTTGGGTGGATGCGGCGGTAGCTGTCGATCTCAGCCAGCGACACGCTCCAGCGTTTGTGCGCCCGCTTGTCGAACAACGGCGCAATTTTCAGTTCGCCCTCGATCTGCGCCGGGGTCTCGTCGAACTCCCCGAGGCGGAGGGTCTCGTGCCAGGTGATGGCGTGCGCCTCGGGGAAGCCTTCCGTCGGCTTGTAGTCTCGGACCTGGTGAAAGGTCCAGCCGCCGTTTTCCCAAATGCCCCTCACGGCCATGATTTCGCGCTTTGGCTGCTCGTCATCCCATTTCCACGAGATGATGATCGGGTTGTTTCCCGCGCTGCGCATCTCGCCGGTGGCCCGGTTGTACTCCTGGATTTGCCAACTGCGCCGGGCCTCGTCGTTGCGGAACTTGACGTCGGCAATCCACTCCGGGCCAAGCGCGTTTTCCTCCCCTCCCGCCCGGGCGGTCTTGATGATATCCCCCTCGCGCAGGCCGCTTGGCAGCCATTTTTCATTCGACCAATACAGTCCCGCCGAGAGCAGCACGCCGACGAGCAGGTACGGTGCGCTCATGCGGAACATGCCGACGCCGGCATTGCGGATGGCGATGAACTCGTGATGCCGCGAATGCTGGTTGATGGCGTACATCAGCGAGAGCAGCAGCGCCACCGGCACGACGACGAAAAAATTCCCCGGCAGCGTCACCCAGTAATACCGCGCGATCTCGGCCGCACCCAGGCCGGCGAACTCGTCCAGCGCGTTGATCAGGTCGAACGCGACCCACAACACCATGAATCCGGCCAGGCAGATGAGGAACGGGACAAGCCACTCGCGAATCAGGTAGCGGTCGAGCAGACGCATGAGCGGCGCAGCCTATCCACGGCCCCGGCCCAAGGCAAGCGACACGCTTGGCCAAGCGCGGCTGAGTGATTCCTTCTCCCAGCGGGAGAAGGTGGCCGCAGGCCGGCTGAGGGAGAGCGGATCAATTTGAGAGAAACCAATTTCGATGGAACAACATTCGACTCACGCCAAATACTGTGGAGAGCCCTCTCCCTCTCTCCACCCCTCACCCGTTGGGAGAGGGAGTCATGCACACACACCGCTTGGCCAAGCGCGTTCAAAAGAGGCCCGGCAGGAGGGCCTTGCGCTTGGCCGGGTAATCCGGAAACTGCGCATGATACCAGCGGTGGTGCGCCCGTGCGCGCGGCACGAGGTTGGCCATCGTCCAGGCCGCAAACGCCAGCCCGGCCGGGCTCCACGTCAGCAGCGCCCAGCCGATCCACTCGGTGATCTCGCCGAGATAGTTCGGGCACGACACCCAGCGGAACATCCCGCCGCACGGGACGGAGTATTCGCCGGGCTTCTCCCTTCGCAACCGCAGCAGCCGGTTGCAGGAATCCAAGTTGATCACGAAGCCGATGCCGAACACCACCGCCCCCGTGGCAAATCGCCAGTCACCCAGCCAGTCGGTGCCGATGACCCCCGGGTGGACAAACAGCCAGGTGCCGTGCAGCGAGCCGTTGATGAGGTTGAACAACAGGCCCATCAGCATCAGCAGCACCGGCATCGGGCTGCTGGTCTTGGCCAGGCGGAACGGATAAATCCAGGCGCGGTGCACGTAATGCAACAGCCAGATCGCCAAGAAACCCCCCAGCACCGGCGACTCCCAGCCGCGCGCCCACACGAAGGCACCGGCGGGAAGCAACACCGCCGGCGACTCCATGATCAGCCAGGCGGTGCGCGCGCGTATCATCCTCCTCCATGTGCCGGGATTGTGCCGGCCGTACGGCGCGTTGACGAAACAGAGGCAGGCCGCGATCGGCAGCGCCAGCGCCAGCCACACCCAGGTGAGGGTGGCCAGCCAGTTCGGGTCAGTTGCGACGGTCGTCGTCTCGGGTGGCATCGGTGGCACCCCATCAGCGACAAACCGGCCACTGATTCAAGCCAAAAACATCAGCGCTTTACAGTTCCGCAGGCGAGGGATAGCTTCTCCCCCATGTCGTCGAAACTCGATGATTCGGATTTTGTGGATCGCGATCTCGAGGCCGCGCAGGAGCCCGGCGCACCCTCCCCGGAGCCGAAGGTGCCCGGCACCGTATCCCCCCCCAGCCGCGAGGAATTGACCTCCCGCGTCACCGAGACCCAGCAGGAACTGACCCGCCTCAAGCGGATGCAGGAGGAGCTCGAGCGCGAGCGCAACGAGATCGAGGAGGCCCGCAAGCGCCGCACCGAGTTGGCCACTAGCCGCGAGGAAATGGTGCAGCACCTTACGCGTGGCATCGGCCTGCTTGAGGAGGCGGAGCTGTCCAGCGGCCGCACCGCCGAGCAGCTGGCCATGACCGTCAGCGACCTCCAGGCGTCGCTGGACAAGGTCAACCACATCGACGAGGCCGGCTGGACGGAGGAAAACTGGAGCGTCCAACTGACCAAGGCGCTGACCACCGTCGAGAACGCCCGGATGGAATGGAACTCGGCACGGCTCAAGTGGCCGGTGCTCGACGGCGAAACCGAACTCGCCTCTGCTCCCGCCGTTGGCCAGCCGCAAGCCGCCGAGCGACCCGGGCTTGAGCAATACAGCTTCTGGCAGCTCAGCCGGCTGGGGCTGGCCTTCACCTGGCCGCTGGTCGTGGTTGGCATCGCCATCGTGATCTTGCTGACCCTGCTCAATTGATGAGCCGCCATGGGGCTGTTCCGACGCAACGATCCACTCAAAAGCCGGGCCAAGACGCTCAAGGCCCGACTGGCGGACGTGGAGTCGCAAATCGAGCAACTCGGCCAAGCCGGGAACAAGCCGGCCCAGCCGCCCGCCGCCGTCCACGAACTCAAGCCCGGCGACGAGCCGCTGCCGCCGCGCCCCAGCCATCCGCTCTCCGAGCAGCCACTGGGCACGAGTGAACCGGAAAACGAATCGGTCTGGCAATGGCTCAGCAGCCGGTTCCGCAAGCCGCCAGTCTCCTCCAACCCGCGCATGGTCACCTTCCTCGCCGCCGGGAGCATCCACGGCCTGCGGCCGCTGCGGTACGAGCGCCGCGTGGCGCGCAACCGGTTCCTCGCCTTCAGCGTGCTGCTCGTGCTCCTGCTCGTCGGCCTGTTCTGGACCCTTCTTCAACAGTGAGCAGTGAGCAGTGAGCAGTGAGCAGTTGACAGTGAGCGGTGAATCCGCAGATGCGGATAAAGAAAAAGTAAACCGCGAAAGACACAAATGAACACGAACCGAGAATCGTGACGGACGAGACGACGATCACCATCCGGGTGGCCATCACCGTCATCGCGGCGGTCATCGCCATCGCTGTCGCGCTGATCTTCGGCCGCGAGGATGACCGCGATGAATAGCGCCGCCGCCATCCCGACACCACACGGCGCCTTCATCGCGCGTTTCGGCGACAACGGCCTGTGCCGGCTCGACTTCCCCGGCAACGCCCGCCCGCCCAAGGCCGCGCCGCCGCCGTCCGGCTTGGCCAAGCGCTGGCTGGCGGCCGCCACCGCCGCGATCGAATCGCTGCTGCTTGGCCAAGCGCCGCAAACACTGCCGCCGCTCGACCTGTCGGCCGGAACCGAATTTCAACAGTCCGTCTGGGCGGAGTTGCGGAACATCCCGCTTGGCCAAACCTGCTCGTACGGCGAGATCGCCCGGCGCCTGGCCAAGCCGGGCGCGTCGCGGGCCGTCGGCTCCGCCTGCGGTGCCAACCCGGTTCCGGTCATCGTCCCGTGCCACCGGGTGCTGGCGGCGCACCGGCGCATCGGCGGCTTCTCCGGCGGCCCCGGCTGGAAACAGCGCCTCCTCCGCATTGAGCAAGCCGACTTTGTCGTGGATTGATTCCTTTTTTGCGGCAGTCCCGGCGGGGGTTTGGTACGTTGCGGCGGTTGCCGCAGAGCATGAAATCCCATTGTAAACTTTTTCGCCGGGGCGGCGTTGCGCTTGGCTTCATCCTCGCCGGGCCGGCGCTCGCCGCCGACCCGATCGCGGACTTCGGCCAATGGCTTGCCCGGTACGAGGCGGCGGCGAATGACCGGCCAAGCCTCGTGGCCGAGGGCGTCCGCCTGGCCAAGCGGCGCGAACCAGCGATGCGGCGGCTCATTGCCACGCGGCCGCGCCTGGCCCTGCAACACACCGTGCCGCGGCTGGCCAAGCTGCCGGAGCCGATTGCCCGCCATCTCGAGCGGCACGCCGAGGGGCTGGCGGAGTCCACCGTGACCGTGGCCTGCGGCGGGCCGGGGCATCGCCACTGCACCGTGGAACGGTCGCTTGAGTTGAACGGCCAACGGCTGACGCCGCGCTGGCTGGGGCGGCGGGCGCACCTTGGCTCGAAGCGCGGCCTGCCGGTGCACGGCATCGTGCTTGGCGGGCAGATGGCTGTCGCCGACGAGCCGGCCCGCGAACTTTCCGCCGCTGAGAAAGCCGCGCTTGGCCTGCCGGTGAATCGAACCGTGCTGTCGCTGGCTGGGGAGCGGCGGGAGTTTGTCTCCGAGGCGGCGGCAGCGGCCTGGCAGCAGCAACTCATTGCTGCCGAGCAGGCGCTTGGCCCGGCGGTGCGCCTGCGGCCGTTGGCCAAGCGCAAGCCGTCCGTGGGGTGGACCACCGGCAAAAAGCGCGTCCTGTTCATCCGTGTCGATTTCTCCGATCGCGAAGGCAACCCGCTCAACGACGAGGCGGTGGCCTTCTCAATGAAACGGACGAACGAGTTTCTCGGCGACAACTCGTACGGCAAGTTTACAATCGAGACGACGCTGGTGCCGGGGGTGTTGCGGATGCCCAAGCCGGCGGCGTGGTACGTGGCCGAGCCGGAGAGCCGTGACGACATTTTGCTGGCCGCCGGCCGCGATGCCGCCAAGGCGCTCGACGCGAAATACAACTACCGCGACTTCGACCTGTACATCGTCTGCTTCGACTCGATCTTCGACGGCTGGGCCGGCAAGGCGCGGGTCGGCACGATCGGGCTGTGGCTCAACGGCGGCTTCAGCAACGACACGATCCAGCACGAGATCGGGCACAACCTCGGCCTGTACCACGCCAACGCCTGGGTGCCGTCGCAGGACGACTCCCCGATCGGCACCGGCGATCACGAGGAGTACGGCGACCCGTACGACAACATGGGCAATTTCTCGCCGTACGGGCATTACAACGTTTACTTCAAAAACTACCTCTCGTGGATCCCGAACACGTCGGTGAAGTCGGTCTCGCGCACCGGCACGGTTCGCGTGAAGACGCACGACCACCGCGAGGCCGGTATCGGTGTGCGCGCGCTCAAGATCGGCAAAAACTCCGGGCGCGACTACTGGGTCGGGGTGCGGCATTGGCTGGTCGGCGAAAAGATCGCGCTGCGTTGGGGACTGAAGTCCGGCAGCTGGATGAACGGCGACGGGTCGCTATTGCTCGACATGACGCCGGAGACGCGCCGGGCGTTCGAGGAGAGCCAACCGCGCGACCACTCGCTGCAGATGGGCAAGACGTTTCACGACAGCAGCCGGAAGATGTCGCTCACGCCGGTGGCACGCGGCGGTGACGGCCACAAGCTGTGGGTGGACATGCGGGTGGTGTACGGCTCGGTCGCCTCCAATCGCGCGCCCAGCGTGAGCGTTGACAGCTCGTCAGTGAACGGCAAAGTGGGCGAGCCGTTCAGCCTCACGGCGAGCGGCAGCGATCCCGACAACGACGCACTGTTTTACCGCTGGGACTTCGGCGACGGCAGCGACGCGGCATTCGGCAAGACCGTTTCGCACACCTATTTTCTCGGGGCCGGCTCGACGTTTTCGGTCACTTGCACCGTTGTTGACGGCCGGGGCGGCAGCGCGGAGTCGACGGTCGCAGTCGCGGTCGAGGGCAGCGACGACCCGATGAACAGCTGGACCCAAACCACGCTGCCGGACACCGGCAATTTCTCGTTTGCGACGTTCGGAGACGGGCAGTTTCTCATCGGCGGCGACGGCGGCACGTTGGCCAAGCGCGATGCCGGCTCGGCGGCCTGGGTCAAGGCCGGTGACAGCGGCACTCAGCAGAGACTCTTCGGCGGCGCGCTTGGCCAGGGGACACGCCTGGCCGTCGGCTGGCTGGGCACGGTGACGGTGTCCAAAAACGGAGGCGCGTGGCGCTTGGCCAACGGCGTTGAGCAAGTGAATATCGAGGACGTGATCCACGACGGCGACCGGTTCCTCGCCGTGGGCAAGGCGGGCAAGGTCGGCCTTTCGGCGGATGGCGAGGCATGGGCGTTTCACGACAGTGGCACGGCTGCGTGGCTCAAGCACATCACGACCGGCGGTGGGCAGTACGTGGCTGTTGGCACGCGGGGCACAATCGTCACTTCCGCCAACGCCACAAAATGGACAGAGCGCGATACGCCGACGTCGAGCGGCCTCGAGAGCGTGGCGTACGGCAACGGCCGATTTGTCGCCGTCGGTTTCAAGGGCACGATTCTTTATTCGGGCGACGGGCGGCGCTGGGTCACGGCCCAGTCCGGCACGACGGAGTGGCTCAACGACGTGACATTCGGCGGCGGGATGTTTGTGGCGGTCGGCGCGACCGGCACACTGCTGACGTCGCCCGACGGCAAGGCGTGGCTGCGCCGCAGTTCCGGCACGGAGACAACGCTTGGCGGCGTGGCGTTTGGCGACCGGCGGTTCGTCATCGCCGGACGCGCGGGGCTGATTCTCGAGTCGGGCCAGTTGGCCGCGCCGCCGAAGCCGCCAACGCTCTCGGCCGCCTTGGCCAAGGGCGGCAAGCTGCGGCTGGTCATCGCCGGGCAAGCGGGGCAACTTTATCGCGTTGAGGTTTCGTCCGATCTGCGGCAGTGGAAAGTGCTCAAGCTCATTGAGGGCGCGGCCAAGCCGGTGGAGTTCGTTGACGAGTCGGCCACGACGGATCGCGATACCTTTTACCGCACCGTCACGCCGTAGCCGTTTTGGCTTTCGCTTGGCCAAGCGGGGCGATAGGTTCCGCGGCGTCGACTTGAAATCAAATGAACACGTTCCTGAAACTTTTCAGTTGGACGATCCTGTTTTGCTGTACGGCTTGCGGCCGGGCGGATGACAGCGCGTCCAAGCCGACCGCCACAC
Organism: Verrucomicrobiota bacterium; assembly: GCA_014382705.1. GTDB lineage: Bacteria > Verrucomicrobiota > Verrucomicrobiia > Limisphaerales > UBA1096 > UBA1096. The sequence goes on along the minus strand of JACNJE010000132.1, from coordinate 5,131 downwards.
CGAAAACCGTGTTGAACCCATCCAACGAACCTCTAGTAACTCCGGCTCCCAAGGCCGGGTCGATCACGCTCGGCGGCGGCTGTTTCTGGTGCGTGGAAGCGGTGTACCAGCGCATTGAGGGCATTACGAAAGTGACCTCCGGCTACATGGGCGGCAAGGTGCCGAACCCCACCTACAAGCAAATCTGCACCGGCCGCACCGGCCACGCCGAGGTGGTGAAGGTGGAGTTCGACCCGGCGAAGATCACGCTCGAAAAAGTGCTGGCGGTGTTCTGGAAGGCGCACGACCCGACCACGCTCAACCGGCAGGGTGCCGACATCGGCACGCAGTATCGGTCAGCGATTTTTTATCACAACGACGCCGACAAGGCGGTGGCGGAGAAGTCGATGCAAGCGGCGGGCAAGTCGGGCGAGTTTCGCAGCCCGATCGTGACTGAGATCACCAAGGCCTCGACCTTTTATAAGGCCGAGGAGTATCACCAGAACTACTTCAACCTGAACGCCAATGCGCCGTACTGCCGCGCCGTCATCTGGCCCAAGCTTCGCAAGCTGGGCCTGAAGTTTAAGGAGCCGTGACCGCCTTCATTCGCGCGGCTTGAACAGGAGCCGGTAAAACCGGTTGGCATCGCTTGGCCAAGCGGTGTCGATGACCTGCATGCCACGGGCGTTGTCGGCGGCTTGGAGGGTCTTGAGCGCCTGCCATTCCGCCTGGCCAAGCGCATCGGTGTATTGCACGACCGCCCCCCGGCCCGCAGGGAGTGGAAACGACAGCACTATCCCATCGGCGGAAACACGAATTGCCGAGAACTGGATGCTGACCCGCTCGTCCGTCGCTCCCGGCAAGCCGTGCGTCTCCCAGCTTGGCCGCCAATCGTCCGCGCCCGCCTCCGCTCCCGGTGGAACGATCCGCTTGGCCACGAGCGAATACCCTTGGCCGTCAGTCGTGGGATGCCAGTCGTCCGAGTAAGTCAACTCGAGGATCGGGTCGCCGGCCGGGGCCACGATCGCCAGCCGGCCGCCGCCGTTGTTCAATTTGCCGGTGTACACCCCGCCGATGTCGATCTGCGTGCCGTAGCGGGTGGCGAACGCGCGGGCATCGCGCACCAGCACCAGCCGGTCGCCGGGATCGAGGAGGGTGTCCGTGACGGTCGGGAAGGCGAAGCGCACTTCGTCGGCCACTGTCAGGCCGGTGAGGGTCAACGGCTGGTCGCTGTTGTTGAGCAACTCGAGGAACTCGAAGTCGGACGCCCGGAACGAGGGATCCACCGCGAGTTCATCCGGCGTCGGGTCGGCGGGATGGTAGTGCAGTTCCGAGACGAGCAGATCGCCCTTGCCCGGCGAGGGTGCGACCGAATAAAAATGCTTCAACGGGCCCGACCACTTGCTGGAGAGTGGCGGGTTGTTCGAGCCGGTCAGGCCACGATGGCTCGTCTTGTAAACCCGCGCGGTCAGCAGGGTGCTTTCGTTGATCTGCAGGGATGTTCCTGTGTAAAGGAGCGCCTTTGCGGCGACACTGCCGCCCGTCCGCCGCGGGTCGGTACCGTCCAGGGTGTAATAGATTTTTCCGCCTTCCCTCGACTTGAGGCTGACGCGCGTGCCGGGCCGGATGTACCCGGCCGGTTGGCCGGATTCCGGCGGATCGACGAACTGTTTTTCCATGAACGTGATCCGCTGGGCGAGCCAGGTTTTCATGTGGTTCACTTCGCCCTGGTAGGTGCCGCCATACTGGCTGCGCGGCCGCTGGTTCCACTTGGATAGGTTGCGCTTTTGGGCCTCCTTCAGTTCGTTGGCCATCCCGTCGATGATCGCGTTGATGTTGGCCGTGCTAAACTCCGCCTGTCGCAGTGATTGGAAGCGGTCGATGTATTTCTGAAAAAAATCGATGTCCCGGAACATGCGGTTCCACCACGGGTAGTTGAAAAAATCAGTCCCGCGATCTCCGGAGTTCGACCGCCAAGTCTGTGGGTTGTTGTCTCTGCCGTCCGTCGAGCCAAGCGCCCGGTCGAAGTCCCATATCGGCCCAAAGGTCAGTTTGCCGCCGCGGGGCTTGTGCATGTAACCGCTGAGCCGCAGGGCATCGACGTTGAAGGCCACCACGTTAAGCAGGTGATGGTCAATCGCCGCATCGACGTCGATGTACTTGGCGTACCCCCGGATCGGGTCGCGGTAATACGAGGCATTCAGTGCCGTGCCCATCTCGTTGAAAAAGCGACGGACGTATTGTTGCTGGGCGTCGCGCCCAGGCCGCTCGATGTCCACCTCTTTCGGGTAGACATACTTGATGCTCTGGCCTGCCGCACCAAAACCGGAATCGCCGGGATCGCTCCGGTCGATCTTGAAAATGTAGCCCCCCGAGACATCCGGCTCTTGTTTATGCTCCTCGAACAACCGGTCGACGTCCACGCGGTCGGCATCGCGGCTGATCTTTTCCATCAACGCGTAGACGCCGTAATAATCCGCGCTGGAGAGTGCGCCGCCGCCGGTGTTCAGGTACAACTCGACAAACCGCGTGCGCGGCGCGTATCGGCCGATCTGGCGGCTCAACTCGAAGATGAACGGGTTGTGCATCAGCGTCAGGTCGAAGTTGTACGGCCCCCAAAGCACCCAGTCCGATTCGCCGGGCATGCCAAGCATCGAAAGGTTTTTATCCTCGCCAAACTCGTCCTGCACCTCGAGCGACAGCGATGCCTTGGAGCGTCCGCCCGTGCTTGAGCCGCGCACCTTGATGCCGACCTGGCTCGCTGCGGCAAACGGAGTCGTTACCCTGGAGCGTCCGCCGGCTGGCTCGATCACCGCCATGGATGCCGTCTGGTAATCGCCCGATGGCGGGCGGCCGTCGCCGTAATTCTCGAGGAGGATCAGGGGCAGGTTGGACGAGGTGTTGGCCAAGCTGCTTTGGATTTCGAAGTACGTCTCGCTGCCGACCGGCCCCATGCCGCCTTGCGGATGAACCAGCCGGGCTTTGACGGGAGCAGACTCCCGGAGCGTCAGCGGGCCGGAGTAAACCGGTGACGACCCCGATGGGGTCGTGCCGTCCAGGGTGTAATGGATTTTGGCTTTCGGGTTGGCTGCTTCCGGTCGTTCCAACTCGACCCGGATCGAGGTCTGGAAAGACTGGCTCGGCTGCAGAAACGTCACGGCCGCCTCGACAACCGGAACCGTCTCGGCGTTTCTGACACGTGGCGTCGGGACGAACATATACCCGAACGACTCGATCACCTCCGTTTTTTTGTAGCCGATCACCTCCGGCACAATCAACAGATCGGAGCTGGTGACCTTGTTGTTCAGCCCGTGAATCGCGAGGACGTTGCGGCCCTTGACGAGAACATTCCGGGCGTCCGGGATGGAAAAGTCAACGGGCGACGTGGCGATGGAGTCGGGCCGGTTTTGCGGCGCGCCCGAATTCCAGCTCAACGTCGCGGGAGTGTTGTCGCTGGCGACTTTTTTGCCGTTGATGAAGGCGGCGAACCCGTCCTCGTACTGCAGGCGCAACACCAGTTCGTCGATGATCGAGACATCCGCCACGTTGAACGGGATGCGGATGTAGACCGTCTCGTTTTTGTTCCGCATCTCGGAGACATCCAGACCGATGCGGCCGCCGTAGTCGTAGCCCACGCCGGTCTTGCCGGACTTCCAGCCGGAGTCGTCGAAGTCGGTTTTCTTCCAGGTGGAATCAACCGAGCGGTTCACCGGGACGAACGCCCGGGCCGCCGCCCGCTGCGGGAGCAGCACCAGCGAATCCCGCTTGGTGTTCCCCTTGCCGAACGACACATCCTCGTGCTGCGGCGGATAACCCGGGGAAAACGCCGTGACGACACGGGAGTTCGCATCCAGCAACGCGAGATAGCCGCTCTCCTTCCGCAGTTTGAAATCCGTGTGCAATGGCGCGTTGAGATTCACGCGGTTTTTTCCCGAGGCGAAAACAACGAGGTACCCGCGCGCCGGAAGCGTGACGGCGGGAAACGCCCACTTCAGCTTGTGGGCCGGATCGTCAGTCAATGCCCACCCCTTCAGGTTGGCTGGAGTTCCATCCGGGTTGTAAATCTCGATCCAGTCGGAACGGTCGTCATCGTCGTCGATGGTACTCCTCCGGTTGTCCGCCATGAACTCCGAAATGACCGCTGCCGCGAATGCGGGCGTGCCCGCCAACAGCAGAGCCCCGGCTGTGAGTGTGCTTAACTTATTCATCCTTTTTAGTCGTCGCTGCCACCGACTGCTACGAAACAGGGAGTCGATTGAAGATGGTACGCGCGAAAGGAGTCGAACCTTCACTCCCGAGGGAACCGGATCCTAAATCCGGCGCGTCTACCAATTCCGCCACGCGCGCACCATGGCCGGCGGCGCTTGGCCACCGGCGGCGGCATTCTGCTCCGGGTCGGGCCGTCTGGTCAACGCAGAACCGCGCTTGGCCAAGCGCTTGGGGGTTGTTGTTTTGGGTTCAAAAGATTATTATTTTGTGTGTGATGGAGCGTGTCGTGTTCAAAACCAACAGCTTTAAACAGGCCGATGATTGGGATGTCAAACAGCACAACAATTTGTCCCTTGAAGAGCGGTGGCGCATCGCCCGTGCCCTGAAGACTCGCCTTCACCCCAAGGCCAAGGATGTACGAGAGTGTCATCAAACCCGATAAGTCCATCCTATTTTTCGCCGGACATCACGGAGTTTTTGAAGTGTCTCCACCGGTTCGAGGTGGAATATCTCATCGTCGGCGGTGAAGCGGTCATCTTTTACGGGCACGCCCGTTATACGGGTGACGTCGATTTTTTTTACGCGGATACCGACAAAAATGTTTCAGCTCTTTTTGAGGCGCTTTCGGTTTTTTTAGAGCGGGGATATTCCCGGGATAACCCAGCCCAGCGAGTTGCAAGTCCCGAGTCAAATCATCCAGTTTGGCCGGCCGCCGCACAGGATCGACCTGTTGAATCGAATTGACGGGGTGGCATTCGAAGGGGCTTGGCCAAACCGTGTTGAGGTGAAATTGGAAACGGAGGACGACTTGATTCCCATCAACTACTTGAATCTAAAAAATCTCATCATAAACAAAGCTGCCGTCGGCAGGCCCAAGGATTTGGATGATCACTAGTGTCCGGTTAAGAATTTAGAGACAATGGTTTCACTACCATAAAATAAG
>JACNJE010000055.1 GCA_014382705.1 Verrucomicrobiota bacterium | reverse complement strand
TGGCCCCGTCGGGATTGCCAAGCGCGAGGGTGACCGTCTCGTTGTAGGCGGTCGGCGTGTCGGGCGTCAGCTCCAGCAACACGACCGGGTCGCCGCCATCGAAGGCGACCCACACCTTGCCCTGCTGCGGCTCCTTGCGCCAACTCGAGTCGTAGGTGACATGCAGAGAACCGGCCGCCGCGCCGGCGATGTTCAGCGCCGGGGTGGACAGGGCGGCATCGAACTTGGCGTCGGCTGCGTCGTCGTACTCATCCGAGTCGGCAACGGCGACCACGCCGGTGCCCTTGGTGAACTGTGAGCGATCCTGACCTGCCGTGGCGTTCCACGACACCGGATCCACAAAGGTCCAGCCGTTGAACTCCTTGACGGCATCGCCGCCGGCCGTCGGGCCGTGGTTCGGGCCAAGCACCATCACCCAGCCACTCGGGGTGGTGGCGGTCCAGTCGGTGCCGTCGCCGCCCGACTCAGTGCCGCTCTCAAACGGGCCAAGTTTCAGGCTGTCGAAGCTTTCCACGAGATAATGATCCGCCGGGAGAGCCGGTTCCACCGGGGCGGTGGAGTAGACCACGAGGTTGTCGATGGCCCACCACCAGTTGTTGTGGCCCTGATGATCCCAAGTGATGACCGCCGAGTTGGCCCCCGCCGGGTTGTCCACGTTCAGGATGACCGTCTCGTTGTAGGCGGTCGGGCTGTCCGGCGTCAGCGTGACCAGCGTCACCGGGTCGCCGCCGTCGTAGGAGATGCTGACCGTGCCGCTTTGCGGTTCCTTCCGCCAGCTTGAGTCGTAACGAACCACGAGCGTCCCGGCCTGCACGCCGTTGAGGCTGATTGCCGGCGTGGAGAGCGAGGCGTTGAACTTGGCGTCGGCCTTGTCGTCGTACTCATCCGAGTCGCCCACCGCGATCACGCCGGTGCCCTTGGTGAACTCGGCGCGCGCTTGGCCAGCCGTGGCATTCCACGACACCGGGTCGAGGAAGGTCCAGCCGTCAAACTCGACAGCCACATCGCCGCCTGCGGTCGGGCCGTGGTCGTCGCCCTTGGCCTGCACCCAGCCCTCGGGCGCGGTGGCGGTCCAGTCGGTGCCATCGCCACCCGACTCGCTGTCGGAGACAAACGGGCCCAGCTCGAGGCTGTCGAAGTTCTCGGCAAAGAGCGGCTGCAACTCGCCGGTGATTTCAATGTTGTCGATGGCCCACCACCAGTTGTTGTGCCCCTGATGATCCCACGTGATGACCATGCTCGAGGCGCCCTCGGGGTTATTCAGCCGAACGGTCACAGTGTCGTTGTAGCCGGTCGGCGTGTCGGGGGTGAGTGTCACCAGCGTGACGGCATCACCGCCGTCGTACGCCACGCTCACCGTGCCGTTCTGCGGCTCCTTGCGCCAGCTCGAGTCGTATTTCAGGATGAGCGACTCGGGATCGATGCCGGCGATGCTGATCGCCGGGGTGGCCAGCGAGGCGTTGAACTTGGCGTCGGCCTTGTCGTCGTACTCGTCCGAGTCGCCCACGGCCACCACGCCGGTGCCCTTGGTGAACTCCCCACGCGCTTGGCCAGCCGTGGCATTCCACGACACCGGGTCGAGGAAGGTCCAGCCGTCAAACTCGACGACGTCGTCGCCCCCGGCGGTTGGCCCGTGGTCATCCGCTTGGTTTGCGGCCCAGCCCTCGGGTGCCGTGGCGGTCCAGTCGGTGCCGTCGCCGCCTGACTCACTGTCGGAGACAAACGGGCCCAGCTCAAGGCTGTCAAAGTTCTCGGCGAAAACCAGGGTCGAGCCCGGCTTAAGCATCACGGCCAAGCGCGCCGCGTTGCTGGTGGCCGAGCCGGCGGAGTTGCTGACCTCCACGGTGTAGAATCCGGCGTCCGCCTCGGAGACGTTGGACAACTCCAGCACCGGCCCCTCGGCCCCGGCGATCTCCATGTCGCCCTTGAACCATTTGTAGAAAATCGGCTCGTCGCCGTTGGCCTCAACCTTGAAACTGACGCCATCTCCCTCGGTCGCCTCGACACTGGTCAACTGCGAGACGATCCCCGCAGGGGCTTTGCCGACAGTGACCTTGATGTTGTCGATGGCCCACCACCAGTTGTTGTGGCCCTGATGATCCCACGTGATGACCGCCTCCTTGGCCCCCTCGGGGTTGCCAAGCGGCAAAGTGACGGTCTCGTTGTAGGCGGTCGGCGTGTCCGGGGTCAGGGTCAGCAGCGTGACCGGGTCGCCGCCGTCAAAGGAGACCGAGACAGTTCCGCTCTGCGGCTCCTGTCTCCAACTCGAGTCATAAACAAGAATCGCTGTGCCTGCGGCCACGCCATCAAGGCTGAAGGCCGGGGTGGAGAGCGAGGCGTTGAACTTGGCGTCGGCCAAGTCGTCGTACTCGTCCGAGTCGCCCACGGCTACCACACCGGTGCCCTTGGTAAACTCAGCACGATCCTGGCCCGCCGTGGCGTTCCACGATACCGGGTCAAGGAAGGTCCAGCCATCGAACTCCGTCACGGCGTCGCCGCCGGCGGTCGGGCCGTGGCCGTCGCCGGTGGCCTGCACCCAGCCACTTGGAGCGGTCGCAGTCCAGTCAGTGCCGTCGCCGCCCGACTCACTGGAGGACTCGAACGGGCCCAGCTCAAGGCTGTCAAAATTCTCCGCAAAGATCGGCTCCGGCTCGCCGGCGAGTATGAGATTATCAATGGCCCACCACCAGTTGTTACCCGCATCGAGGTAAGCGATTGTCAGTTTCACCGACTTGGCACCGGCGGGGTTGTTGATCGAAATGTTAACGGTCTCGTTAACTTCGTGGCCGTGATAAAACTCGGCGTCACCGCCCTCGGACTCCCAGCGCAGTATCTCGATCGCATCGCCATCATCGAAGGTCGCCTCGATGGTGGCTGTTTGGACCACCTCGGGACGCCAACTGGAATGGAAACGGAAAACAAGCGAGTTCTCCATGATACCGTCAATGGCGATATCCCCGGTGGTCATGAAGGTGGACATGTTGCCGCCCTCACGGGGTAGATCGTCCCACTCGTCACCGTCGGCCACTGCGGCAGTACCAACGGCTTTTTTGAACTCCGAACGCCGTTGATCCCCGGCGGTTTGTATCCACCACTTGGCGTTGGCAAAACTCCAGCCGGCCCACTCGGTGACGCCGTCATTCTCCGGATGGCCTGCCTCGTCATCGATGCCCTGCCAAGCCCATGTGCCGGGAACTTCGTCGTCGTTGATGACCCAGCCCTCGGGCGCGGTCTTGGTCCAGACCGCATCGCCGGCCAGGCCTTCGTCCACGTTCGGGCCAAGCGTTAGCCCTTCAAAGTCCTCACTCCAAATGGTGATGCCCAAGCTGGCCTGCACCCCGACGAGCGCATCACCACTGGTGATGTCGCCGCCCTCGTTGGTGATCTTGACGCTGTACTTGCCGGCGTCCGCCACGCTCGCTTGGCCAACCGCAAAGTCCGCGCTGGTCGCGCCGTCGATCGCCACGCCGTCCTTGTACCACTGGTAGCTCAGCGGCTCGCCGCCCTCGGCAACCACTGAAAGCGCGAAGGCCTCACCCTCGCTGACCTCGGTGCCGCTTGGCTGCGTCGCGATTAGCGGCGGCACAACGCCGGCATTGACGACCAGATTGTCGATGGCCCACCACCAGTCATTGCCGGCCTCGCGCATGCCGAAGGTCAACTGGAGCTTTTGTGCGCCATCCGGATTGTTCAGCGGCAGCGTCACGACCTCGTTCTGGTTGTGGCCGTGGTAGTTGGCGGACGCCTGGTCCGACACCCACGTCAAGATTTCGACCGCCTCAGCCCCGTCGTAGCTCGCCAGGATGTAGCCTTCCTGATGGTAGTTGCTATCGAACTCCGGACGCCAGCTCGAGTGGAAGTTTGCAAACAGCGTCCCAGCGGCGATGCCAGAGACGTCGATCTCCGGCGTGGTCATAAAAGTCTTGTACCAACCGTTGGCCGCCCCATCGGCATGCGCCTGGTCATCCCACTCGTCGGGGTCGGCCACCGCCACCACGTTGCTGGCGAGGCTGAACTGGGAACGCGACTGGTCGCCGGCCACCTGCACCCACCAGTTGTAGTCGGCAAAACTCCAGCCGGCCCACTCGGAGACCCCGTCGTTGTCCGGAAAACCGTCGTCATTTTCATCCGGCAGATACCCCACGTGATCCTCGCTGTTGCCCGGCACGCCGGAGGCGTCCACCGTCCAGCCTTCCGGGCCGGTCCGGGTCCAGGCGGTCTCGGTATCGACCGCCAACTCGTCCACCGGCGGGCCAAGCTCCACGCTGTCAAAGTCCTCGAAATAGACCGGCACCTCGAACTTGCGCGACTGGCTCTGCTCCCCCGCCACGCTGTCGGTGTAGGTCAGCGTCAGCTCGTACTTGACGCCCTTGGCCAAGGCGGCCGCGCCGGAGGCCGTCACCGTGAGAATGCCGTCCGCGCTGGCAACGTCACTGGCAATCGCCTCGCCGTTCAGCGTCAGCGACATGGAGTCGCTGCTGATGGTGGTGTCGCCCGGGTGGATCACCGCGCCCAAGGCGGTGTCCGCCTTGGCGTATTTGCCGGACGGGCTCCATCGATCGACAAATGAGGGAACCGGCGGGAGATCCTCCGGCACGCCGGCCGCCGCCGCGCCGCCCAAGGCCAGAATCTGCCCGGAGTTGAGGCTCTCAAAGCGAATCTGGATGCTGTTGACGAACACCTCCTCCGTCTCGTTGTTGTCGTCGGTGAACAGGTTCACGAACAACTCGAAAGCCGTGTCGAGCGACCAGCGGCCATCGAGATTGCCTTCCGGCACCGTCACGCTCCCGATCTGTTGTCCGTCGATGTAAATCTTGCCCCACAACCCCTCGATGTTGACCACGATGGCGATGCGGTGCCAGGCGTCGGGAGTCAACGAGCCGAACTCCAGCCCGGCCGTGCCAATTCCATTTCCGGCGCTGACATAAAACTCAGCATCCGCCGCCCCGGCCACCCAATCCGCGGTGACGATGTCCATGATGCCCCGTTTCTTCCCGGCCGACGCGGCGGGATAGTAGAGGTCCATGATGGCAGTCCAGTTGTTGACCAGATCCCCTCCGCCGTTGGCGTCCTCTGGCAGCGGTGCCGTCAAGCCCTGCTCGGGAGCGAGCTTGGGAATCTTGATGACGTTGGCCACCTCACCGTTGATGGCGGGGAGCCCAAGTGCCTCGGTGGTACCGAATGCCACCAGATCCCCGGTGTCATCCATGTACTCCATGTCAGAACCGGCGGTGGCGGCAAGGTCGCCGGCATCGAAGTTCCAGAGACTGACATGGGCGTCCTGCGCCAAAAGGGCGGACTGAGACAGCAGCGCGAAGAGTACCGCACCGACCAATGTTTTGAACGAGTTCTGGTTTTTCATGTGGAGTACGTTTGTATATTGGAAATCAATCCCGCGAGCGCATCGATGATGGCGCAAACGGAGGAGCAAAAATCAGACGATGATAGCAACACCTTGCTGGAAACAACATCGATATTCATCCCGTGGGGCAAACGGAGGATGGATAATAAACGTGGGTTGGCCACATTCGAGTTTTTTTCTCCTTGCATTTTGTCCACAAAATCTGGCATTTTTCGCACTTTCCAGCCGGGCACTCGCTACGCTTGGCCCGCAAACGTTACTTTTTGCAGACGTTCACAATGCAAAAAAAAACGGGCAGTAACGGTGCAAAATACCCGTCCCGCTTGGCCAAGCGCTTCGGCTGGGGTGCCTTGGCGCTTGCCATCGGGGTCGCCATTCTCTTCGGCTTGGCCCACGGGAAAGGCAGCCAGGCCCGGCAGGCCAAGCGGCAGGCATTGCGGGTGCTGACCCCCACGCAAGTCCGGACCAACGGCTACACCTCCTCGGCCAGTTGCCGCGCCTGCCACCCGTCGCAATACGCGAGCTGGCACAAAAGCTACCACCGCACGATGACCCAGCTCGCCGGGCCGCACTCGGTCATGGGACGATTCGACGGCACCGAGGTGGAGTCCGGCGGCCTGCTGTATCGCGTCTTTCAAACCAACGGGCAGTACTGGGCCACGATGCCCGACCCGGAGATCATTATGCAGGCGGTCGAGACCGGGCAGCGCGTTAACGACCACACCTACCAGATCCGCACCAACGGCGTGCTGTCGATGCTCGACCTGCGAACGGTGCCGCGCGTCGACAAGCGCGTCGTCATGACCACCGGCTCGCACCATTACCAGACCTACTGGGTGGAAGGCAGCGTGCTCAATCCCACGAACCAGATCAACGAGGCCAAGTACGGCAACCTGCTTCAGACGCTGCCGCTGGTTTACCTGCCGAGGGAGCAGCAATGGATCCCGCGCGAGAACGCCTTCATGATGGCACCGTCGAGCAAGCGCATGATCTCGCAATGGAACCACCACTGCATCAAGTGCCACAGCACCGCCGGCAACCCCGGCCTCGTCAGCAACAAGATCACCATCCCTTACACCATCCGCAAGGGCGACACGCTGAGTGCCATCGCCAAAAGACACAAAACCACCAAAGCGGCGATCACCGAGGCCAATGACATCAAAAACCCCAACGACATCCAGCCGGGCCAGGAACTCAAGCTCAGCAAGATCCAGCACTCCTTCGACACGCGCACCGCCGAGTTGGGCATTTCCTGCGAAGCCTGCCACGGCCCCGCCGCCGGACACGCCGAGCATTACCGCTCGCCGCTCGCCCGGTACGCGGAACAGTTCCGCGACGCCCAGGCCGCCAAGGTCGTCAACCCGGCCAAGCTCGACCACCGGCGCTCGAGCCAGGTCTGCGGCCAATGCCACGGCGTTTACATTTACAACGACGCCGAGCGCGGCCAGCAGTTCGCCCGCAGCGGGCCGGCGTACCGGCCCGGCGACAACATCCACTCCATCCGCTACTACATCCAGCATCCCGGCCCCGCGCCCACGCCGGAGCGGCAGGAGGAACTGGAGAAAAACCGGGAATTCTTCCGCGAACGGTGGTGGGACGACGGCACGGTTCTGGCCGGTGGCCGCGAGTTCACCGCCATGCGCGTGAGCGCCTGCTACACCAAGGGCACGATGTCGTGCCTGAGCTGCCACTCGATGCACCACAGCGACGGGGTCGAACCCGATTCCTGGCGGAAAGACCAGCTCAAGCCGGACATGCGCGGCAACGCCGCCTGCGTCGAGTGCCACGCCAAGCCGGAGTACACCACCGCGATCGAGCGGCACACCTTTCACAAGCCAAGCTCCACCGGAAGCAACTGCCTCAACTGCCACATGCCGCACACGACCTACGCGCTGCTCGGCGCGATCCGAAACCACCAGATTCAATCCCCGTCGGCCGAGCGCAGCATCCGACACGGCGTGCCCAACGCCTGCAACCTGTGCCACCTCGACCAGACGCTGGACTGGACGCAGCAGCAGTTGGCCAAGCGCTACGGCCACGAGCCGCTGCCGCTGAGCGCCGAGCAACGGAACACCTCCGCCGCGCTGCTGTGGCTGCTCAAGGGCCACGCGGCCCAGCGCGCCATCACCGCCTGGCACGCCGGCTGGGAGCCGGCCCGGGAGGTGTCCGGCAAAGACTGGCTCGCGCCGCACTTGGCCCGGCTGCTCGACGACCCGTACGGCGTCGTGCGCCACATCGCCAAGGAGAGCCTCGGGAAACAGCCCGGCTTCGAGGGGTTCGAGTTCGACTTTCTCGCCGACGCACCGGAGCGCGCCCGCTTGGCCAAGCGCGCCATCGCGCAATGGAGCGAACAGCCAGGCGAGGCCAGCGGCGCAGCCATCCTGATCGACCCCGACCGGCGGCTGATGGAGACCGCCATCCAGGCGCTGCTCAAGCGCCGCGACAACCGCCCGTTCACCATCAAGGAGTGACCCGTCTGGCCATGCCAAAACCCCGCAACACCAACGGAAAGCCCGCCGCCCGGAACGGGATGCCGGTCGTGGGCATCCGCGTGCCGTCGTGGGCGTCGTTCACGCGCCCGATTTTTCGTGGCATTGTCGAGTTCATCCGCAACCACGAGCAGTGGCAGATCCACACGCTGGTCGACTCCACCAACGAGATGGCCCCAGTCGTGATCGACGAGAAATGGCGGGGCGACGGACTGATCCTGTTTCGCCACTCGGCGGAGGAGGCCGCGGCGTTCAAGCGCCGCAGGATCCCGGTCGTCAACCTCAGCGCCGAATGCTGCGGGCGGGGCTTCCCCTCGGTCATCCCGGACAACCCCGAGATCGGCCGGATGGCCGCGCAACACCTGCTCACGCTGGGCCTGAAACGGTTCTCCTACTGGGGCGACCCGTCGCGCACCTATTCGCGCGAGCGCGGCGACGCGTTCGAGCAGCGAATCGCCAAGGCCGGATTCTCCTGCACCAACGTGCAGTTCGAGCCGGACCGTTTCCCGTGGGAGGGGCGGTGGGTGAACATGCACGAGCACATCGCCACCGAGCTCCGGCGCCTGCCCAAGCCGATCGGCATCTTCGCCAAGGACGACATGCTCGGCAGCAACATCATCCGCAACTGCAACGCGCTCGACATCCTCGTGCCGGACGAGGTCGCGGTGATCGGCACCAACGCCGACGAGGTGTTCTGCCAGATCTGCACCCCGCCGCTCACCAGCGTGGCCTACCCCGGCAAGCGCGTCGGCTACCAGGCGGCGACCCTGCTCTCCACGATGATGCGCGGCGCCCGGGTTGCCGACGACCATGTGATGCCGGTGCCCATCCACGAGCTTGTTGCCCGCGAATCGACCAACACCCTCGCCGTGGACGACCCGGTCGTGGCCGAGGCGGTGCATTACATCCGGCGGCAGGCACCGTCCTACCCCATCCATGTCTCCGAGATCGTCGAGCGCAGCCGCCTGTCCCACTCCGGGTTCAACAAGAATTTCCTGAGGGAGATGGGCCACACGCCGAAGGAGGAAATCAAGCGCGTCCGCCTGGCCCGCCTGCAGGCGCTGCTCAAGAACACCGGCAACAAGATCGGCCAGGTCGCCCGCGAGATGCGCTTCGAGAGCCCGGAGGAGCTGACCCGCTTCTTCAAGCGCGAAACCGGCTTCGCGCCGAAGGACTACCGAAAACATTACCACCCCGCCCCGCACTGACCCGCGTTTGGCCAAGCGCTCTTTGGAGTGCGGTGGCGAGCGGAGCGCGCCACCGCTTTTCGATGGTTCACGGTGTTGCGGTTCCCGGTTTCGACAATTCACGCAAACCGCGCACCGGGCACCGCAAAACCGGGCACCGGTGTATCCCAAAGCGCCATCGCCGCTTCGCTCACTCCCCTCTTCATTTTAAAACACCCCATCCCATGTATTCCAAGATTGCCCTCCCTGTAAAAGACTCATAGCTTTCGCACCGCAACGGATCACATGGCAGAGGAAGTTTTCATCAGCTACGGCTCACCTGACCGGGATCGGATTCAGGATCTCGTCTCACGGCTTCGGCAGGCCGGGGTCACCGTCTGGATCGACGAGGCTGGCATCGAGGGCGCCGCCATGTGGAGCGAGGAAATCGTCGGCGCCATCAACCACTGCAAAGTGCTCATCCTCGCCATTTCTCCCAACTCCACCAAATCCAAAAACGTCGTCCGCGAACTGGCCCTCGCCAGCGAGGAGGAAAAGACCATCCTCCCCGTTTTCATCGCGCCCACCGACATTCCGGAGTCGATGAAATACCAGTTGGCCGGCATCCAGCGCGTCGACTATTTCGCCGGCAACGAGGAGGAAGCCATCGGCAGCGTGCTCCGCGCCCTCTCCCGCTTGGGCATCTCAGCCGAGGAGAGCGACACAAACCAAGCGCTTGGCCAAGCGCCACCCGCACCGTCCCAAGCCAAGGCCAAGCCGCCCACCTTGGCCATCGCGGCCGTGGCCGTGATCGCCCTGCTCGCGGCCGTGTTCCTGTTCAAGCCAAGCAACGAACCGCCAACCAACAAACCAAGCGCCCCGACGACGACAGAGCCAAGCACAACCACCCAAACCCCGGCCAAGCCGCTGGACAAAAACAGGATCGTGGTGTTGCCGTTCAAAAACATCGGCACCGCCGGCGAGAACGACTACATCGTCGTGGGCATCGTCAACGACCTGAACACGATGTTGACCAACGTGGATGGATTGACCGTGATCGGCTCCATCTCAGCCAAGACATTTAAAGACACGGAAAAATCTCCAACCGAGATCGGGCAGGAACTGAACACCGGCACCTTGATCCAAGGCAGCATCCAAAAAGCCGGCCCTCAATTGAAGATCAACGTTCAGGTCATCGACACAATAAGCGGAGAAATCAACTGGGCGAAAAATTTCGAGGGTACCGACACCGACCTGTTCACCCTGCAAAGCCAAATCGTCAAGTCAGTCGGCGAAAACCTCGACGGCATCGTCATCGACGAAGCCAAACTCAACGAACTGAAGAAAAGTGGGACGAGCAATCCAAAGGCTTACGAACTGGTGCAGCGGGCAAGGGTGTTGTTGGACGGAAGTTCCAAGGTTTCCGCGAAAAAGGCGATTGACCTACTAGGGCAAGCTATCCAGATCGACCCGAATTATGCGGACGCCCATGCGGTTCTGGGGATTGCCCATTCGGACAGCACAGGACTGAGCATCGCCTATCCAAAAGAGGCATTTCACAATGCGAAACTAGCATACGAAAAATGTTTGGAGATAGACCCGAATCATCCCCACGCCCTCGCGGGCCTGGGTGAATTGGCGATGCTCTTCGACTGGAACATCAACAAGGCAAGACAGTTGCTCGATCAAGCGGCACAACGAAACCCGAACGACCCGAACGTTATAATAAGCCACTGCATTTATTACATGGTCGTTGGTGACTCGAAAAGGATGGCTGCAATGGCATTGGCAGGGATTGAGAACGACCCCAAGTCAGCGTTGTTGCATCAACTCTATTTCAAAGCATCCTACGATCAGGGTGACATGACGAACGCTGAAAAACACAACCTGGTTGCCCTGTCCTTAAAGCCAACATTTCAATGGGCCATCCATGAACGGTCGGTCATCCTGTTGGATTCCAACAAGTATGAAGAAGCCGAAAAATTATTGTTGCGGGGCATCGAGGACGACCCTGACAACCCGGTCACGGTCATGTCGCTTGGAGTGGTCTACTACAAGTGGGGGAAAAAAGAAAAGGCATACGAGCGATTGTCTGACCTGCTGCATCGCAGTCATTACGAATACATCAAGGCCGATATCATTGCTCGTTTTTATTCCGCCATTGGAAAGCACGACAAGGCGATCGATTGGATCGGAAAAATGAAGGAACGAAAAGAGATGGCCTTCATGGCAATGCATCGCCATCCTTGGTTTTCGGAGGTCTACGAGCTCGAGGAGTGCAAGGCGCTGTACAAGGAAGCCGGGCTTTACGAGACGCTGTTTCAGTACCGCATTCCCAAGTGATGTGACCTGAAGGTTCTTTGTTGCGGTCGCTTACCCAAGCTCATCCGTTCCTGATTCCAATATCCTGTTCATCCTGTCCATCCATGTTCATTTTTTCCGGTGTTGAAACATGGATGGACAGGATGGCTTTTGACTCGGGCAAACTTTTCACGGTTCCAATGCGTCGCGGAGAGCCGCACTCCACGACGCTGGCACGTTCCCTGTTGTTCCAGTTCGGATTTGGACATTCCTTGTTCGATATTCGACTTTCCCACCGCTTACCGCTCGCTTGGCCTCCTTGGACGGAAGGCCATGGAAGTTTGCAGGGAGAAATGGCAGACGCAGCCGGAACTGGCTTCCGGGATCAGCACCAACCCCTGCGCCGGGAGGATGTTGATCCAGCAGCCGGGCCGCGTCGGCGCGAGGGCCTGAAACCGGCCGGTCGCCGACTTGCCGAGGTCGAGCACGGTCGGGTTGGCCGCCCGGAAAAACAGGCAGTCGCCCGCGCCGGTGAGCGTGCCGCAACTGTGCCCCGGCCGTTTCAGGTTCCAGTTCGCCGACGTGTCCAGCGGGCCGAGCCGTTTGCCGGTGGCCAGCTCGTAAATCGCCGGCTCAGCGATCAATCGGTCACCAAGAATCACCGGATGATGCACCTGCTCGCCGTGCGTGAACGCGCCGGGCAACCCCTTCAAATGGCTCGCCGACCAAATCTCGCGGCCCGACTTGGCCGCGTAACAATGCACGCGATACACCGTGTCGTTGCCCGCGCCGAGATGGCTGCCAGTCGCGATCAACTGCGCCCCCGACGCGGCGAGGAACAGGATGTTGCGGCTCTGCTCCAGTCCGTTGTCCACCGGCCGCGCCCAGAGTCGCCCGCCGGTTTCCGCGTCGAGACAGACGATTTGGAGACCGGCTTTCCGGAGCGTGTCGAGCGTGTGCCGGCCGCTGCCGCTCACCGGCCGGGTGGTCTCGACAAAAAACAGGCGGCCGCCGCTCAGCGTGAGGGTCGGGTTCAGGATCGTGCCGCCGTCGTGCGTCCATTGGCCTTGGCCAAGCCGCCCACCGTTGAGCGGCGCGGAGAACAGGTGCGTGCCGGTCACCATCGCCTGGTTGTTGTTGTAGTCGGCGCTGATCAAGGCGCGGCTTGGCTTGGTGCGCGACGCGGTCGTGCGCTGCGCCGTGCCGAAAAGGCGCTTGGCGGTCAGCACCACGTGCCCCCAATGCCGCCGCTCCCCCGGCACGAACGCCGACACGGGAAATGTCCGCTCCACCTCGCCGCTGGCCAAGTGGATCAACCGCGCCTCGTCCGCCACGGCGACGCACAGCCGGCCGTTGTTCACCGACATGTAGCCGGCGTCATACGGCATCGAGTAACGCTGCGAGCCGGGCAGCGGCAGCCGCCACAGCTCCGTGCCGTTGTAGGCGTCCACCGCGATGACGAGATTCTCGCCGGGGATGAGCAGCTTGCCCTCCGCAGCGAGCGGTGCGGGGGCGCGCAAATGCCGATCCACCATCGGGGCCGCGCCGGGGCCGCCGAACCATTGCAGCACGAGGTCGCTGTGCACGAGCGCGTCGCCGCTGTTGCTGGTGTTGGCCGGATTGCCGTACTGGTGCGTCCACTCACCCGCGCCGGGCAGGCCGGTGGCCAGGCGCGGCTCGGCGTCCGGCGCGAGCCACGCGACGCCGTTGTGCGGCTGCAGCAAACGATCCCGCTCGCCCTTGGCCAAGCGGCTCGGTGCCTGCCCAAGCCACGCCACCTCGGAGACGATCAGGTTCGCAAAATAATCGGTGAACGGCAGCGCGGTTCCCCCGGCGAGATGCACGCTCACCCGATGGCCGTACAACCCGCGCTTGGCCAAGAGCGCCCGCGCCGCAGCGACACTTCCGGCGTCCGCACTCACGCCGATAACGCTCAACGGGGTCTGCTCCGCCAGCGCCGCGCACAGGCGGCCGTCGACCACGTCGGTAACCAACGCCCAGCCGCGGGGCGTGCGCGCCGCCTTGGCCAAGCGCTTGGCCAAGGCGGTCGGCAACGTCTCCGGCCCAACGATCCTGGAAATCGTTTTTGCCGGCTTGGCCGCGGTGGAGAAACAGTGCAGCGCGCCGGTGTCAGTGCTGACGAGCAGACGCCCGTCGGCGAACGCCAAACCGCGCGCCGTGCCATCAACCTTGGCCGACCATTGCACCGCGCCGTCCGCCAGCGAGCGCGCCTCGACGAGGCCGTCGCCGCCCAGCACAACGCAGTTGGCCAGGGCGATGATCGTGCGCCGGCCCGGCGCGCTGATCGCCCACCGTTCCGTCGCCGCTCCCGCCCGCTTGGCGGTGTCCAACGCCTCGCCGAGTTGGCCCAACTCGCGTTGCAGCCCGGCACGCTGCTTGCGCGACAAGCCCGGTTTTTTAAGTTCCTCCTTGAGCAACTCGATGCGCGTGGTGGCGCGCGCAGCGTCAGCGGCGGCTTGGCGATACGCCAGCCGGTCAATGGCGCGGACGCCGTTTTCATCCAGCAAAAAACTGTGACGAGGCGACGCAGCGAGGGCGTTGCCCTTGAACGTGGCAAGGCGGCCCGACGACGTCACCGGGTTGGCCGTCAGCGTGCCGTCGTTGCCGGTGCCGGAAATCAGCTCATCCCCGAGCAGCACCGCGAACGCGCCGCCCGCGCCGCCGAACGACTTGGCCAGGCGGCCAGTTTTGCGATCCAGCCCAATGGGGTTGCCGCGGCCGGTCGGGACGAAGAGCATCGACGGCGACGCGAGCAGATAGCCCTGCGGCGAGACGTTGAGTTTCTGCCGCCAAACCGTCGAGCCGTCGGTCGCGCTGAGCGCGGCGGCGTGCACGCCCTGCGACGGGTACAGTCCGGCCGCCGCGTACACGACACCGGCATCGACGACGAGTCCGGTGCGCACCGGCCAGAGCGAAATCATCCGGCCGTTGCCGGGGATGCGCCAGTCGCGCGAACCAAGCCGCTCGCGCCAAGCCAAGCGGCCTGTAGCGGCCTCAACACAGTAAACGCTGCCGTCGTCGCTCCCAAAAAAAAGCCGTCCGTCCGCGAGCACCGGCGCGTAGCGCACCGGCCCATCAGCCACGAACGACCACTGCAGTTTGCCGGTTTGAGCGTCGAGACAACGGACGGTGTCGTCCGCGCTGGAGCCAAGCCAAACGCGCG
>JACNJE010000129.1 GCA_014382705.1 Verrucomicrobiota bacterium | reverse complement strand
TCTATCGGTCATCACAAGTAAAGCTGATTTATGATGAGCTCCCATCATTAAATCTATGACACCGCCGACAGCAATCTGCACGCGATGAGCGCCGTGCTGACCCGCGACATTTACAGCGGTATCCTGCGGCCGGGTGCCTCGGAGAAAAGCCGGCTGTGGGTCGGGCGCGGCGTGATCGCGGCAGCGACACTGCTGGCACTCGGCATGGTGTTCGTCAGTCGGAGCAGCGAGAGTTTCGACCCGATCGGAATGATCATGCCGATGAGCCTGTTGGCCATCGCCTTCTCGAGCCAACTGCTGCCGGTGACCTTCGACGTGCTGTTCCTCAACCGCGGCTCGAGGCAGGGTGCGATCGCCGGGATCGTCGCCGGAATGCTGGTCGTGCTGATGTTCAGCCCGTTGCTGGCAATCGTCACCGGAAGCGACTCGGCGGCGGTGAACCTATTCGCCCGCCTCAAGCAAATCGCCGACATCGGCTTCTGCGGCGTGGTGATCAACGTGTCGGTCTTTGCACTGCTCAGCATGATCGACAACCGGAGATAAACGCGGGCGCGGCGGGGATGGCCGAATGCATTTGGCCAACCGCCGACCGGGACGGTTAACTTGCACTTGACAGTATGAATGATAAATGTTCTTCTACCCCCTTCAGGCTTTTGAAACAAATTATCGCAATGATCGCAGCCGCGCTGTTGGCGGGGTGTGGGGAGGCGCAACAATCGGCTACACCAGCAGAAGCGAACCCATCTGCATCAGTTCCCAAAGCGGCACCCCCAAAACCCCGGACTGCCAAAGCAATAGACATCTCGGTTATTAAGGCTGCCAATAAAGGAGACATCGAAACCGTCAAACAATACTTGGAGGCCGGCATGGATGTGAACGCAAAACTTAAGGGAAGGACCCTTTTGCATGCGGCGGCTGGCAGAGGTCGCGAGGTAATTGCGGAACTACTCATCGACAACGGTGCAAACGTGAACGTAAAGGATGCATTGGCCGCAACGCCGTTGCACGAGGCAGCTAATATAGGTGACAACGAACTCGTAGAACTGCTCATCGCAAAAGGTGCGGACGTGAATGCGAACGACCTATACGGATCGACTCCCTTGCATCAGGCGGCTCATAGAGGCCGCAAGGCAGTCGTTACATTGTTCATATCAAAAGGTGCCGATGTGAACGCGATGAACCGGGAAAGCAGAACGCCACTGAATTTGGCCGAAAAAGTGGAAATATACCACTCACCGAAAATCAAGGCCGCCAAAAAAGAGACCGCCGATCTCCTCCGTAAGCGCGGCGGGAAGACGGGCAAAGAGTTGAAGGCTAAAGGGAAATAGCGTGGCTGTCGGTTGCGCTTGCTTACTTGAAAAGATCACTGTGGGTTCCGGTGCGTACCAACACGACTAAGTCGGCCGTCGTGCGGTAGATCAACACCCAGTCCGGCTCAAGATGGCAATCTCTTGAGCCGGGCCATTCGCCAGCCAATGCGTGATCCCTTAGACGGCGATCCAGCGCCTGCCCCTCGACGAGCCACTGCACGACCCCCTTTAGTTTGGCTACCTCCTTTCCACGGCGTTGCAGTCGTTTTATGTCCCGCTTGAACTGCCTCGTCTGAAGGACGGCTTTCACGCCTCCCAACTCTTGAAGAGATCATCGACGTGATCGAACGCCTCCAGATTCTCCCCGGCCCTCGATTCCTGGAGCGCCTTTTTCGTGGTCTCGTTGGGGATGCGTACCGGAAACGGCAGCCCATCATGGAGCGCCACCTGCGTGTAAAACAAACGAATCGCCTCCGTGGGGGTCACGCCAAGACGCTTCAACACCTTCTCCGCATTTCGTTTGATCTTGGGCTCGATCCGGCTATGGACAACAGCAGTCTTCACACCGACAAGATGTGTTGCATTCGCAACACAGTCAAGCGGTTTTTTGGGGCATGAAAAACCGTGCCTGCCTCGCGACCTTTGGATTGCGCGGGAGCGTCTTGGCAGGACGCGTTCGGCTTGATTCCTTCTCCCTCCGGGAGAAGGTGGCCGCAGGCCGGATGAGGGTAAAAACTTCCGGACGGTTTTGTTACGAAAGCCATGTTTTCTCCCTCTCCCCTGCCCTCTCCCGCTGGGAGAGGGAGCCGCGTCTGCGCTGCCCGCTTGGCCAAGCGGGCGGATGGCTGGGACAGTCGTCACTGCCTCGCCGTCATTTTTTTAGCTTGGCCAGTTGCCGGCGGAGGCGCTTGGATTGTTTGTCGTTGAGGATTTGCCAGACGGCCAGACCGTTGCCGACCAACTCCCATTCGTCGAATTCCCACACGACTTTTTTGTCGCGGGTGATCTCGAAGATTTGCGGATTGCCCTCGCCGGCGTGGCAGTTGCCGATGATGAAGTTGCCGTTCCGGAGTTCCTGCAACGCGGTCATCCATCCGAGGCTTATGTCGGTGCCGGGGACGTTGTCCTTGATTTCCCAGACGACTTTTTTTTTGGGCGTCACCTCGACCACGCTGTGGCCGCTGCCAGAGGCGATCAACGTGTTGCCGTTTTTCAGGCGTATTGCGCCGTAGCAGCGGGTGTTGATGAGGTACTCCCAAACGATCTCGCCCTTGCGGTTGTACTCGGTGACGACCCCCGGATTCTCGGAGGTGACGAGGGGGTTGCCCTCCGGTGTAAAACGCACCCAGCGGGTGTTTTGGCGGCCGTCTCTTTTCATCGGAATCTCATGGATGATCTTGCCGTTTTTGTCGACCTCGATGATGCGCCCCACCCCGCTCTCGACGATCGAGGTGTTGCCGTTTTTGAGCCGAGCAAAGGCGTGCACGTCCACCCGCTTGCCCTTGTTGCCGTTCATTGTGGCGGAGTCGTAGGTCCAGACGACTTCCTTGGCCAACGTCATTTCGGTGAGCTTGGTCCAACTATCGTGGTAGAGGATGTTGCCGTTGGGCAGGAGGTGAACGTCGTGGTGACCGGCGTGGCCCCGCTGCGGCCCGGCGGTCTTGTGCGACCAAATCACGTCGCCGTCACGGTCCGTAATCGCGACGATGTTTTTGCCGTACGAGGCGCTTACCAAAACCAGGCGCTCGGCCTTGGCTGCGACGGCGGTGAGCAACAGTGTGAGTGCGAGTGAGCAAAGCAGTTTGGTTTTCACGCCGGGGAAACTAGCCGCTTGGCCAAGCGGCGTCGAGCGCGGGTTGAGAGGGATGATCAGCGGAAGAGGCGGGTCTCGAGGCGGTTGCTGTCGTCGCCCAAGCCGACGCTGGGTATGGCTTTGAGCGAGAAGACGAGGCTGACGCTGAAGTCGTCTTTGCCGGCGCGGTGATCACGCAGGCTGAATCGCAGCGCCGCCGTCGCGCTGGAGAAGTCGCGGTAGAGGCTGTAGCTCTGTTCCTCCATCGTGCCGTCGCTGGCCTCGAACTGGTGAAGCATCCGGAAGCCCCACTCCTCGTTCAGGCGATAATAGACGCGGCTGAACAGCAGGTCGTTGCCCCAGCGCCAGTCGGCGTCGAGTTGCTGCCGGAAAAACGGGTCGTACGGGTAACGCTCGCGCAACTCGTCCGGCGATAAATCGCGGAGATAACGGTGGCCAAGTGTCCAGCTCCAGCGGTCGTTGGGCAGCAGCGAAAGGGTGTGGTTGGCCTCGTTGAGTCGGCTGTCATTCGGGTCGAAACGCACCTCCGAACCAAGCAGGAGCCACGAGCGCGGCTTGAGCTCCAAGTCGGAGTAAACGTCGTTGAAGCGCGCCTCGCCCGCATCGGTTTCCAGCCGCCAGTCGGTGAACAGTTCCCAGTTGAGCAGGTCATCGACTTGGCCGTTGCGCTTGGTTTGCAGCCGATTCCGGACGCCCAAGCGCACGACGTTGCGCGAGTCGATGTTGTCGATCGAGTTGTAGTCGGGAAAATCGATCGGCCGCAGGCGCAGCGTCTGCAGTTCGCGGTCGAACTGCGGCAGCTCCCATGGGCGCTTGTCCGGCTTCGACACGTAAATGTAATTGGCCAACGGCTGCACGATGTGTCGCAGTCCGTAGACATCGAGCAGGCGGCTCGAGGCGTTGGCCCACGTGCTCGACGCCTTGAACGAAAGCTCGACGCCAGTGTTGAACACAGAGCGATCCATCCCGCCGGCTTGGCCAAGCGCGGGATCGCCGCCGGCCGTCGCGCCGTAATGCGTCAGCCGGACACCGGCGTGTGGTGTGACGTTGAGCCAGCCGAAGTAGGTGCGTGGCAGCAGCAGTTGGTGGTGCGAGTCGGCGCGGAACGCCTCGTAGTCGTGCAGGCCAACGCCGGTGTCGGCCGGGCGAAACCGGAAATGGCCGACCGAGGTTTCGCTCTCGTAAAAAACCGGCGACGAGCCAAGCCGCTGGCGAAGGCCGGCCAGACGAATCTCCGGCAGCCGCTCGACCGCCTGGTAAAAGTCATCGATGCGCGGCTGGGCCAGCAGGCTGACGCTGAAGTTGCGCCAATGCTTGGCCAGCTCGATGTGCGACGCCGGCTGCGGATTGCGACGAAATTGGCTCTCGAAAAAGTCGCGGTTCACGAACGCGTCACTCTGCTCCTGCAACAGCAGCTTGGCCGTGAAGTCCGGCCGGAGGTTGACCGTGTGGTACAGGCTGAGCCGATGCCGGTTGTTGCGGTCGGCAAAGTCGGCGCTGCGGGAGCGGTCGTCCGCGCCGGCGGCGGGATCGCGGTCGTCCAGCAGGTAGACCGACGCCTCGCCGGCGCCGGCTTGGCCAAGGTCGTAGCGCGTGTCCAGCCCGGCCGCCCAACCCCGGCGCGTGCGGTAGTCGAGGTGCGCCTTGCCGCCCAGCCGGTCGCTCAATTGCCAATTGTACGAGCCTTCAAAAAACAGGCCGTATCGGCTGCGGTAACCGGGCGTGAGGCCCCATTGATTGGACGGCCGATCGAGGCGGTGGCGGTAGTACGGAAAATAAAACACCGGAACCTTGCCGGCGTAGAGCGTCGCGCCGCGTGCCTCGATGTAATTGCCGGGGACGATGCTCAAGCGCCGTGTGCGGAGTCGCAGCACCGGGTCGGCGCGGTCGTCGGTGGTCAGCCAAGCGTCGTCGGCCGAGAAGTGGTTGTTCGTGGCGTCGCCTTTGATGTTGGTGCCCTCGACGAAAAACGGCGCCTGACCGGCGCGGAAATGGTCGGTCTGCATCGCGCGGGTCTGGAAGTTGTACAACAGGCGTTCGGCGGTGAAGACGCGATCCCGGTTTTGCAGCGTGACGTTGCCCTCTGCAAAAATCTCGCCGGTGGATTGGTTGAGCCGGCCGCGGTCGGCGATCACGAAGGCGCGTTCGCCCTGCTCCTCGAACGTGATGCGGAATCGGTCGTTGAGGATGACCAAGCCGTCGTCGAGGTGGTAGTCGAACTCGCCCGGTTCGAGCGACTCGATCTCCCACACCAGCCCGGCAGGCGGCACCGGCTCGGCCGCCCGGCCGTCGCTTGGCCAAGCGACGAGCAGCGGGAAAACTAGACCAGCCCAACGGAGATGCATCAACGGCCGTTGAGTTAAGCAGAGCCGGGGGTTGGCGACAAGCCAAGCGCTTGGCCGCGGGACGAAAAAAGGCGGGGCATTTTACGCCCCGCCTTGGATTGCTGTTGTTATTGGAACAGCGCGAATTACATCATGCCGTGGTCGTGGCCCCCGCCGCCCGCCGGCATGGGCGGCTCCTTCTCCGGAATCTCGGTGATCAGGCACTCGGTGGTGAGCAGCAACCCGGCGATGGAGCCGGCGTTCTGCAGCGCGGTGCGGGTGACCTTTTTCGGGTCGACAACACCAGCCTTGACGAGGTCCTCGTACTTCTCGGTCGCAACGTTGAAGCCTTGGTTGCCCTTGCTGTCCAGAACGTTCTGTACGATCACGGCACCCTCGAGGCCAGCGTTGGCGGCCAAGGCGCGCAGCGGTGCCTCGACGGCGTTGCGGATGATGGTGACCCCGATCTGCTGGTCGCCCTCCAATTGTAGCTTTTCGATCGCCGGGCGGGTGCGCAGCAAAGCGACACCGCCGCCGGGAACGATGCCTTCCTCCACCGCGGCGCGTGTGGCGTGCAGGGCATCCTCGACACGGGCCTTCTTTTCCTTCATCTCGGTCTCGGTGGCTGCGCCGACATTGATGACGGCAACACCGCCGGCCAGCTTGGCCAGGCGCTCTTGCAATTTCTCGCGATCGTAGTCGGAGGTGGTCTCCTCGATCTGCCGGCGGATCTGGTTCACGCGGCCCTGGATCTCGGATGACTTGCCGCCGCCCTCGACCATGGTGGTGTTTTCCTTGTCCACCACGATGCTCTTGGCTCGGCCCAGGTCGCTCAACTCGACGGACTCGAGCTTGATGCCGAGATCCTCGGTGATGCAGCGGCCGCCGGTCAGGATGGCGATGTCCTCGAGCATGGCCTTGCGGCGGTCGCCGAAGCCGGGCGCCTTGACGGCGGCGATGTTCAGCGTGCCTCGGATGCGGTTGACCACGAGGGTGGCCAAGGCCTCGCCCTCGACGTCCTCGGCGATGATGAGCATCGGCTTGCCGGTCTTGGCAACCTTCTCGAGCAGCGGCACCATGTCCTTGAGGCTGCTGATCTTCTTCTCGAAAATGAGAATGTAAGCGTCCTCGAGGCGGCACTCCATGGAGTCGGTGTCCGTGACGAAGTACGGCGAGAGGTAGCCCTTGTCGAACTGCATGCCCTCGACCACATCGAGCGTGGTCTCGATGGACTTGGCCTCCTCGACGGTGATGGTGCCATCCTTGCCGACCTTGTCCATGGCGTCGGCGATAATGTTACCGATCTCCCCGTCCCAGTTGGCGGACACGGTGGCAACTTGATTGATCTCCTCCTTGTCCTTGACCTTCTTGGATGCCTTGTCTAGCGCGCCAACGGCGGCTTCCACCGCCTTTTGAATGCCACGCTGGATGGCGATCGGGCTGGCCCCCGCGGTGACGTGCTTGAGGCCGCCGCGGAAAATCGCCTCAGCCAAGACTGTGGCTGTGGTGGTGCCATCGCCGGCGGCGTCGCTGGTCTTGCTGGAGACCTCGCGCACCATCTGGGCGCCCATGTTCTCGTACGGATCCTCCAGGTCGATCTCCTTGGCCACGGTGACACCGTCCTTGGTGACCGTGGGGGAGCCGAACTTCTTGTCGAGGACGACGTTGCGGCCCTTGGGGCCGAGGGTTGCGGTCACGGCCTTGGACAGCGTGGTCACACCGGCGAGCAGGGCCTGCCGGGCCGCTTCGTTAAACTTCAGTTGTTTTGCTGACATGTTTCGTTATTCCTTTCCAAATTGTTATTCAACGATTGCAAGGATGTCGTCGGAGTTCAAAATCTTGAGTTCCTTGCCATCGACCTTGATCTCGGTGCCGCCATACTTGCTGATCAACACCTTGTCACCCTTCTTGACCTCGAAGGCAATTTTGTTGCCGTCGTCGTCAGTCTTGCCAGTGCCCAAAGCCAAGACCTTGGCTTCAGTCGGTTTTTCCTTGGCAGAATCCGGGATGATAATGCCACCCTCCGATTGCTGCTCCTTGTCCTCGATCGGCTCCACAATGATGCGATCGCCGAGCGGTTTTAGTTTTAGTGCCATGTTCGTTTTTTATCTAACTTGCTGTGTTGGTTCCCACCTCGGGCGGGAAAGTGTGCCGCGCCGGAAAGTCAGGGCCACCCGGCCCCGGCCAAGCGCGGCTAAATTATCGGTCGGCCTTTTCCTCCACGACCTCGGCGTCGATGATGGGCCCCTCGTCCTTCTTGGCCGGTTCGTCCTCGTCGGCCGGGGCTGCGTCGCCGCCCGGCTCCGCGCCGCCGGCGGCCTGGGCTTCCTGGGCGGCCTTGTAAATGTCACCGGAGGCGTCCTGCACGACTTGTTGCAGTTTCTCCGTGGCGGCCTTGATCGTGTCGGAGTCGGAGCCTTTCACCGCCTCCTTCAACTCGTTGTTGGCCGCCTCGAGCGCGCTTTTTTTGTCACCGGAAATCTTGTCGCCGTTCTCCTTGAGCAGCTTCTCCGTCTGGTAGGCCAGATTGTCGGCGTTGTTACGCAGGTCGACCTCCTCGCGGCGTTTTTTGTCGTCGTCGGCGTGCGCCTCGGCATCCTGCTTCATGTTCTCGATGTCCTCCTCCGAGAGGCCGCTGCTGGCGGTGATGGTGATCTTCTGCTCCTTGCCGGTGCCAAGATCCTTGGCGTTGACGTTGAGAATGCCGTTGGCGTCAATGTCAAACGTCACCTCAATCTGCGGTGTTCCCCGGGGCGCTGGCGGGATCTCCGTCAATTGAAATTTGCCGATGCTCTTGTTGTCGTTGGCGAACTCGCGCTCGCCTTGCAGCACGTGGATGTCCACCGCCGGCTGGCTGTCGGCGGCGGTGGAGAAAATTTCTGATTTCTTGGTCGGGATGGTGGTGTTGCGCTCGATCAACTTGGTCATCACCGCGCCCATGGTCTCGATGCCAAGCGAGAGCGGCGTGACGTCGAGCAGCAGCACATCCTTCACGTCCCCCTTGAGGACGCCGCCCTGAATGGCGGCCCCGACCGCGACCACCTCGTCCGGGTTGACCCCCTGGTTGGGTTTCCTGCCGATAGCCACCTCGGCGGTCTCCACCACCTTGGGCATCCGGGTCATTCCGCCGACCAGGACGAGATCCTTGATGTCGCTTGTGCTGACTTCTGCATCTTTTAAACAGGACTGCACCGGCCCGAGGGTGCGCTCAAACAACTCGTCGCAGAGCTGCTCCAGCTTGGCCCGCGACAACTGCACGTTGATGTGCTTGGGGCCGCTGGCATCCGCCGTAATGAACGGCAGGTTCAGGTCGTAGCTCGTGGAGCTGGACAATGAAATCTTGGCCTTCTCGGCCTCCTCCTTGATGCGCTGCAATGCATCCGACTGGGTCCGCAGATCCATGCCGTTCTCCTCCTTGAACGTGTCGAGCACCCAGTCGATAACAGCGTTGTCCCAGTCGTCGCCACCGAGTTGGGTGTCGCCGTTTGTGGCTTTCACCTCGAACACCCCGTCGCCGATCTCCAGCACCGAGATGTCAAACGTCCCGCCGCCAAGGTCGTACACGGCGATGTTCTGATCCGTCTTCTTGTCGAGCCCGTACGCCAGCGAGGCGGCCGTCGGCTCATTGATGATCCGCAGCACGTCCAAGCCGGCGATCTTGCCGGCGTCCTTGGTTGCCTGACGCTGCGTGTCGTTGTAATAGGCGGGAACTGTGACGACGGCCTCGGTGATCGTTTCGCCCAAGCGCATCTCTGCGTCCGCCTTGAGCTTGCTCAAAATCATCGCGGAAATCTCCGGCGGACTGTACTGTTTCGCCTCCCCGCCAACCTCCACCTCCACGGCGGCATCCCCGTTGGACGCCTTCACCACCTTGTATGGCACCCGCTTGGCCTCCGAGCCGATTTCATCGAATTTGCGCCCCATGAACCGCTTGATGGAGAAAATGGTATTCCTGGGGTTGGTGACGGCCTGGCGCTTGGCTGCATCGCCCACCAGTCGCTCGCCATCCTTGGCAAATGCCACGACCGACGGCGTCGTCCGGCGGCCCTCTGAATTCTCAAGCACGAGCGGTTCCCCGCCGTCCATGACAGACATGCAGCAGTTCGTCGTTCCCAAATCGATGCCTAAAACTTTTCCCATAACAATACCGACACCCTTGAGCAACCCAGATGCCAAGCGCCAATAATGAGAGTTAAAATACTGTAATTGAGTTACTTATGTGTTTTACAACCTGACGAAGTACAGCCATAAAACCGGGTCATATGTGACATAATGTCTCAGTCGTTGGCTTCCGAGGTTGGCAAGCGTCCCGCATTGGGCTTGGTTTCGCACCCGCTTGGCCAAGCGCCGGGCCGCTCAACCGCTGCCGAAAGGGTTGCCCGGATTCTCTGAAGGATCGTCAAAGGGATTGTCTTCCGAACCGCGCTTGGCCTTGGTTTTCTTCGGCTTGGCCTTTTGGGGCTTGGGCGGTTTGGGGGCGAGGATCGGAGAAAGCATCAAATACACCCACGACAACACCAAGTGCACACCCCACACGACGAGCAGGCCCACCAAGTCGAGTTGCTTCAGGCCGTAAAGCACGATGCCGATGCTCATCACCAACGCGCCCGGCAGCTGGGCGGCAACCGCGATCTTCCTGGCGCCAACCCAACCGACCCGGTTGACGGAGAAGACCTTGACCGGAAACGCGTACAGCAAACCGAGCGCGGACCAGGCGATCAGCAGCATCACCACGACCAGCAGGCCAAGCCCGGCCAGCACCATGTGGGAACGCGCCCCCCACCACGGCTCCAACTCGGTTTTGTTGAACGACCAGATCCAGCCGTTGGGATACGGCAGCGGCAGCAGGCCAAGCCCAAGACTGCTGCCGATCTTCAGTTGATCCGGCCCGAAGGCCAGTACGAAATCGGCCGATTCCACGACATTGGTGAAGCCACCGGGACGGACGTCGATCCGCATAAACGGCCCCTCCTGCTGAACCACGGCCCCGCTTGGCCAAGCGAGCCGGCCGCCTCGGATCTCCCCGGTCGGCGGCATTTGCCGGATCGACTTGTCAATCACCGGCACCCAGGCCTGCTGGACGAACCACACCCCCGTCGTGGCGACCATCAGCGCAAAGACGAGTTCCACCGTCAGCAACCGCCAGCGGCTGGCCACGGCGAACCGGGCCACGCCTCCGAACGTCAACGGCTGCCAAGCTTCCTTCGGTCGATCATCCGCCACTGCGCCCGCACGCTACCCGTGGGCCACCGGCCGGGAAACCCAAATTCATGTCCGGCCAGTCGTTTTTGGTCAAAAAACCAAAAAACAGCCCATCCGGACGGCCTTTTGCACTTGACGCTGCTCAGCCGGAACGACTAGCCTGAAGCCGGTTGCCACCCTTGGGTGTCAGCGTAGTCAGTCAACTCTGTTGGGAGTGAGTGAAGTCGGAGAGCAATCTGCCGGCTTTTTTGTTCGGCACGAACGGTTTAGGGCTTGTCGAAAGAGGATAACGATGAATGCGGAATTTATAGCCAGCATGGAGTATTGGGAGCGCGAAAAGGGGCTCGATCGGGAGATCCTTATCAGCGCTGTCGAGGACGCAATGGTCTCCGCGGCCAAGCGAGCGGTCGGCCCGGCCCGGGAGTTGCGGTGTGAAATCGACCGCAAGGACGGTGACATCCGCGCCTTCGCCTCCCTGATCGTGGTGGAGACCGTCGCTGACAAACAAAACGAAATCAGCCTTGAGTCGGCAAGACGCCACAAGCCGGACGCTCAACTGGATGAGGAACTGGAAGTCGAGGTCACCCCAAAAAACTTCGGCCGGATCGCCTCGCAAAACGCCAAGCAGGCGCTGATGCAAGCCATTCGCCGGGCGGAGAAGGCGTTGATTTACTCCGAGTTCAAAGATCGCGTCGGCGACATCGTCAGCGGCGAGGTTCGGGGTTTCGACCGATCGGATGTCCTCGTTGACCTGGGTAAATTCGAGGCTCTGCTGCCCAACCGCGAGCGTGTGCCCACCGAGGAATACCAGCGGGGCGAACGCATCCGGTGCCTGGTGAAAACCGTGCAAGGCTCGGACAGCCACTCCGAGATCATCCTCTCACGGAGAGACACCGACTTCGTGCTCAAGCTGTTTCAACTCGAGGTGTCCGAGATCAACGACGGCACGATCGAGGTCAAGGGCATCGCCCGCGAGCCCGGCTTCCGAACCAAGCTCGCGGTGCACTCGAGGGATGAAAAGGTGGATCCCGTTGGTGCCTGCGTCGGCCTCCGCGGACAACGGGTGAAAAACATCGTCCGCGAACTCAACAACGAGAAAATCGACATCATCCGCTGGGATGACGACATCGAGACCTACGTGACCAACTCCCTCGCCCCAGCCCAGCTTAAGCGGCTGGAGATCGATCATGACAAAAAAAGGGCCCACATCCTGGTGGATCCCGATCAACTCTCGCTAACCATCGGGCGCCGCGGCCAGAACGCCCGCCTCACCAGCATCCTCACCGGGTGGCAGATCGACATCGACCCGGAGGAAGAGGTTCGCGTCGGGTTCGAGGAACAGGTCGCCGGAGCCGTCGAGGCGCTGGCCGCCATCCCCGGTATCGAAAAGGAGCAGGCCGACGCCCTTGTCCACGCCGGTCTGCTGACACTGGATGCCTTGATCGGCCTCGAGGCAGGCGACCTTGCGGATATCCCAGGCCTCGCGGATCATGCCGAGTCGGTCCAGGCCGCCGCCATCGCGGAGAAAGAACGCCGCGCAGGATTGAGCGCCAACCCGCTGACCGGGGAGGCTCCCCCCGAAGCCGCCGCCGAGCCTGAAGAGGACACCCCCCCCGAGCCCGTGATCGCTGAAGAGGCCGACCCGACGAAGGAGGCCGAGTAACCGCGGAGAGTGCCCCGCCGCTTGGCCAAGCGGCCGTTCCCCTTGGCCAAGCGCAAGAATACGATTTTTTATGCCCGTTCGCATTTACGAGATTGCCAAAAAGGCGGGGATTCCCAGCAAGGAAGTCCTGGCCAAGGCCAAGGAGTTGGGGATCACCAACGCGAAGGTCGCCTCGAGCACCCTCGACAAGATCACCGCCGAGTACCTCGAGGAACAGATCGCCGGCACACAGGAGCCCGAGCCCGAGCCCGAAGCGGCCCCGGCCGCGGCCGAGCCGGTGATCATCACCGCGCCCGCCGAGAAGCCGGAAGAACCGGAAGAACCGGAAGAACCGGAGGAGGTGGAAGAACCGGAAGAACCGGAGGAGGTGGAGGAGGAAACCGAAGAGGAAACCGAGCCGGAAGAGTCCCAGGACACCGCCGAGAAACCGGAGGAAGAGGAACCAAGCGACCTCGGCAAAAAAGTGGGCTTCATCGAGCTGGGCAAAATGCCGGTGCGCCCGGCGGTGCGGGAACGCAAAAAGAAAAAAGACAAGCCCGCCAAGAAACCGTCCAAGGCCGACGAGGCCAAGCAGGGCGCTCCAGCCCCCGCGCGCGAACCGGGCAAGCCGAGATTCGAGGTGCCAGCCGACGGCCCGCTGATCGCCATGAAGCCGCCGATCATCGTCCGCGACCTCGCCGAGGAGATGAAGCGCAAGCCGTTCCAGTTGATCGCCGACCTGATGTCGCTCAACGTCTTCGCCAACATCAACCAATCCATCGAGGAGCCGGTCGCCCGCGAAATCTGCGCCAAGAACGGTTTCCGTTTCCGGCTCGAGCGCCGCGAGCGCGGTGCCGGCCTCGTCAAGGTCTCGACCCGGAAAAAGGTCGTGCTCGACGCGGAGGACAGTGAGGAGGATTTGCAGCCCCGCGCCCCGGTGGTCACCATCATGGGCCATGTCGACCACGGCAAAACCACGCTGCTCGATGTCATCCGAAAGTCAAACATCACCGCCGGAGAGGCCGGCGGCATCACCCAGCACATCGGCGCGTACACCATCGACGTCCCCCACCCCGAGCACCCGAAGCAACTGGAGCAGATCACCTTCCTCGACACGCCGGGCCACGCCGCCTTCAGCGCCATGCGCGCCCGCGGGGCCAACGTGACCGACATCGTCATCCTCGTCGTCGGCGCGGACGACGGTGTCATGCCGCAGACGATGGAGGCCCTCAGCCACGCGCAGGCCGCCGAGGTGCCGATCATCGTGGCCGTCAACAAGATCGACCACCCCAGCGCCAACCCGATGAAAGCCCGCACCCAGTTGCAGGAAAAAGGCGTCGTCTGCGAGGAGTGGGGCGGGCAAACCATTTTCGTCGATGTCTCCGCGTTGAAAAACACCAACGTCGACAAGCTGCTCAGCATGGTCCTGCTTCAGGCCGAGGTGCTCGAGTTGAAGGCCAACCCGAACCGCAAGGCGGTCGGCAACGTTGTCGAGTCCGGCATGGAGGCCGGCGGCCCGACCGCCACGCTGCTCGTCCGCAAAGGCACGCTGAAGGTCGGCGATGTCATGGTCTGCGGCAACTTTTTTGGCAAGGTGCGCGCACTGGTGGATCACGAGGGCAAGCGCATCAAGCAGGCCGGCCCCTCCTCCGCCGTGAAGGTGCTCGGCCTGAACGGTGTGCCGGGAGCCGGTGCCGAGTTCAACATCCTGCCCGGTGAAAAAGAGGCCCGCACCGTCTGCGAGGAGCGCGAGGACAAGGAGCGGGACGAAGCCGTCACCAAAAAGCGCAAGATGACGCTCGAGTCCCTGTTCAACCGAATCAAGGCGGACGAGGACAAGACCCTCAAGCTCATCGTCAAGGCCGACACGCAAGGCTCAGTCGAGGCGATTGTCGATTCCATCAACAAGATCGACTCGGCCAAGGTGGAGGCCGAGGTGATCCACTCCGGGGTTGGCGCCATCTCCGAGTCCGACGCCACGCTGGCCAGCGCCTCGGATGCGGTCATCCTGGGCTTCCACGCCAAGATCGACACCGGCGTCGGCGACGTGGCCAAGCGCGAGGGCGTCCAGATCAAGCTTTACGCCATCATCTACGAGTTGATCGACGAGGTGAAAGAGGCGATGGCCGGCCTGCTCGACCCGTTGATGAAGGACGTCGTCACCGGCCAGGCGGAGGTACGCAAGATTTTCGAGCTCAGCAAGGGCGGCAACGTCGCCGGCTGCGCCGTCACCAGCGGCAAGATCGTGCGCGGCAAGATGCGCGTCACCCGCAAGGGCGATCTCGTGTACGAGGGCATCTCCCACACGCTCAAGCGGTTCAAGGACGAGGTCAACGAGGTGCGCACCGGCATGGAGTGCGGCATCCGGCTCGACGGCTTCGACGACTTTAAGGAAGGCGACATCGTCGAGTGCTACACGCAGGAGAAGATCGCCCAGTCACTGTAACCCACCGCCCGTCCGGCCATGCCCAACTTGCGCCACATGCGCGTGCGCGAACTGCTCAAGCGGGAACTCAACGAGATTTTCCGGCGCGAGTTCCCGGTGGAGCTTGGCCTGGTCAGTGTCAGCGAGGTCGGCGTCTCGAATGACCTCCATTCCGCCACGGTCTTCGTCTCCTCCATCGGCGACGAGCCGGCCCAGCGCAAGGCGTTTCGCGCCGTGCGCAAGGCGGCCGGGAAAATCCAGGCCCAGCTTGGCCAAGCGGTCGAGCTGCGCTACACGCCCCGGCTGAAGTTCACCCTCGACGAGGCCCGCAACCGGGGCGACCGGGTGCTCCACATCCTCGACGAGATCGAGAAGGAACCCCCGCTTGGCCAAGCCGATGACAAAGGCCCGACTGAAAACGATTGACCGGATCCTCGAGATCCTCGGCGAGAGCCACACCATCGCCGTCTGCAGCCACATGCGGCCGGACGGCGACTGCATCGGCTCGACGCTTGGCCTCGCGCTGGCGCTACTCGAGCAGGGCAAGGAGGTCACCTGTTGGAATCAGGATCCCGTCCCGGCCAAGCTGCGGTTCCTCGACCCGGACCAGCTCATCCAGGCGCCGCGGCCGATCAAGCGCCCGTTCGACTGCGTCGTTGCTGTGGACGCGGCCAGCATCGACCGGCTCGGCACCGCGCAGGAGCACATCGCCAACCGCAAGAGGCTCATCAACATCGACCACCACGCCAGCAACACCCGGTTCGGCGACGTGAACTGGATCGCCAGCAAGGAGCCGTCGAGCGGGGAACTGGTCTATCAATTGATCAAAAAAGCCGGCTGGAAGGTCACGCCCCGAATCGCCGACTGCCTGTTCACCGCCATCTCGACCGACACCGGCTCGTTCCAATACCCCACCACCCTGCCGGAGACCTACTACGCCGCCGGAGACCTCGTTAAAAAAGGCGCCGACCTGGCCACCGTCTGCGACGAGGTTTACCAGTCGTACCCCCTCTCCCGTGTGAAGCTGCTGCGGCGCGTCTACAACAAGTTTCGCCTCACGCACGACAACCAGATCGCCTATTTTTGGCTGAAGGAGGAGGACTTCGCCCGCACCGGCGCCACCGCCAGCGACACGGAGGGGTTGATCGACCATATTCGCGCCGTCGAGCCGGTCGTTGTCGCCTGCGTGTTCGAGGAGCTGGAACCGGAGCTGACCCGCATCAGCCTTCGCTCCAAGGACAAAAACGTAAACGTCAGCGACATCGCCGGGCAATTCGGCGGCGGCGGCCATCAGGCTGCGGCCGGGGCGCGCATCGCCGGCAAGCCGATGGGGGTGCAGCGCCGCGTCGTCGCCGCCATCCGCCGGGCACTCGACGCCCGCCCGTCATGAGCATGAAGGAGTTCAACGCACTGGACGGCGCACTCCTCATCGACAAGCCGGCCGGCCCGACCTCGCACGACATCGTCGACACCGTCCGGCAATGTTACCGCATCAAGAAGGTCGGCCATTGCGGCACGCTTGACCCGGCCGCCACCGGCCTGCTCATCCTCCTGCTCGGCCGGGCCACCAAGCTCTCCGAAAAAATGATGGCCGACGACAAGGTTTACGTCGGCTCCTTCAAACTCGGCGAGACCACCAACACCTACGACGCCGAGGGCGAGATTGGTGAAACCAAGCCGGTGCCCGACCTCACCCTTGAGGCGCTGCAGGAGGCGGCCAACGCCTACCTCGGCGACCAGATGCAACTGCCGCCGATGGTCAGCGCCATCAAGATCAACGGCACACCGCTGCACAAGCTCGCCCGTAAGGGACTGGAGGTCGAGCGGCGCGAGCGGTTCATCCACCTGTACAAGTTTCTCATCAGCGCATACGAGCCGCCGTACGCCTGGTTCAAGATTGCCTGCACCAAGGGCACCTACGTGCGCTCGCTCGCGCATGACCTCGGCCAGGCGCTGGGCTGCGGCGCGCACCTGGCCGGGCTGCGCCGGACGATCTCCGGACGGTTCAAGGTCAGCGCCGCCACGCGGCTCGAGGAGTTGACCACCCTCTCGCTGGACGACCTGGCCAAGCGCGTCGTGCCGCTCCTCCAGCTCTCCGCCGCCGCCGAGCCGTGAACCATCTCGACCAACCGGCCGACCTGGCCAACGGCAGCCGCAGAGTGTGCCTCGCGATCGGCATGTTTGACGGCGTGCACCTTGGCCACCGGCAGGTGCTGCGACAGGCCATCGAGGACAGCCACCAGCACGAGGCGCTGTCCGTCGCGGTCACGTTCGACCGGCATCCCGCCACCGTCATCGCGCCCGGCCGCGCCCCCGCCCTGCTGCAAACCCGCGCCCAGCGGCTCCGCGCCATCGAGTCGCTTGGCCTCGATGCCGCGCTGGTGATCGAGTTTGACGAGGAGTTTTGCCGCAAACCGGGTGCGGAGTTCGTCCGCGATCTGGCCGCCGGCTTCGGAGCGATCCACAGCATTTGTGTCGGGGCAAATTTCACCTTTGGCCACCGGCGCGACGGCAACGTCAAGCTGCTCCGCACGCTTGGCCAAGCGCTTGGCTTCCGCGTGCACGGCCTGCAGGCCGTCGCCCTCGATGGCGAGCCGGTGAGCAGCACACGCATCCGCGCCGCCGTGCGCGACGGACGCCTCGACGACGCCGGGCAGATGCTCGGCCGCACCTTCGCCATCGAGGGCATCGTCGTCCGAGGCGACGGCCGCGGCCGCGGGATCGGGTTCCCCACCGCCAACCTCGACACCCTCGGCCTGGCCCTGCCGCCGAACGGCGTCTACGCCGCGCACGCCCGGCTTGGCCAAGCGACGCACCGCGCCGTGCTCAACATCGGGCTGCGCCCCACCGTGGCCAAGCCCAACCCAACGCCGCAGGTCGAGGCGCACCTGCTGGACTTCGACGGCGACCTGTACGGCCAACGGCTCGAGCTCGAGCTGGTCGACCGGCTGCGCGACGAGCGGCGGTTCGGCTCGGCCGGCGAGTTGGCCGCGCAGATCGCACGCGATATCGAGAGCGCCCGCACCTTGTTTTAAGTTCGATTTTTTTTAATACTCCGCCGCCCATGAACGCAGGGATCACTGCCATCAATGAGGAAGTCGAGCGCGCCAGCGCCTTCGTGCAGCCGTTGCTGGGCGAGATGGGAAAAGTCGTCATCGGGCAGAAAATGCTCGTTGAGCGGCTGATCATCGGCCTGCTGGCCAACGGCCACGTGCTGCTCGAGGGCGTGCCCGGCCTGGCCAAGACCCTCTCGATCAAGTCGCTCGCCCACTGCATGGACGCCCAGTTTGCCCGGCTGCAGTTCACGCCGGACATGCTCCCGGCCGATGTCGTCGGCACGCAGATTTACAACCCACAATCCGGCAGCTTCACCACGCGCAAAGGGCCGGTGTTCGCCAACTTGGTGTTGGCCGATGAAATCAACCGCGCCCCGGCCAAGGTGCAGAGTGCCCTGCTCGAGGCCATGCAGGAACGCCAAGTCACCATCGGCGACAAAACGTATCCGCTGCCCGAGCCGTTCCTCGTGCTCGCCACGCAAAACCCGATCGACCAGGAAGGCACCTACCCGCTGCCCGAGGCACAGGTTGACCGGTTCATGCTCAAGGTGAAAATCACCCACCCGGATCGCGACGAGGAACGCGAGATCCTCGACCTCATGGGCCGCACCAGCGCCGCACCGGAAACGCAGCAGGTCGTCACCGTCGATGACATCCTCAAGGCCCGCGACGTCATCAACAACATTTACACCGACGACAAGGTCAAGGACTACATCGTCGACATGGTCTGCTGCACGCGCGACCCGGAGCGGTATGGCATCGACGTCGCCGACTTCATCCAGCTGGGCGCCTCGCCGCGCGCCACCATCGCCCTCACGCTCACGGCCAAGGCGCACGCCTTCCTGCGCGGCCGCGGCTTCGTCACGCCGCAAGATGTTAAGAGCGTCGCCCAGGATGTCCTGCGCCACCGCGTCTCGGTCACCTTCGAGGCGGAGGCCGAGGAGAAAAGCTCCGAAACCATCATCCAAAAAATCCTCGACGAACTCCCCGTGCCGTAAACGAACCCGCCGCTGCGGCCGCAGTCCCGATGACTCGCTGGCTCAAGAACTACTCCCCTCAACGCTTCCTGATCTCCTTCGGGCTGGCGGCGTTCATTGGCCTGATGGCGTCGATCGCGTCGGAGGCATTCGTCGAGGGCATCGCGTGGATTAACGACAAGCTGTTCATTGCGCCCCACGCTCGCACCGGCGACGGCGTGGCCAAGCTGCTCCCGTGGTTCACGGTGCTGGCCCCGGTCGTGGGCGGACTCATCGTCGGAGGACTGCTGATGCTCCTCCGGGGCAACCGGCCGCACGGCATTCCGGATATCATC
Organism: Verrucomicrobiota bacterium; assembly: GCA_014382705.1. Lineage (GTDB taxonomy): Bacteria > Verrucomicrobiota > Verrucomicrobiia > Limisphaerales > UBA1096 > UBA1096. Next base: position 37,783 of record JACNJE010000129.1, on the reverse strand, counting down.
TTCGCGGCGCAAACCGGCAGCAGCAAAATCCCGGCTCGCACCGGCCTGTTAACCACGCTCACCAACTTCACCTCGATCAGCTTCGGCGCGTCGGTCGGCATGTATGGCCCGTTGGCCAGCCTCGGCGCGTTTGTCGGCTCGCTCCTGGCCAAGGTCACGGCGGATCACCGGCGCTTGGGCGTGATCGCGGTCGCGTGCGGCGTGTCATCGGCCATCTCAACCGCGTTCAACGCGCCGATCGCCGGCGTCATTTTCGCGCACGAGGTCATCCTGCGCCACTACTCCATCCGCGCCTTCGCACCGGTGACCATCTCCGCCTACGTCAGCCAGGTGATGGCCACGGAGGTGTTCGCAAGACCGCGACTGCTCGAGGTCGGGGAGGTCAGCGTTCAGCACGCTTATGAGTACGGTGCGTTCCTGCTGGTTGGCGTGGTGGGCGCGGCGGTGGCACTCTTTTACATGCGCGGCGTGATCCTGTCCGGCAAACTCGCCGGCAAGCTCATGCTGCCGCTCTGGGCCAAGCCGCCGCTGGCTGGGCTGGTGCTTGGCCTCGTCTGCCTCGCCGTGCCGGAGTTGCTCGGGGCGGGACTGGAAACCACCAAGGCCACCCTCAACATCGAGCAGGTGCGCAGCGGTAATCTCGATTACATCATCGGCATGACGACGATGGACTCGGTCATCGGCGCGAAGGAGTTTGTGCTTAAGGCACTGTTGCTGCTCGCCGTGTTGTGCCTCGGCAAGTCGGTGATGACCGGCTTCTGCCTCGGGATGGGGTTCGGCGGCGGCGTGTTCAGCCCGGCGCTGTTTATCGGGGCAACGTTTGGCGCGCTGTTCGGACTCGCGCTCGAGGCGATGGTGCCCGGCCCGTTGAACCTCTCGTTTTACGCGATCTGCGGCATGGGCGCGGTAACCAGCGCCGTCATCGGCGCGCCAATCTCGACCATCCTCGTCGTGTTCGAGCTGACGGAAAACTACGACTTGGCCAAGGCGGTGCTCATCAGCGTCGTGTTTTCCAACATCATCTGCTCGCGGCTCTTCGGCCGGTCGCTCTTCGACGTGCAACTACTCGCGCGCGGCTTCGACTTCTCGCTCGGCAAGGACAAGGTCGTGCTTCAGCAAAAGACCATCCACGACTACGTGACCCACGACTTCGTAAAGATTACCCCCGAGTCCCGCTGCAGCCAGGCGCTCGACCGCCTGCTCGCCGCCGACCAGACGGAAGGCTATATCGTCAGCGAAACGGACACCTACCTTGGCCAGGTGACCCTCAACGAGTTGCTGCAGATTCAACGCAACCCGGCGCAGGACGATCCTGCCGTCGGCGACCTCGCGCAGCACGAGCAGATCACGCTCACCGACATGACCTCGATTTTTGCGGCGATGAAGAAAGTGGAGGAGTTCGTCGGCGAAAGCGTCCCGGTCGTCAGTGCCAAGGATCACCTCAAGCTCGTCGGCGTCATCCCCGAGGGCAACATCTTCAAGGCCTACTCCGACGCCATCGGCGAAATCCGCCAGGAGGAATACGGCGACAGCTAAACCCACTCCACGCGAAACACCCCCTCCTCGGCGGAAGCGTCAATCTCCGAGTCGGCGACGGCAAGGCCGTGCTTGGCCAAGCGCTTGGCCAAGGTCTGCTCGGTGTGGCGGTAGGAGTAAAAGAGACGCAACGAACGCCCGGCGGCAAACTCGACCGACTCGTCGGCGACTCTCAATCGAACCGTGTTCAAAAACTTGAAGTTGGCGACGATCCGCAGCAATCCGTCCACCTCCTCGATGCCAAATCGCAGTTGGCCCGCAGCCGGCGACACTCCCATTCCCTCGAGAAACGACAGCAGCCAAGCGCGCGTCTCGGTGTTGTCGTATTGCGGCAGCACCGTCTCGACGCCGTTTCGATAATTGTCGCCGGGCGCGAGGTTGGCGCTGAGCAGCAACCGGTCGCCTTCCCGTAGCAGCGCCGCCAAGCGCGGCAGGATCACGGCCGGCTCGAGGTTTGGGATCATCCCGAAGAAGGTGAACACGCGCTTGGTTTCCGGCGACACGATTCCGTCGAGCGCTTGGCCAAGGTCGGGCGCGTTGGCCAAGTCGCACACGAACGGGTGGATTCGTTCGAGCGGCAACTCCGCCGCCGCCGCTTCTCGCGCCACCCGCGTCATCGCTTGGCTGACATCGCACGGCACGTAATCGATCGTCGAATAAATCGACTTCAGCTTGGCCAAGTAGCGGGTGTCCTTTTGCCCGCCGCCGCAACCCAGGCCAACGAGACAAGCCGACTCGCCCGCTGCTTGGCCAAGCGACGCGTCAAACGCTTGCTCGTAAATCGACTGCACGCCGGCATCGATCCGCGACGGCGAATGCGCCCGGTGCACCGCAAGCCACTTTTGCGTTTGCCGATCGCCGTCGTACAAAAACCTGGGCGGCACCTGGCCAAGCCGAAGCGCATCGAGCAACTGCCGCTGCACGGAGACAGGGAACTGGCTATGGTGAACGATCACTTTTGCAGGCGGTCGCCTAAAACGATTTTTTGATCTGCTTGAGCTGATCGGACTCGGGACGGTTTTTGTAGTAGTCGTCCAGCGGGTAGCAGCCGCTGACGATGCCGTTGCGCGGGGCGGTGGTGCAGTCGCTGAATGTGCGGCAGATGCGCTTGGGCGTCAGCGCGCCGTTGGCCATCGCGTCGGGGAGCATGTCCGGATAACTCAAAACCATCCGACCCAATCCGACGACATCGACCCACCCTTCCCGCACGAGGCGCTGCGTCACGTGCGGCAAATAATCCTGCAGATAACTGTAGGCGCACCCGGCGATCGCGAGGTTGGCGGGTGCGGCTTCGCGGATTTGGCGGACAACTTGAACCTGCCGCTCGACGTCGATGAGTGGATCGTGCGCCGGCTGATAGCCGTCCGACGGCGGATATGCGGCGGGACGCTGGATGTGGGGATTGTAATACGGCGACCCAGCACTGAGACTCACGAGCTTGACACCCAAGGCGCCGCACAGTTTCACAAACTGCTGCGGCTCCGTGAGATCGACCTCGAGCGGGTTATTGGGATTCAGCCCGAAACCGTAGTGATACGGAAGGCAGTGGGAGAAATCCTCCGGGACGCCGGGGCCGAGTTTGCCCGGCTGCGCCCGGGTTGGATCAGCCCGGAACGGCACGAAGTCGAACGCGCTCACTCGCACGATCACATCGATGGTGTTCCCGTCGGCGCGGATGCCGTCGATGATTTCGCACAGGATTCGGGTGCGGTTCTCGAACGAGCCGCCGTACCGGCCGGGGCGCGTGTGGGCGCTGAGAAATTCGTGCAGCAGATAGCCGTGGCAATGCTTGAGGTCGACGAAGTCCGCCCCTGCCCCGGCGGCGAGCCGCGCAGCGCGGACGTAGCTGCCGATGAGTTCGCCGATCTCGTCATCGGTCCAAGTTTGGTCGTCGCTGGTGACGTTGAACTTCGCGTCGAGTATCGGATGCCGATACGCGACTCGCGGCTCGAATCTGGTTTTCTCATTCGGTCGGCAGAAGCGTCCCGAATGCGTCAACTGAAACCCGGTCACCAAGTCCTCGGTCGAGCCGTAGCGTGCGGCGTGCGCCGCAATCGACGTCTCGCGCAACCCGGCGATGCCGGCTTGGTTTTCTTCGTTGAGAATAAGTTGGTTCGGGTTGGCTCGACCGTCGGGGCGCACCGCCATCGCCTCGCCGCCGAGGATCAGCTTGGCCCCGCTTTCGCCGAAGCGTTGCCAGCGGCGTGTCATCTCGTCGGTGACCCCGCCGCTCGTCGTGCCGTCCCAGCCCTCCATCGGGTGAATGGCGATGCGGTTGCCGGGCGTCTTGCCGCCAAGCGTAACGCGCTCGAGCGGCTTGGCCAAGGGCGACTCGGCAGCGGGCAGGATCGTGTCGTCGCACGGCAGGTCGAGGCCAAGCGTCGCTGCGTGTTCGCGGAAAGCTTCCGGAGTTTTTAACGACGGGACGCGCGTGAGTTTGAACGGCTTGGGCACAGTCAGCTCAGTAGTCGAAAAACGTGAGGTAGCATTCGCCGCGCGCCTCGCGGAGGAGCATCAGCGCCAGTTCGCGCGCGTGGTAGTCGCCCCACATCGAGCTTTCGCCGCACGGGATTTTGCGGCCGCGCGGGATGTGATCCCAGCCGTTGGGCCGATGATAAACCGAGTGCAAAACCAGACCCTGATGTTTGGCATCCGTGGAGAGATACGGTTCCTGCAGCAAGGTGTTGGCGATGGTCAATCCGGCCTGCCGGTAGCGCGTGCCGTCAGCTTTTTTGCCGCTATTTTTCAGGAAATTGCCCAAGCGGACCAGCCCCTGCGCCGCGATCGCCGCTGCAGAAGAGTCGACCGGCTCGAAGTCGTTGCACGGCTCCGAGCGCTTGGCCAAGTAGTTGCCCAGACGGTGCAGTTTCGGTGCACCGGTGTCCCAAGCGGGAACGCCGTCGGTGCAACTGTTGCTGACGTAAAAATCGGCGGTGGCAGTGGCCGCCTTCAGCAGCATGGCCGTCAACTTGTGCCTGCCCCCGAACGGCTTGAGCGCGGCATCGGTGAGCGTGCGGAACAACTCGAGCTGCTCGGCATAGCCGCAGACCGCCCAAGCCAAGCCGCGCGTCCACGTGCTGAACGGGGAGTAGCCCTGCTGCGAGTTCGGGCAGCGGTAACTGCCATCGTTCAGGTTGAAAATGCTCTCGTGCGCCGTGCGGCCGCGCACGTCGAATGCGTCGCGGCCTTCGCCGTAATAAACACCGTGCGCCGCTGTCGCCCCAGCGTGCTGCACGAGCCGGCCGAGCAGTGAGATTTTCCGATCCCGCTCACCCATCAGCGCGTGGCCAAGCTGGTGCGCCACGGCGAGCGAGCGCAGCGAGCGAATCGTGTCGATGAACAACGAGTGCGGGCCGTTAAACGAATAAATGTAGCCGCCGCCGGGAATATCGGTCCAGCGCGCCGCCTGTACGGCGCCGGAGACCTTGAGCGCCAGTTCGTAAAACTCCATCTCTCGCGGGTCGTGGACAATCTTTCCCTCGCGCATGAGGCGGCGGAGGTTGCCGTAAGTCGAGACGTTATTGAAACCGTGATCGTGCACGCCGGTGTGCGACACGTGCGACGCCATGTGCTTCACCGTGCCACGCCGGCCGATCTTCAAAAACCGCTCGTCGCCGGTGGCGTCGTACTGCAGCACGGCCGAGCCGAACTGAAAGCCGTGCGTCCACTCGGTCCAGCCGCGCGTGGTGTATTGGCCGTTCACGGTGAACACCGGCGTACCGTTGGCCGCACGCCATTTTTTTTGGATGGACAAAATCTTTTGCCCGGAAAGCTCAAAGAATCGTTCCAGTTTGGGAACGAGTTTTTGCGGCGTCAGTTTGCGGTCGATCTTGATGGCCATGGGTTAAAGTTTCCGGACGTTGAAGCCGCCGTCCACGTTGAACACCTCGCCGGTGGTGAACGGAAAATAATCACGCGCCAACGCAACCACTGCCTTGCCGACATCGCTTGGCTCGCCCCAGCGGCGGATCGGTGCCAGCCCGTCGGCGATCAGCTTGTCGTATTTTTCGCGCACCGGCGCGGTCATGTCGGAGGCGATCACGCCGGGGCAGACCTCGTACACGTTGATGCCGTGATCGGCCAGGCGCGCGGCGAACAACTTGGTCACCATCCCGAGGCCGGCCTTGGCCACGCAGTAGTCGCCGCGATTGGTCGAGACGGTGTGAGCGCTAACGGAGGAGATGCTGACGATTTTTGGGCGACGCGCGGCGTCGGCCTCGGTCTGCCCGATCATCCATCGGGCGGCGAGTTGGCTGAGAAAAAACGGCCCTTTCAAGTTGATCGCCATGAGGGCATCCCAGTTTTCCTCGGTGGCATCGAGCAGGTCGACGCGGCCGATGGAGGTGATGCCGGCGTTGTTGACGAGCAGATCGAGCCGGCCAAGTGAGTCGCGCGTGAAGCCCATCAACCGCTCGCGATCCGCCGCTTGGCCAACGTCGCCTTGGCACACCTCGGCGCGGATCGTGTGCTTGGCAGCGGCGGCACGCTCGGTGCAGCGCTTGGCCGTCTCGGCGGCGGCGGCTTGGTTTCCGGCATAGTTGATCACCACGTCAAATCCCTCCGCAGCCAGCTCCAGCGCGATGCCCCGGCCAATCCCGCGAGACGCGCCCGTGATGAGAGCCACCTGATTCATGCGCGGCGAAGCGTAAAGAACAACCGGCCCGATGAACATTCAAAACCCCGCTTGGCCAAGCGCCGGAGCTACGCCGCTTTGCTGACGATTTGCACCAGCGCCTGTTGCAGGAGCAGAGTGTCGTCGGTGCTCGACGAGACCAACTGCCGGTTGCAGCGCAGCAGAATATCCATCGCGCGGGTGAGTTCCTCCTCCGAATAGCGCCGCGCGTGGCCAAGCGCGTTGAAGAGCATGTACGGGTGCATCGCCTTGGGGTTGAACTTCCGGTCGTCCGGCATGCGGTCGTCCGGGATGGCTTCGAGTTGCGACTTGAACTGCGGGTAGCCGCCGCCGGTGCGGATCCATTTCAGCCGCAACATTTCCCGGAGAAAAATCATCGTGCGCACCTTCGAGATCAGGCCGTACAGCAGCGCGATGGGCGATTTTTTGGCGTCGAGTTTCACCGCCCACAATTCCTCGTCGAGTACGCGCAGCAGCTTGGGCAGATTCCGCTCGCCCAGCGCGTCGGCCAGCGCGAACGCCTGCGCCTGCTTGGTGCGGGTGGCAATCGCGTGCACGTCTTCCCGCGTGACCTCGTCGCGCTCGCCGGCGAAGGCCGCGAGTTTATCGGCCTCACTGTGCAGTTGCTGAAGGTTGGTGCCGGCCAGGAGCACCAGCTCGTCGGCATCGTGCGCGGTGATTTTTTTGCCCAGCTCGGCCAAGCGCTGCCGCACGATCAACGCCGCCCGGCTGCCACGTTCCTTGTCGGCAACGGACAGGTCCTCGACCGCGCCGATCTTCTTCGCCGTCTTGAAAAAAGTCTTCCGCTTGTCGACCTTGCCGGAGCTGATCAGCACGCGCACCCCCTGCCAGTCGAACGTCTCCCAGCCCTTGGCCAAGCTGTTGAGCCGGTCGGTCACGTGGCGGCTCGAGGCGGTGCGCTCGTCGCCGAGAAAGTTGGTGTCGCGCAGCCAGACCACCTTGGCCCCGCCGAAAAACGGCAGCGTCTGCACCGCCTCATTGAGCTTGGCCAAGGCGTCGAGCGCCTCGGCGGCGTTGCGGGCGGTGCCGTCGATGATCTCGTGATCCTCGCCGCCGGCCTCGGCGCACCATCCGTCGTAAACCTGGCGGGCACGGTCGCGCACGAGAAAATCCTCGTCGCCGTAAATAAGGCAGAGCGGTTCGGTGGGTAGCTGTGGCTTGGCGGCGGGCATGTGGCGTCAGCCCTGCTCCTCGTCGCCGGCCGATTCCTGGATCTGCGCCAGCACCTCGGACATGTCCTCAACCTCGGCGAACAGGTCCGCCGCCACGAACACGGGCGACTTGTAATGGGCGGCGAGCGCCAGGCAATCGCTTGGACGGGCGTCGACCTCCACGATCTTGCGGCCCAGCTCGTTGTCCTGCTCGAGGATCAGCCGGGCGAAATAGGTGGAGTTTTTCAGCTCCGTGATGACCACCCGCAGCAGCTTGATGCCGAACCCGTCCAGCACGTGCCCGATCAGGTCGTGGGTCAGTGGCCGCTCCTTCGGGGTGTCGTTGAGGAACATGCCGATCACCGCGCCCATGTTGTGCTCCACCTGGATAACGAACACCTTCTCCTCGTTGCCGATGAAGACGGCGCAACCGCTGTTCGCGGGAAGTATCCCGCGCACTTCAACGGATATCGCGTCCTGACCCATCAGCGATGAAGCTAGCACGGCACAAGCCAAAGACAAGCCCGGCGCAGGCGGAAAACTCACCCCGATTGCCCGCCAGCAAGCCGCCGGATGACCTCCCCGGCTGCAGCAAACCCAAACGCCCCGGTCACAAAGGCCGCCGCGCCGAACCCCCATTCGCAGTTGAGCTTCAATGAGCCCTCCGGCCCGCCCGCCTCCGCGCGGCTGGCGCAGACGGTTCCGTCCGGCTTCGGATAGACCGGGGGCTCCGGCGAAAACACACACGGCACGCCCATCCTCTTCCCCGCCCGTGGAAAGCCGTGCTCCTTCCGCAGACTCGCGCGCACCTTGGATAACAACGGATCCTGCACCGACTTGGCCAAGTCCGCCACCTGCACGCGCGTGCCGTCCAGCCGCCCCCCCGCCGCGCCGCTGGTGATCACCGGGATTCCCCGGCGGCAACATTCCGCGATCAGCAGCACCTTGTTGCGAACATTGTCGATCGCATCGACAACAAACTCAAAGCCGCCCGACAAGATTGCCTCGCAGGTTTTGGAATTGAAAAACTGTGGCCGCGCCTCGACCGCGCAGTCCGGAGCAATCTGTTTCACGCGCTTGGCCATTTCCTCCCCTTGGACCTCCCCAAGCCCGCCGACCAGCGCGGGCAGTTGCCGGTGGCCGTCCGTCACGCAACCCTCGTCGAGATCCACCAGCGCCAGCGCCCCGCCCCCCGCCCGGGCCAGCGCCTCCACCGTCCACGCCCCCACGCCCCCCACGCCAGCGCAACCAGCCCGCGCTTGGCCAAGCGCCCGCAGTCCCGCCTCCCCATAAAGCCGCGCAATCCCGCCGAAGCGTTCAATGGGATCCGACATCAGCGGGCGAACTGGTCAGCGGCGGCTTGCTGAAAGGCCTTGCGCACAGGCGAATTATCACCGTTCGGGAAGCCGGCCCGTTGGATCATCATAACGTAAATCAAGCCGGTTTTCGGGTCGGCCCAACTTTGTGTGGCATACGCACCGCCGTGCCCGTACGTCCCGGGCGAAAGCATTGCGGTCACTCCCAACGGCTCTTTCACCACCTGAAAACCCAGCCCCCAACTCATGCCGGTCACGAACCCAGTTTTGATCTCTCCGGTTTGAGTTCGCGTCAATTCTTTCACCGTTTTCTTTTTCAACAAACGCTTCCCGTCAACCACGCCACCGTTCAGCATCATTTGATAAAAACGCATCATGTCCCCGGCGGTCGAAAACAATCCGCCAGCCGGCAACGGAGTGCGATCGCGATTACTCAAACTACTCTTGAAAAAATAAATCTCGGCTTCCTTTAACGCGCCGTTTTCATTCGGTCGATAGGTCTTGGCCAAGCGCTTGGCCTGTGCTTTATCCGGCCAAAACGTCGTGTCCTTCATCCCGCACGGATCCAAAATTCGCTTCTGCAAAAAATCCTCAAATCGCTCCCCGCTGAGAACCTCCACAATCCGGCCAAGCGTATTGATACCAGTGTTGCTGTACTGCCATCGAATTCCCGGCGCGTGGTTCAGTGGCGTCTTAGAGGCCGCCAATGTCAACCCGGCCAATGTACTCTCGTCTCTCGGTGACCGAACGTTGGCCAAGCCGGAGGTGTGCGCCAGTAAATCGTGGATTGTGATCGGCCTCGGTGGTCGCTCCAAAACCAAGCGATCCTTCGCCCGCTCCCGCACCATCCACTGACCCTTGAACTCCGGCAGGTGTTTTTCCACCGCATCCTCCACGGACAACTTGCCCTCCTCCTGCAGCATCAAAATGCATACACCGGCCAACGGTTTGGTCATGCTGGCGATCCAAAAAAGATGATCCTCGCGCATCGTCTCACGCTTGGCCAAGTTTGCGACCCCCACCGTCTCCAGTTGCAGCAGCTTGTCCTTATTCGCCACGATCGTCACGCTGCCGGAGATCACGTTTTGGTCGACAAAACCCTGCATCGTCTTCCGCACCAGCGACACCGGTTCCTTGGCAAACACACCTGCCGCGATCGAAAACACGGCAGCCAGCACAATCCGATTAATCAATTTGCCCATCATCCTTTAATTCTATCGATCAAAACTCTTGGCCAAGCAATACACCCCCGGTAGGGAATCCAGTCTGCATTTGGATGGCCTCGCCGCTCTCGCCACAAAGCTAAATCGCCTGCTCGGCCCAAGCGAGAGGAAAGCGCCTTGCGCCGGGAGGAGGGGGAACCGGCGGCCAAGCGCAACCATCCAAACAACAGAGACTTCATTTTTGAGTTGAAATCATGTTTTTATTGTCTATATTTGCATCTTTTTGAGAGGGTATTTTATGAGAATAACAGTTGATATTGCTGAAAAAAAGATGCGCGAGATTTTAAAGGTTACGCGGCAAAAGAAAAAATCGCCGGCCGTTGCCCAAGCGTTGGATGAATACTTGAAGAATCGCAGGCGGCAGGCGTTTTTGAACAAGGTTCTCAGCGGCCAAACCGACTACGCAGCCACCAACGATGAGGTCGAGTCATTCGCACGGATCGAGCCGTGACCGTTCTCATCGACACATCCGCCTGGATCGAGTTTTTCCGGGCAGCCGGCAACCCCGCCATCAAGTCGCAGGTGGCCGAAGCGCTCAATCAAAACGCAGCCGCCTACACTTGCCCCGTGCGTTTCGAGTTATTCATCGGGGCGCGCCGCGCTGAACGGGATGTTCTGAGGGAGGGGTTAAGTTACGCACGGCGAATCCCCGCAACACCGGCCCACTGGGATGCCGCCGCCGAGTACGGTGCGAATCTCCGGGCCAAGGGAGCCACCGTTCCTGCATCCGATCTTCTCATCGCAGCGGTTGCCGCCTCCACGGGAATTCCCCTCATCGTCTGTGACAAACACTTTGATCTCATCCGAAAAAAAGTGCTCCCCAAGTTAATCTTCCTGTAAGCTTGGCTGCCCGACGCCCGTCGTTCATCAACAGGTGAGCGGTGCTTGCAAGCCGGGGGGGGCGGGGCTAGCTTCCGGCTCTGATTTCTCTGCTAAACTATGAAACGTATCATTGCCATTCTCGCCGTCGCCCTGCTTGGCTTTGTTCAGGCTCAAGCCAAGCCGAACGTGTTGTTCATCGCCATCGATGACTTGAACGACTGGATCGGCGCGCTGGGCGGGCATCCGCAGGCCAAGACCCCGAACCTCGACCGCTTGGCCAAGCGCGGCACGCTGTTCACTCGAGCCTACTGCCAGGCCCCGGCGTGCAACCCGTCGCGCGTGTCGCTGATGACCGGCATCCTGCCGTCGACTTCCGGCGTGTACCTGAACAGCCAACCGTGGCGCGCCGCCTTGCCGGACGCGGTGACGCTGCCGCAGCATTTCATGAAGCACGGCTACTGGGCCGGAGGGGCGGGCAAGATTTATCACGGGCCGTTTCCCGACCCGGCATCGTGGAACCTCTTTTGGCCAAGCGCGACGAAGAACAGGCCAAACGACCCGCAACCGGCCAAGCGCCCGGTCAACGGCATCCCCAGGGCGGCGCATTTCGACTGGGGTCCGCTCGATGTGCCGGATGAAAAAATGGGTGACCACCAGGTCGCCGACTGGGTGACCGGGCAACTCGTCCGCAAACACGACAAGCCGTTCTTTCTGGCGTGTGGCCTCTACCGGCCTCACCTGCCGTGGTATGTGCCACAGAAATATTTTGACCTGTTCGATGTTGATAAACTGACTCTGCCCAACGTGCCGGACGGCGACCTCGGCGACATCCCGGCCGCCGGCGTGAAGATGGCCAAGCCACAGGGCGACCATGCTCGCGTGCTCAAGCACGGCCAATGGCGCAAGGCGGTGCACGGGTATCTCGCCTCAACCGCCTTTGCCGACGCGCAGGTGGGCCGCGTGCTTGCCGCGCTTGAAGAAAGCGGCCGGGCCGACAACACGATCGTCGTGCTGTGGACCGACCACGGGTGGCATCTCGGTGAGAAGAAACATTGGCGCAAGTTCGCCCTGTGGGAGGAGGCCAGCCGCACGCCGCTGATGTTTGTCGTGCCCAAGCGGCTGGCCAAGACGCTGCCGGGCGGCACCCGCGCCGGCTCGCGGGTGGATCGGCCGGTGGGGTTGATTGACCTTTACCCGACGCTGCTTGAATTGTGCGGACTGCCGGCCAACCCGGCCAACGAGGGCCGGAGCCTCGTGCCGCTGCTCGCCGACGAGAAGGCGGAGTGGCCGCGCCCCGCCCTCACCACGCACGGGCGGAACAACCACGGTCTGCGCACCCCGCGCTGGCGGTACATCCGCTACGCCGACGGCGGCGAGGAACTGTACGACCACAAGGCCGATCCCAACGAGTGGCGCAACCTCGCCGACCACCCGGACTTGGCCGAGACGAAGAAACGCCTGGCCAACTGGCTGCCGAAGACCAACGCCCCCAACGCCAGGCAGCGCAAATGATGATGGGCGTTGGCCAGCGCTTGGCCAAGCGCAGGCGGGCTATTCCGGCGGCGGTGGGAGGGGATAAGGCGGCGGCGGAAACGGAGGGAGCGGCAGTTCATCGTTGTCGAAGATGATCTCGCCCGACACTTCATCCTCCGGGAAAAAATCACTATCCTCGCTGACGAACGCCTCGCTAACATCGTCACCCACGGTCATTTGAACCGACGACGTTCCGACGGCTCCCGGCGTCATTTTGATCGAAAGGTTGAACGCTTCGCCGGAAATATCGCCGTCGCTGCTCGTGCTCATGACTTGAACCGAGCGGGAGGAGCGGTTGTTGTATTGGCCAAGCTGCTCCGGGGTTAGGAAGCCGGCCAGACGCGTCCGCTCCTCCCCTTTCAGTCGCTGGAGGATTTCTTTCATGCGCTTGGAGTCAAGCGGCTCGCCGTCCGCCGGCATCATGGCGTCGCGGCGCTTTGACTGAAACTCGTCACGGACCTTCGCCAGTTGCTCCGACTGAAACGGGTTGAGGCCAAGCTGCTTGGCCAACTGCTGGTTGCGCCGCTCGTGCGACCGGGCCATGGCCTCCTCGTGGCGCTGGCGCTGCTCGTCCCGTTTGCGCGCTTCACGATCCTCGAGGTGCTGCTCGACCAGTGGCTCAAGGGCCAACCAAAGATCGTCGGTCCCGGGCGGCACCGGCGCCGGCTCACCCTCCGCTTGGCCAAGCGGCTCGGCGCGGAGCTGGTTGATCAGCCGCGACTGGCGGCCGACGGTCTGACTCAACTCGCCCAACTGCTGCTCCAGTGCCTCGACGGTTTGCTCGCTGGACTGAAGTCGCGCGGCGATTTCAGCCCCCTTTCTTCGGCTCGCGACGACCAGCAGCATCAGGGCGAGCAGCCCCGACACCACGCCTACGGTGACTTTAGTGTTCATCGGTTGAAATCCGGGCGGACACGGGTTCAGGCATCGGTCGCGTCCTTGGAACGGATGGAACGCCGGAGGCGTTTTTGCAGTTTGATGCCGGGCTGGTTCGGCTGGTTTCCCGACACCTCATCCAGCCATTCCAGCACCTCGGCGGGGGCCTTGGCCTTTTCCTCGTCGGTGTTGATCGGGCCGTCGAACAACACCTTGCCGTCCGGGCCGACCGCCTTGAGCGTGGCGTTGCCATCGGCTTTCGAGTAGTGCAACTCGCCGCGATTGCTGTCCTTGACGACGCGGGTGATTTTGCCCCCGGCGTGAACTGTCACGCTCGAGTTGGAGGAGGTACCGGAGGCACCGCCCCCGCTGCCCTTCAGCTCTTCCGGATTGTCCTCGTCACGACCCGCCTTTTTCTCGCGACGGAAAAATGGATCGTCCCTGTCCTGACTGAATTTCCGGATGTGCTTGCGGATGGATTCCGGGAGGTCTTCATGAACGCCCGCGCCGGTGTGATATCTGAATGTTCTCTGGGGGTGATCGTTATGCTTGAGCGGACCCCCATCGAAGTCGTGAACCTCAACTGCCACCTCCTGCTCGCCAAGCGTCGCCTCGAATTGCTTGGCCTTGCCTTGCCGCAGGACGGTCAAGGAAACCTTGTCGCCCGATTGCTTGGAGCGGATCAATGCCGTGAGTTGCGCGAAGTTGACGATGATCTGGTCGTCAAGGTTTTGCAGGATGTCATGCGCCTCGAGTCCCGCCTTCGCCGCCGGGCTCTCGGGAGCCACGTACTGCACGGTCAGGTAAAACCCGGTCTTCAACCCGAGGTGAGCGGCCAGTCCCGCATCAACCGGGGTGGTGCTCACACCGAGGAATGTGGCCTTGGCCCCTGCATTCGTTGCCACCTCACCGGCGGCCATCGCAGAGGCCACCACCAACCCCATGGCGAACAGGGTCACTTTCGATTTCAATGCCCTCACGGAGTTCATAACCCATTCGACACCGGCGCACCCCGACTGTTCAACGTGTCCACCCGTCGATTCAAAAAAAAACAGGGCGAGACTGCATACGGAATTATGCCCCACCCTGTCACCCCCTCACTCGAAGGGGTTTCGGGAACCATCCATCCAGGCTCCCGGCTGAGTCAACCCGTTTTTTGCTTTTTTTCGATGCTCGCCTTGGCCAACCGCCTCCGGCATCCTCCTGCGAATGAGTCCTTCGAGTCACGGCGTTGCCGCGATCTGTGTTTTGTTCGGGCTTTGCGCCACCCAACCGGCCGCCCAGGAAACCAAGCCGGTCGACATCTGGTTGGCGGCGGCCCGGGGCGACCTCGACCGGCTGGCCGAATTGCTGGACGCGGACGAGCCGGTGAACGCCCGCGACGCGGACGGCAATTCCCCCCTGCACCACGCCGCGTGGAACAGCCAACTCGCCGCGATGCAACTGCTGCTCGACCACGGGGCCGATCTCAACAGCCAAAGCAACCAGCTCTGGACACCGCTGCACTGGGCCGCGCGGAACGGACGCGCACCGTCGATCCGGTGGCTGCTCGACCACGAGGCCAAGGTGGACGTCCCCGCGCACTTGGATCAGACCGCCCTGCACCTCGCGGCCGAACACAACTACCGGGTCACCCTCGCGCTGCTGCTCGAGGCCGGGGCGGATCCCAACGCAAAAGACGCCCACGGCCAGACGCCGGTGCACCTTGCCGCGCTGGACGGCCACACGGATTCGGTGACCAAGCTGCTCGACCACGGCGGCGACATCGAGGCCAAGACCGGCTGGGGCGCCACGCCGCTCACCGCCGCCGCCGCCCGCGGACGCACCTCGACCGTCGCCGCGCTGCTCGTTCGCAAGGCGGAGGTGAATCCAAAGACCGACGCCGGCTGGACGCCGCTCTTCGCCGCGCTCGTCGGCAAGTACAAGGGGCCGGCGCAATTCCTGCGCAACAGCGGCGCGGCCCTCGACATCGTCACTGCCGCCGGCGGCACTCTGCTGCACGCCGCTGCCTCGAGCGGCATGGATGAATGGATCGTCGAGTTGCTCGACGCCGGGCTTGGCATCAACGCCGAGGACGACGGCGGCCGGACGCCGCTCGACCACGCCCGAGAAAACCTGTGGACCGAAACCGCCAATCTGCTCGTGGCCAAAGGGGCCAAGCCGGGGCCGAAGCCGACACTGCATCACGCCGCCCTCTCCGGTGACTTGGCCAAGGTGCGGCGGTTGATCGCTGCCGGGGCCGACTTGGCCAAGCGCGACGACTGGCACCTCCCGCCGCGCAACTGGACGCCGCTCCATTACGCCGCCGCGGGCGGCGACGGGGCCGTGATCGAAGCCCTCATCCGCGCCGGGGCCGACCCGCGCGCGGTCGACTACTCCGGCTGGACGCCGATGGTCGCCGCCTTGGCCAAGCGCCACATCGCCGCCGCCAACGTGCTGAAGAAATGGCAGTCCCTCCCCGGCATCGTGCGAACGAATCACGACGGGCAGATGACCTTCGAGGTGATCGGCATCGCCGGCACGCGGTGCGACATCGAGGCGTCACTGGATTTGAAACAGTGGAGCCGCGTTGGCCAAGTGACCCTCGAGAACGGCCGGGGCCATTTCCGCGACGTCCGCCGCATCTGGCTCCCCCGCTGCTTCTACCGCGCCAAGGCGATCGAATAAAAAAGGGTTGCAAAGCGACTGCGCCGCATTACGATAGCCGCTTTAACCAATAAACCAATGAGCCTCAAAAAAGGAGCAAACCAAATTACGGCTAGTTTGTTTTCCTGCTTTTTCGCCACCGCATTGCCGTCGATGAGTCGCGCTGCGGACACGGCCGATGCCATCCGGAAATATCAGCAGTCTCTGATTGAAAACGAAATCACCGGCAGCAACGTCGTGATGATTTATCGTGACGGAAAACGGGTCTACCACGAAGCCGTGCAGTCAGGAAAAACAGGTGACCGGGATATCGATTCCAACACCCTGTTCCCCATCTGGTCGATGACAAAACCCATCACGACAGTCGCTATGATGATCCTGCATGAGCAGGGCAAGTTCGACTGGAACGATGAAGTCTCCAAGTACATCCCCTGCATGGCAAATCTCACATGGCGCGACGGCGACGAAATCAAGCCTTGCACCAAGCCGCTGCGCATCATCCACCTAATGACGCATCGTTCCGGCTGGGATTACGATGTGCGGCCCGGTTACAAGACGGTATACTCGCCGAACATCGCGTTCGACTCGATTTACCCCAGCCAGTCTCGATTCGACGATCTTCAGTCGTACGTCGAAGCGTGCGCGAAACACCCCCTCGCATTCGAACCCGGCACCCGGTATCTCTACGGCATCAGCCAAGCTATCCAAGGCCGAATCGTCGAAATCATCACAGGGGTGACGTTCGAGGCGTATCTGCGCAAGACACTTCTCGAACCCCTCGGCATGAACGACACCGGGTTCAGCATGACCTCCGAGCAGCGATCCCGATTTCAACCACTCTGGATTAACGCCGGGCATCTCAAGGGATACACCCATCTGCTCGATGAGCTATCGTACAGCCCGAAAAGCCAAGCGCACTTTGGTGATGGGGGACTCGTTTCGACGATGGAGGATTACGCCCGATTCTGTGAAATGCTCACCCACGGAGGGGTTTTCCGTGGCAAACGGATTCTCTCACAAAAAAGCATCGACACCATGACCGCCCGTTGGTCGGACGGCTACCCGCAAGAGCCCAATTCCTTCCCGCCCATTCGCGGTTACACCAACGGCTTTTCGTTGTTCGTGTTGGATGATCCATCGGTTCACGAGCACAACGTGCCCAAGGGCATTTACGGCTGGGTTGGTTATCACAACACCCACTTTTGGATCGATCCAACGAACCGCCAATTCGGACTCTTCATGAGCCGCGCTCGGGCGTTCAATTGGGAAGTCGGTGTTGGGTTGCGAAAGGTAGTTTACGCGCAATAGCGCCGGCATCGTGTGCGCTTGGCCAAGCGGGCGTGAGTTGCGCGGGCAGGCTGTAAGCCTGATTTTACATAGCCAAGGGCAACGCCCTTGGATTCTCACGCACATCCCAACGTATCACAGGCTGGTCGGCTTGAGCCGCGACTGCCTCGCTGCCCAGGCGAATGCCAGCGCCGAGAGCCCCATCAGCGTCGACTCTGCGCCGAGGGTGAGCCAGGCGGCGGCGGCGTTGCCGTGGATCGGCAGCAGCCAGAAATAGAGCGCGCCGGAAATCAAACAACACGGAAGACAGCACAGCACCGGCAGCTTGTCGCGATGTTCCGCCCACAACGCCCAGGTAAACATCGCCGTGCCGACCGCGAAAAACTTGCCCAACACCAGCACCGGCAACAGGCTCGACGCAGTCGCGAAAGCCTCTCCGAAAATCAGCGGGTAAAGCCACTCGACAATCAGCCACAGTCCGCCGGAAAACAGCAGTCCCGCCGCCGCCGCGCCCCCGGCCAGCAGCAGCACGCGCCGCCGGAACATCGCCACGTCGGCCTGCCGCCACACGACGAGGCGCGGCGCCATGATGATGCCGAAGTAATGCAGAAACATTTGCAACGCGACCACCAGTTGCTGCGCCGACCCGAACAGGCCGCTGTCGGTTTTGCCGAGGAGAAAATAAGTCATCGGCAGCGCCATATTGGCCAACAGGAAGTAGCTCAAGTTGAACGCCCAAATCAGCCTCGCCTCGCGGAATAACGCGCCGGCCTTGGCCAAGCGCTCGAGGCTCAGGCAGCGAAAGCCCAGCTCACCCGACATCCGCGACCACACGAAGCCGACGACCAGCACGTTCACCCCGAGCAGCACAAACAAGTCGCTGCCAAGCGCCTGGCCTTTTTCAAAAAACAGGATGAACCAAAGGCTCGCCATGAACGACGAGGCCAGTTGAAACCGCGATGCGCGCGGCATCTGTTCCGTGGCCTGAAAAAGCCAACTGTAGTCGAGGCTCAGCACCAGCAGGAACAGCGCGCCGGCCAGCCACGTCCACCGCTCCAAACCGTCGAGCGGACTCAGCCAGACACCTGCCGCCCACAACACGGCAGCAACGAGGCCGAGCAGAAGGCGGAACGTGAAAATCGGCGGGGCGATCTCGCCCGCGTTGGCCAAGCCCTTGGCCACGTGCCGCACCGCGACGGCGTCCAGCCCGAACGCGAGGCACAACTGCAGTGTCATCGCCAGCGTGATGATCGTGCGCGACACGCCGATGTTGTCCGGCCCAAGGCAGCGGGTGGCGTACACCATACCGACGACCTGAAACAGTTTGCCCAACACCTGCCACAGCATCGTGCCGGAGAAGTCGCGAAACAGTTTGGCCTTGAACAGATCGTTCGCTGCACTGCCTTGGCGGGGGGTTCCCATCGCTGCGCGGGACAGTAGCAAAAGACCGACAGCGAGCCACCTAAAAGCCGGCGATGTAGCTCGGCTCGTAAATGGTCTCGCCGAGGACGGTTCGCAGGTCAGCGACGAAGCGGGCGATGCCCTGTTTTTCGCGGTCACCCAGATCGAAACGGATGTGCTCGCGCAGATAGGCAGCTCGCAGCTCGGCGTCGAACTCGGGATGCGTGGCGATGATCTCGCCAAGCTTGGCCAAGCCGTCCTGCTTGGCCTGCAGCAGCGCTTGGCCAAGGCCGGGCGGTCGCTGGTCGCGGCGAATCGCCCACACGGCGTAAACAAACGGCAGGCCGGTGTCGTCGCGCCACGCTCGGCCAAGATCGAAGATTTTGTGCTCGTGCGGCGACCGCAGAAACTCGAGGCCCGGGTTGCCGATCAGCAGCACGGCGTCCAACTCGGCGGCACGGCCGTAGTCGCCAAACGTCTCAAGCCGGGGCGAGAGCCCGCGCTTGGCCAAGATCACCTTGAGCAGATTGAGGCTCGAGAGCGACGCCGTGTCGCAATGGATAACCTCGACCTGATCGAGTGGTTTTTTGTGCGCGACGAAAACGCTTTTCACTGCCCCGTCGGACGCCACCGCCGCCCCGTCGAGAATGTCGTAAAGATTGTTGAGCAACACCTCGGTGAGGCTAACCAGTCCGGCGGCCAACTCCCCGGCCCGCAGCCGCTTGGCCAAGTGGCTCGGCGGCAAAAACTCGGTCTCGGCCTCAATGCCGCAGGTGAGCGGCGCGGCATTGAGATACGGCACGGAGCCGATGCGCTTGGCCGTCGATTCCCCCATCGCTCAGGCCATGGCCTCCTCCCCGGCCCGTTCGCGGATTGGCTCGTAAAACGTGTCGCGCTGAACCGGCACGCGGCCGGCCTCGCGGATGGCGCGGATCATGTCGGTCTCCGTTTGGAGTTGCGGTGTGTCGGCGCCGGCCATGTGAAAAATTTTCTCCTCGAGGATCGTGCCGTGCAAATCGTCAGCGCCGTAGTTTAGAGCGACCTGCGCGAGCTTCATTCCCATGCCGACCCAGTACGCGGTGATGTGGTCGATGTTGTCGAGGTAAAGCCGTGCGACGGCAAGCGTGCGCAGCATGTCGAAACCAGTCGGCGAATGCTCGACCGGGATCTCGTTGTTGTCCGGCTGGTACGGCAGCGGAATGAACCCGGTAAAGCCGCCGGTCTCGTCCTGCAACTCGCGCAACTGCCGCATGTGATCGACGCGATCCGCAAGCGTCTCGAGGTGGCCGAACAACATTGTGCAAGTGCTCCGGCCGCCGAGCATGTGCCACGTGCGGTGCACGTCGAGGTACTCCTCCGCGGTCTCCTTGCCGCGGGCGATGCGGTCGCGAACCTCTTTGCGAAAAATCTCCGCGCCGCCGCCGGTCAGCGAGTCGAGGCCAAGCAACCGAAACTCGGCGAGCACCTCCGGCACCGGTTTTTTGGCCAGCCAGGCGAGGTGCAAAATCTCGATCGCCGTGAAGCACTTGAGCTGCAACCGCGCATCGACCGCCTTCAACTCGCGGATCATTTCCGTGTAATAGCTGAACGGCAGCGACGGGTGCAGCCCGCCGACGATGTGCAGTTCGGTGATGCCGATCGAGAGCGCCTCCCTCGCCTTTTGCACCATGTCGGGAATCGCCAGCTCGAAGCCGTCGGCGTCGCGTTTCTTGCGCGAGAAGGCGCAGAACTGGCAGCTCAGAATGCAGTAGTTCGAGTAGTTAAAATAGCGGTTGAGGATGTAGCTGGCGCGGTCGCCGTTCTTGCGGCGGTTGGCCTCGTCGGCCAGTTGGCCAAGCGTGTTGAGGTCGCCGCACTCAAGGAGCTGCAGCGCCTCGGCCTCGTCAAGCCGTTGGCCAAGCGCGGTTTTTTCGCGGATGCCCCGCAGTTCATCTGGAATGAAAACAGTCACTGGATTCGGCGGAAGAACGGGAACAGAACCTCGGCGGCCACGACCGCGAAAAAGACCGAGCTGATCACGGCGTTGAGCTTGAAGAAGGCCGTGTTGATCCATTTCAGGCTGCGCTTGCGGGCGATCCAATGCTCGAAGGCCAGGCAGAGCAGGATGATCAGCCAGCCGATGATAAAGGCGACCCGAAACTGGAGCAGCAGCCCGTAAATCAACAACAGCCCGATCATAACCACGTGCGAGAGGAACGCCGCCGTGAGGGCGTTGCGCGGCCCCCACGCCGTCACGAGCGAGCGCAGGCCGTGTTGCCGGTCGAACTCGAAATCCTGTGTCGCGTAAATGATGTCGAAGCCGATCAGCCAAAACACCACGGCGGTGCCGAGCACCAGCGGCGGCAGGAGGCTTTGGCCAAGCGGCCACAGTTGAAACAACTCTGCCATCGAACCCCCCTTCACCGCGATCCACGCGCCGACCGGTGCCAACGCCAGCGCGACGCCGAGCCAGACGTGCGTGTAGTCGGTGAAGCGTTTTGTGAGCGAGTAGAAGCAGATGAGAAACAACGCCACCGGCCCCAGCACCAGGCAGGCGGTGTTGATGAAGCCAGCCGCCACGAGAAAGCCGGTGCCGCTCAAGACGCACAGCGACCACGCGCTGAACAAACTGATTTCGCCAGTCGGCAGATGGCGGTCAGCGGTGCGCGGGTTTTTCGCGTCGAACTGGCGGTCGACAATCCGGTTGAACGCCATCGCGCACGTCCGGGCGCAGACCAAACAAACGACGATCAGCAGGAACAGCCCCACGCCGGGAAAGCCGTACCTGACCGCATCAGCCGGCAGCGCGGCCTTGGCCTTCTCCATGTAGAAATAATGTTCCCGCGAGGCGACCATCATCGAGGCCAGGGCGAACGGCATCGCAAACAGCGTGTGGGAAAACTTCACGAACCCGCCCCAACGAATCAGCAGGCCTAGCGGGCCGCGCCGCCTCGGCTTCGGGGCGTTGACCAATTCCGTCTCGATCATTCCTCCTCCTGCCAGCGCGGCGACGCCTCATTCTCCACGCCCAAGTGGTCAAGCACCCGCGACACCACCGTGTCGGCCACCTCCTCGACGGTCTGTGGGTTGAAATAAAAATGCGGGTTCGCCGGCAGGATCGTCGCGCCAGCTTGCAACAGCAGCTCCATGTTCCTGAGGTGTATCAGGTTCAGCGGCGTCTCGCGCGGCACAAGGATCAGTTTCCGGTTTTCCTTCAGCGCCACGTCTGCGGCACGCAACAGCACATTGTCGGCATGGCCGTTGGCGATCCGGCCCATCGTGCCCATTGTGCACGGGATTACGACCATCGCGTCGGCGGCGTTCGAGCCGCTGGCAAACGGCGCGTTCATGCTCTTGAGCCCGTGCGTCTCGACGCCTTTGGCCAAGCGCAAGCCGTCCGGCAGTTCCTGCTGAATGACGGTTTTTGCGTAGGCGCTGAGCACGACGTGTGTCTCGTGCCCGGACACCACCAGACGGTCAAGCAGGCGCTGGGCATAGAGCATCCCGCTGGCTCCGGTTATGGCGACGACTGTTCTCAACTGGACGTAAACGCCTCCCCTCAAGGCGCGTCAACAATGCGACAGGCCAAGCCGTCTTGTCGAGCCAACGTGGCGCGTGCCACTTGACAGCCGCGCCGCCGGATGACACCAAGCGGCGTGCCCGACGCACCACACACCCTCATCACCGGCGGCGCCGGCTTCATCGGATCGCACCTCGCCGAGCGGCTGCTTGGCCAAGGCGAACGCGTCGTCGTGATCGACGATTTCTCCACCGGCTCGCGGGCCAATCTGGCTGCCGTCGCCGACGATCCCAACCTCACGGTGATCGAAGGCACCGTCACCGGCTGCGAATCGCTTGGCCCACTCGTCGCCGGATCGCGCCACGTGTTTCACCTCGCCGCCGCAGTCGGAGTGGACCTCGTCGTGCAGTCGCCGATCCGCACCATCGAAACCAACCTCAAGGCCACCGAGGCCATCCTCGAGGCCGCCGCGCCCAACCGCACGCCGCTGCTGCTGCCGTCCAGCTCCGAAGTGTACGGCAAAAGCTCGCGGGAGGGCTTTGCCGAAACCGACGACCTGCTCATCGGCCCGCCGACGCTCGGCCGCTGGAGCTACGCCTGCTCAAAATTGATGGATGAATTTCTCGCGCTCGCCTACCACGCCGAGCGCCAGTTGCCGGTCACCGTGGCGCGCATTTTCAACACCGTCGGCCCGCGGCAAACCGGGCGGTACGGCATGGTGCTGCCGCGCTTTGTCGAGGCGGCCAAGGCGGGCGAGCCGCTGCGCGTGTTCGGCGACGGGCAACAGTCGCGCTGCTTCTGCCACGTCAATGACACCGTCGAGGCGCTGCTGCGCTTGGCCAAGTGCGACCGCGCGCCGGGCGGCGTGTTCAACATCGGCTCGACGGAGGAAGTGACCATCCTCGCCTTGGCCAAGCGGGTGATCGAGTTGACCCGATCGGCCTCCAAAATCGAGCTCGTGCCGTACGACGAGGCGTACGAAAACGGCTTCGAGGACATGCAGCGCCGCAAGCCGGTCGTTGACAAACTGGAGGCGTTCACCGGGTTCCGGCCGATGACACCGCTCGATGATATTATCCGAAGCACCGCCGGCTTGGCCTGACGGTGTCATCCGCGAAGGCATCGCCAAATCACGGATTATTGCTAAAAACTAGGGAAAACGCCTGTTTACCGCTGAACCGAGGTGAGGAAACGATAAGCTTTCCTTATAATAAGAAATATTTTAGCTTGTCAATCCACCCCCAAAATAGGTTGCTTGAGGATACTTTAGGCGATATGGTTTCCATTTGGGTGCGTTGTCGCCAATTCACGGCTCTTGAGCCGACCAAGGCATAGCTCGGCGGTTGTGTCTTGTTCTCTGTTTCCCCACGGACAACGCCTCAAATGGAGGAACTCTTTTAGAAATAACCATGTCGAAACAGACAGATTCAAAACCAAAATACCCCGGCATTCCCGTCACCGTAAACGGCAACTATCTGGTTGCAAAGTGCGTGGAGACTCGAGTCACCGAGGGCGGAATTTTTTACCCCATCACCCCCTCGACCGAGGGCGGTGAACTGTACCAGGAAGCCTTCGCGATGGGCGAACTGGATGCCTGGGGCAACTCAAAGATCGCGATCGAGTGCGAAGGCGAACACGCCGCCCAAGGCGGTGCCACGGCCTTCGCCGTGACCGGCAAGCGCGCGGTCAACTTCACCTCCGGGCAGGGCATCGCCTACGCGATGGAGCAGTACTACCACGCACCGGGCAAGCTCTCCACCATGGTGGTGGAGGTCGGCGCCCGCGCGCTGACCAAGCAGGCACTCAATGTGCATTGCGGTCACGACGATTTTTACGGCGCACTCGACGTCGGCTGGACGATGATGATGGCTCGCGACGCCCAGCACGCGGCGGACGCGGCGATCATCCTACGCAAGGTCAACGAACTGGCGCTCAACCCGGGTATGAACATCCAGGACGGCATGCTCACCACCCACTCGGAGCGAACCTATCGCTCCCCGGAATCCGAGTTGCTGCGCGAGTTCCTCGGCGCGCCGGACGACACGATCGACTGCCCCACCGAGGCGCAGCGTGAATTGTTCGGGCCAACCCGGCGGCGGGTGCCGGCGATGATGGATTTGAAAAACCCGGTGCTAATAGGCCCGGTGCAAAACCAGGAGCACCACATGAACGGCGTGGTGGCCCGGCGCAACAATTTCAACGAGCCGATCCTTGGCTTCATCGAGCAGTGCAGCGAGGAGTTCGCGCAACTCACCGGCCGACGTTACGGACTGCTGCACGAGTACAAGACCGGCGACGCCGACACGGTGTTCGTCTCGCTTGGCTGCGCGGCGGAGAACATTGAGGCCGCCTGCGACTATTTGCGCGATCAGCGCAATGCCAAGGTGGGATCGATCCACGTCAACGTCATACGCCCCTTCCCAGAGGCGGCGGTCATCGAGGCGTTGCGCGGCAAGAAAACCGTCATCATTCTCGAGCGCACCGACGAGGGCATGGCCGGCGACAACCCGTTGACCCGCGACATCCGCACCGCGCTGGGCAAGGGGCAGGAAGCGGCCAAGTTCGGCGGCGAATTGCCGGCCATCACGCCCGAGGAAACCCCGCGCATTTTCCGCGGCAGCTACGGCATCGGCTCGCGCGACTTCCGGCCGGAGCACACGCTCGGCGCGTACGAGTTTGCTACAGGCCAAACCAAGCGCACCGACGGCAAAAGCGCCGCGGACGGCGAGACCTATTTCACGCTGGGCATCAGTCACCCGTACGCAGTCATCTCGAAGGACACACCGTCCCTACTGCCAAGCGGCGCGATCGCGGTGCGGTTCCACTCGATCGGCGGCTGGGGCATGATCACCACCGGCAAAAACCTTGGCGAGATCATCGGCAACTTTGGCCAGATTATTTCCGAGCGCACCCCGACCTATGACGACCTTGGCCAACTGGAGGACAAGCTGTTCATCATGGCCAATCCGAAGTATGGCTCGGAGAAAAAGGGCGCGCCGACGAACTATTACCTGACCGTGGCGCCGGAGTGCATCCAGGTGAACTGCGAGCTGAACCACGTGGACGTGGTGCTGTGCTGTGACCCCAAGGCGTTCACGCACACGAACCCGCTCGAGGGCATCAACAAGGGCGGCTGCCTCGTATGGGAATCGAGCGACTCGCCCGAGGAGGCATGGAAACGCATCCCGGCCAAGCACCGGCAGTTCGTCAAGGACAACAACATTCGCATTTTCATCCTGCCCGGTTTTGATGTCGCCCGGGAGGCAACCAGCCGCGAGGATTTGCAACTGCGCATGCAGGGCAACTCGTTCCTCGGCGCATTCTTCAAGGTGTCCTCCTTCCTCAAGGATCACGAAATCAGCGAGGAGCAGTACCACGATATCGTGCACAAGCAGTACGAGAAAAAGTTCGGCCGCTTCGGCGAGGCTGTTGTCGAGTCGAACATGAAAGTGATGATCGGCGGCTTCGAGCGCGTGCAGGAAATCAATATCGGCGAGATCGAGGATGCCGACACATCGACCATGCGCAACCCGCTGCTCGCGCCGAATGACGCTGGCGGGATTGAGATGATTCCCACCTCCGGCTGCGAAAGCACCGGCTGCCCAAGCTGCTCCATGCCGGAGGGACAGGAGCGCGCGCCGTTCCAGACCATGGCCAAGTTTGACTCCGAGTTCCGCAATGACCTGGGCTACCATCAACCGGCCGGCGCGCTGGCCAGCGTGGGCCTGATGGGCGCGGGCATCGGCGCGACGCAGAGCAAATACGTCGCCCGCCGCGAGACGCCGGTTTACATTGCCGAGAACTGCACCCAGTGCATGGAGTGCATCACCGCGTGCCCCGACACCGCCCTGCCCAACACTGCGCAGGACCTCAGCACCATCCTCGTCACCGCCGTCCGCAACTACGTCACCGACAAGGAGCAACAGAAAAATCTGCTCAACGAGGTCAAGGGCCTCGAGGATCGTTGCCGCACCCGCATGATCGACAACGCCAAGAACAAGGGCAAAGAACCGTTCAAGGACATTCTCCGCTCCGAGGTGGATCAACTCGCCACGATTTCCGAGAAGGCGCGCGGCGAGTTCACCCAAATCATCGATCAATTGCCGCTGGCGTACAACGACGTCACTGCCATCTTCCGCAGCGTCGAGAAAAAGAACCCCGGCAACGGCGGCATCTTCTCCATTTTCGTCAGCGACCTCTGCAAGGGCTGCGGCGAGTGCGTACAGGTTTGCGGCGACCACGACGCCCTGCGAATGACCCGCGAGACGCCAGAGCTCAACGCCGAACTGGCCACCGCGCAGGTCTTCAGCCGACTATTGCCAGACACGAGCCAGAAGTTTCTCGGCCTGTACAACGACGACACGCCGGAGGACTCCCGCGAGGCAGCGTTGCGCAACCACCTCATGGTGCGGCGCAACTACGAAGCGCTCGTCAGCGGCGACGGTGCCTGTGCCGGTTGCGGCGAGAAGAGCGTGCTGCGCGCCGTGGCCTCCGTCACCGAGGCGTACATGCGCCCGCTCTATCATAAGAAGGCCAAACGCCTCCGCGAAGTCGCCACCGAGTTGGAAAACAACGGCGTGGCCAAGCTGCAATCGCTCAAGGCACGGAGCGAGGACGAGTACAAGTGGTACACCTGGTCCGTAGCCCACTCGATCATGGGCCTGGGCGGCGAGAACGACGACGACACAGCCAAGCGCTTGGCCAAGCACGGCGAAATCAGCGATCAGGAAATCGTCGACGCCCTTTGCGCCGTACTGCGGCAGGACGCCTTCAACCACCGCGACCTGCAGGCGATCGACGGCCGGCACGCAAACGGCATGAGCGTCATGTTCATGGGCGCGCACACTGGCTGCAACACCGTGTACGGCTCCACGCCGCCGTCCAACCCGCATCCGTATCCGTGGATGAACTCTCTCTTTCAGGACGGCGCAACCATCAGTTGGCTGTTTGGCGAGTCGGCCACACTTGACCACGCGCGCCACTCTGTCGTGCCGGAGCGCTTGACCAACGCGCTACTCACCCGCGACGACGACGTCAGTTCGCACAGCGAATATTTTGAGCTGACCCACCTCGACGACACGCTGATGACCGACCAGGAAATCCGCGAGCTGCCCAAGGTCTGGGCCATCGGCGGCGACGGTGCCATGGGCGACATCGGCTTCCAAAATGTCTCCAAAGTGGTGCTGCAGAACCGCCCGAACGTGTTGATGCTCATGCTCGACACGCAGGTGTACTCGAACACCGGCGGCCAAAACTCCGACAGCTCCAACATGCTAGGTGGCTACGACATGAACCAGTTCGGCGCCGCCTCGCAGGGCAAGCTCGTTGAGAAGAAGAGCGTCTCCGAGGCGTTCATCAGCGGCCACGGCTCGCCGTATGTGGCACAGGTTTCCATGGCCAACTCCGCCAAGACCTACCGCGCCATGCTCGACGGCCTTGAGTATCGCGGCACCGCGTTCTTCCAATGCTACACAACCTGCCAGCCCGAGCACGGCGTGGCAGACCACTTGTCCGCCGACCAGGCGAGACTCATCCGCGACAGCCGAGGCATGCCGGAGTTCGTGTACAACCCGCGTGCCGGTGAGTTGATGCAGGAATGTCTCGAGCTCAAGGGCAACCCGACCATCAAGCGCGACTGGTGGGAAACCAAGTACAAGTCCACCGGCGAAAAATACAACTACACCGTCGCGCACTGGGCGATCACCGAGGCGCGCTTCCGCAAGCATCTCAAGGCCATACCCGAGAGCAGCGCTGCCGAGTTCATTCACATCGACAACATGCTTACCTGCATCACGCAGCAGGACGTCACCTATCGCAATGTGTTCAAGGAAGACCACGTCGCGTACGTCCCGGACTTTGGTGTGTACTTCAAGGCCGAGGTCGGCGGGAAGTTCAAATACTTCACAGTCAGCCGCCAGATGGTCCTCTTCGCCGTCGAACGCCGCAAGGCGTGGCGCATGCTGCAGAGCAAGGCCGGCGTGGAAAACAAGGATTACTCCGCGCAAAAGGCGCTGCTCGAAAAAGTCGAGAAAGGCGAACTCACCCGCGACGACCTCCTGAACCGCGGCTGGGAACTACTTAACGAGGAGGTCGAAGCCGCCAAGGCTTAACCGACACTCAAACCCTTTCACAAAGCCCCCGCCCGTTCGGGGGCTTTTTTATTGCGCTTGGCCAAGCGCGGACACGACACCCGTTTCGGGCTCAGCGCGGCAGTGTTCACGCAGGACATCGACCGGGCGATCCGGTTCGCCCGCGAGGTCGACAGTGGCAACTTGCACATCAACTTCGGCACCGCCTAGTGCGCCGAGACGATGCCGTACGGCGGCTTCAAGGACAGCGGCATGGGCAAGGAAGGCCCCAAGTACGCGATCGAGGAAATGACCGAGACCAAGATGGTCATCATCCACTGATCGCTTGGCCAAGCGGATGCGGGCTGTTCACCGTCCCGGCTTTTCGATGCGATACAGGTGGGTGTCGCTTCGCAGGAAGAGCGCGCCGTCGGTCACGGCCGGGGAGGCCTTGAACGTGCCGTCCAGTTGGTTGACGGCCAAGACCTCGAACTGGTCCGAGGCGGCGACGATGGTGCTCTTCCCCTCGCGGTTGCAGAAGTAAACGCGGCCGCGAATCTCGACGGGCGAGGCGTCGTGATTGCCGCCAAGGCGTTCGCGCCAATGCTCGTTGCCGGTCAAGGCGTCGAGGCAACTCGCCACACCGCCGTCGTGGACGACGAAGAGCCGTTTGCCCACCAGCAACGGTGACGGGACGTGGGGAATACCCTTCGAGTTTTGCCAGACAATCTGATCGTCACGCAGCCGGCCGTTGCCGGGGCGCACGGCGTAAACGCAAAAGTGATCCTGCCGGATCGAGCCGACGACGTAAAACAGGCCGTTCCTGTACGAGGGACGGCCCACGATGGAGAAGCCGTCATACGGCATCCACCACAGTTCCGCTCCGGTGTTGAGGTCGTAAGCCGCAACATGATCGGCCCCGGAGCAGACCAGTTGCGTGACGCCATCGACCGGCTGAACCAGCGGCGTGGAGTAGGCCATCTTCGCAATGGCCCGTTTCTTGGCGGCGGCCTCGAGGTGCGCCCTTGGCTGCTTCCACCTGACCTTTCCCGTCCGCTTGTCGAGCGCCACAATGAACTGGTGGTCGATGCCGTCGCACGTGAGGATCAGCAGGTCGCGGTGAAGGATCGGCGAACTGGCCGCCCCCTGAATCACGTTGTAATCGAACCCGGTGTTTTTCCAGAGGATGCCGCCGTCCGTGTCGAGACACACAGTACCGCGCGGGCCGAAGTGGACGTACACGCGCTCGCCGTCCAGCACCGGCGTCGGCGAGGCGTAGCCGTTCAAGCGGTGACGCGGGCCGGCGTCCTCCGTCGTCAATACCTCGACATCGTGCAGCAACGCGCCGCGGGTCTTGTCGAAGCAAACCGCATGGAGCGACTTGCCCCCGGCCTTGGCGCTGGTCATCCAGACTTGGTTGCCGGCGATCACCGGTGAAGACCAACCCTGCCCCGGCACAGCTGATTTCCAAGTGACGTTTTTGCCTTCCGCCCAGCGGATCGGCACGTCCTTTTGGTCGGAGTGACCCTGGCCGTCCGGCCCACGAAACTGCGGCCAGTCCGCTTCCAATCGCGCGGTGGCCAACAGGAACAACAGAAGGAAATGCAACCGGGATTTCATTGGATTCAATATTCAGTGATGCCCACGAAGGGTAAAGCCGCCTCTCGGATCATCAAGGCCCTTTCGTCTCATTGTCCGGGTCGAGCCATGGCGGATCGTACGGCGTCCGTGCGGTCACGCCGGCGAGGTGGTGCAGCACATTGCGCAGCAGTTTCGCCAACTTGGGGTCGGCGTCGAGCGCCCAACCGAAGGCAATCGCACCGGCGTTGAACACCTTGCCGCCCTGTGGGCGCTCCCAATAAATCATATCCACCAGCGTCCCGGTTTTCTGCTGGCCGAACCGGGCGAAATAATCGAGCACACGCGCGTTGTCGCGCTGGAGGCTTGCCATCGTCTCGATGCCGGACGGCTCGATTGGCAAAAACGCCCCCGCCGGAATCGGGCCGGTCGGCGGCGCGTAGGAGGAGAGCCGAATGTCGCCCTCGTGCCCGCAGGCCCGACGATGCCCGCTCTTCGCCCCGCCGAACACAACACGATCAGCGAAACGGACATGCTCCGGTTTTTGAAACAGAAAGTGCTTCGGTGTTGCCACGGTGTAAACGCCATTGTTTGCGCCGCCCCACCAACCGCTGCATTCCAGCCCGATGTTTCGCCACGGCGGATGGCCACAGTTGCGCATCAGACTGCCGCGTTTGCCGTCGGCGCTGTGGTAGATTTCGCCGACGCTGGCCAAGGCCCGGCCGCCGATATTCGGGCCGTATTTCCGGCACTCGATCGTGCCCAGCGCGTCGTCCACCGAGATGCGCCAGAACATGGTGTTGCCGGACAGCACCGCCGCCGCCCCGCCATTTTTCAGGTAGCGATCCAGCCCGTCGTACATTTTTGCGGACCAATATTCGTCGTGGCCGTTGATAATGAGCGCCTTGTAACCGTCGAGCAGCGCGGGGTCGCGGTGCAGGTCGAGGTTGGTGATGACGTCAAAATCGTAGCCCTGTTTTTCCAACCAAGTGTGCGTGAACCGCTCGCCGCGCATGAGATGGGAATACCCGACACCCGGCGCGCTGTAACGCACGCCCGGCCCGGCCACCGGCCACGGCATCCGCAGCCCCAGTTTGTACGTGGGCTGACCGTGCGCGTGATCCCGGTAAAAACAGGTCGCCGGTGGATTCGCCGGGTCGTTGGCCTGCCCGCCGGTGGGCCAGTTTCGGGTTTCGTCCGGCACATTTTTGGCAAACGGCGTTCCGCTGTAGGCTCGCCACGTGGTCGAGGAACACATCAGCGCGAGCGGCGCCTTGGCGGCGCGCTTGGCCTTGTTGACGACAAACGTGACGGGGTAACGATGCGGTTTGCCCTCGAGTTCAAAATGAAACCAAGCCGCGTAAAGCCCGCTTCCCGCGTTTTGGGGAACGCGAAAAACCTCCGTCGCCTCCCAGCCGCAGTCGTAAAGATCGTCGGAGGCCAAGCGCAGGCCGTGTCCCCGGCTCGGGTCGGTTCGCGGATCGTAAGCCGTGTCGTAACGCCCGACGCGGCCGCCGTCGAACGACGGGCCACCGATCATCCACGTCCCGAGATTGACGATTTCGCCGTCGCGGCCGTGCCCGGAAGCGTCCGCCACGGTTGCACCGCGCTCCTCGTCGAGCGGCCAAAAGGCGGCGAGCGCCGGGTCGTTCACGATGGGCGCAACCAGCCCGCGCTTGGCCAAGCGCGCGGCGATCTCCTCTCCCGAAAGCGCTCTCGTGTAGATCGCCGGCATCGCGATGTCGCCGTCGAAAAAACGGCCGGTCACGCCGCGTTCGCTGTACGCCCCGAGTTGCAACTGGGCCGGCCCGGCCTGTCGCGGCGGGAGGTTGTCCGGTGCCCGCCACTCGGCGGCGCGTTTGCCGTCCACCCAGACTGCGGCGGTCTTGGTTGCGCCGTCCCAAACTCCGACAAGATAATGCCATTGACGGTGGTTCAACTTCGTCCCGGTGACGAGGCTTTCGCCATCGTACGCACCGCCCGAGCCGATCGAAAACACCGCCCGGCCCTCGGCATCCAAAAACAGGCCAAAGCCGCAGCGGTCGGGATAATCGTGCTGGGTGAGAATCCCCTGCCACGGCGAAAGTTTCCAAGGCCGCACCCAGCACTCAAGCGTCAACGCCGTCAACTCGGCGTCGGCCGGCAACCCGTTTTTCACCCGCACATACGACCCCGGATGAATCGGCTGCACGCGCGCGGGGAACACTTTTTTCGGCGGGAGAATGGTTTCGTCGCTCGCCCGGTCATCCACCCGCAATCCCAGCCGCGAGACCCCGAATCGGTACGGCACTTGGCTGCTGACATGAAACCGGAGGGTCTCCCCGGCCGGCACGCTCTCGCGATCCGCGTAGGCGTGCAGCCCCTGCAACTCGATCGCCGAACGAGCCGTGGCGGCCCGGCCAACCGGCTGCGAAGTGGTCGACACGCAAACCAACATCAGCAAGCCGGCTGCCCCTGTCCGGGCCAGCCGGAACGTCGGTATATTTCGCGAAGGTCTCATGCAGCGACCGTGGCCGGGCTTGGTTACTTGGCCCCGCGCAGTTCCAGCAGCGCTTGGCCAAGCGCGCGGCCGATCCGGGTAAAGGTGATCGTGCTGCCGAGGTAGTGGTACGGGAAGTCGGAGCCGAGTTTTTCCCACTCGGCGACGTTGTCGCGCCACGTCGGGAAGGCGGCATCAGCGCGCTTGTCCCAGTGGACGTCGGTCGGGATGGCGCGGACGTTGCCGGCGAACTCGGGCACGTCGTTCATCGACGCCTGCGCGGCCTTGACGATGGCCATGTTGCCCTTGGCCGGCGCAAAGCCGTTCTGCCCCATGATGCCGATGACGAACGGAAGATCCGGCTTGGCCAAGTCGTTCCGTACGTCGCGGATGAAATTTTTCATGTTCACCGCGTACTCGTCCTGAAAGCCGTTGTACATGTCGTTCCAGCCCTGGAACCAGACGAATCCGGCGATCTCGTAGCCGCGCCCGTCGTAGTCCGGGAACCGCGTGTTCAACTCGGCCAACGTCGTTTTGATTTCCGACATCATCAGGCGATAGTACAGCCCGTAACTCTCGATGACTTCCTTTCGATACTCATCGCCCTTGGCCAATCGGATGCCGTCGATTGAGGCGTCGCTTTTCGCCTCGATTTCCTTGCGGGTGATTTTTGGGTTCTCCTTTTTTGCCTCGTCCCATTCTCGCCGGATGAGGTTGTTGTAGTCGCGTCGGCACATGTTCTCGACGAACTCGTCGATTTTTTCGTTCGACTGCAGGCCGGAGCTGGGTGGCCGGAAGTCGCGCCCGATGCTTTTGCCGCCCCAAGCCGTCTTGATAAGCAGCACCGGTTCCTCGAAGTGGCTGCCCATCACGTGGCCGAACTCCAGTTCCAGCCCGATGCGTCCCTGCGAACCGTAGCCGACGGTCAGCCTGCCCCGGCGCTCGAGGTAGTTGATCCAGACATCGTCGCGCTCAATGTACTTCCCGTCGTTGTGAAAATGCGCGAAAAACATCTTTGTCTCCGGCGCGCGAATCTGGTGGTTCAGCAGCGGGTCGATCTTTCCCTTCCCCTCCATGTTCGACTGGCCGGCGAGGAGGAACACCTTCACCGGTTTTTTGTCTGCGGCTATCGGGGACACCCCACACGCCAAGCCAAGCGCGAAAAGTAACAACGGTCTCATGATGTGCGGGCAGGCTACCGGCTGGGGGGATGCCGGCAAGTGGAAACTGGGCCATTTTGCTTTGTCGCCGGGAGCCGTTTGCTACCATCCGCCGCCGTATGGCGCGCAAGATTCTCATCCTCACCGAGGGGCTCTCCTCGCCGCACGCGGCCAAGACCGCCTGCGGGGTGATCCGCTACCGGCGCGACGAGGTGGTGGGCGTGCTCGACACCACCGTGCCGCCGCAGCCGGCGCAGGCGCTGCTCGAGGTCGGCGGCGACCTGCCGGTGGTCAACTCCCTCGACGCCCTGCCGGAGGCCAACGAGCTGCTCATCGGCATCGCGCCGTCCGGCGGGTCGCTGCCGGCGCCGATGCACGCGCTGGTGCTGGGCGCGATTGAGCGCGGGATGGACGTGGTGTCGGGGCTGCACGAGTTCTTGAATGACGACGCCGAACTTGCCGCCGCCGCCGCCGCCAGCGGCTCGACCCTCCGCGACCTGCGCAGCAACCGCGAGCGCGACGTGGCCAAGCGGCGGGATATCTCCGCCGACTGCCTTCGCATCCACACCGTCGGGCACGACTGCAGCGTCGGGAAAATGGTGACGACCATCGAGGTGGCGCGCGGCTTGGCCAAGCGCGGCGCGGGTGCCAAGGTCATCGCCACCGGCCAGACCGGCATGATGATCGAGGGCGACGGCTGCCCGGTCGATGCCGTGGTGGCTGACTTCATCAGCGGCGCGGTGGAAAAACAAATTCTCTCGCACCAACACCACGAGGTGCTCGTCATCGAGGGCCAGGGCAGCATCACGCATCCGTGCTATTCCGCCGTGACGCTTGGCCTGCTGCACGGCTGCCTGCCGGACGGCCTCATTTACTGTTACGAGATGGGCCGCAAAATGGCCAAGGGCGCGGCCTCCGTCGCGCTGCCCACGATCGAGTCGCAGCGCGACCTCTACCTCGCCATGGCCAACGCCGCCCACCCGTGCCGGTTCGTCGGCGTGGCCATCAACAGCCGCACCGCGGACGAGACGGCCTATCTCGCCGAGCGCGACCGCATCCAGTTGGAATGGAACCTGCCGGCGTGCGACGTGTTCCGCGAGGACGCCGGGCCGCTGGTCAGCGCAGTGCTGGAAATGCGGAAAAACTGAAATGGAACTGCGGCTGCACGAATACGAGTTGCCGTTGACGCATCCGTTCACGATCTCGCGCGGCACCACCACGGCGCAGCGCACGTTGATCGTCGAGCTGCGGCAGGACGGCGTGAGCGGCTACGGCGAGGCCATCGCCAACGCCTACTACGACTCGCCGATGGACTCGATGCGCGCGCGCCTGCAATCCGTCCAGCCACTGCTCCACGGCGAGACGTTTCGCGACACGGAATCGTTCTGGGAACTCTGCGCCGGGCGCCTCGCCGACGCGTCGTTTGTGTTGTCCGCACTCGACTGCGCCGCGCACGATCTTTGGGGACGCCTCGAGGGCGCGCCGGTGCATCGCCTCTGGGGACTCGACCCTGCGGACGCCGTGCTGTCCTCCTTCACCATCGGCATCGCCGGGGTGGACGAAATGGAGGCCAAGCTCGCCGAGAAGCCGGGGTGGCCGGTGTACAAAATCAAGCTCGGCACAGCGAACGACGTGGAAATCATCCAGTGCCTGCGCAGACAAACTGACGCCGTGTTTCGCATCGACGCCAACTGCGGCTGGGCACCGGCTGAGGCCGCGCAGCTCTCCGCCGAGATGGCGCGGCACGGCGTGGAGTTCGTCGAGCAACCGCTCCCGCCCGAGGCACGCGAAGCGCAGGCGCGGCTGTATCGCGACTCGGCCCTGCCGCTCATCGCCGACGAAAACTGCGTGGGCGAGGCTGACGTGCCGCGGTGCGTTGACCGCTTCCACGGCATCAACATCAAGCTCTGCAAGTGCGGCGGACTCACCCCGGCGCGCCGGATGATCGCCGCCGCGCGCGACCACGGGCTCAAGGTGATGGTCGGCTGCATGACCGAAAGCTCCGTCGGCATCTCCGCCGCCGCCCAACTCACGCCGTTGCTCGACTACGCCGACCTCGACGGCGCGCTGCTCCTGGCCCGGGACGCCGCCGACGGTGTGCAACTGCACCACGGCCGGTTCACCTTCCCCGACGAACCCGGCCTCGGCATCCGGTCGCTGAAGTAGTTCAAGGTTGAACCCAATCCTTCCTTGGGTCACGGTTTTGAGGACATGAACGCACGCGACGAAACCGAGGCTTTTCGCGAGCAATGCCGCCGCCAGATGGCCCGGCCGCTCGAGAGCAGGATGAGGTACGGTTTCTGCTGCGTCTATCGGCCCGTGTTGGACGATGCCAGTGTTCGCGTGTTTGACACCATGAAGGAGTACCGCGAATGGTGCGCGGAAAATTTGCCGGCCTATCTCGGCTTCCAGCCCGCCTGATGGATCGCACCCCCTTCAACCCGCTGCAGGCGCAGGAAGTTGCGGAGGCATTCAACCAAGCCGGCGTGGAGTACCTGTTCATCGGCAAAGGTGGCGCTATTCTTCTCGGCTTCCCCGGCACCACGCAGGATGTGGGCCTGTTTCCTGCCAAGTCCGAGGAGAATGGCCGCCGCATTGTCACCGCCTTGGCTGGGCTGGGTTTTGAACTCGGTGAGACCACCCGGGCTGAAATTGTCCTGGGCAAAGATTTTGTGCAGTTGAAAAGCGGCCCGTTCGATATCGACTTGGTGTTCGCCCCGGACGGCATCGAGAGTTTTGAGGAAGCCAAGGCACGGGCCGTTCAGGAAGGGCAATTCCCCGTCGCAAACCTCCGGGACATCATCGCCAGCAAAAAAGCCGCCGGCCGGAAGAAGGACCGGCTGGACTTGGAATTGCTGGAATTATTCCGCTTGGAATACGAGGCCCGGAATCAGTAACGCCAATTAAAACTCACCCCCCTTGGCCAAGCGGCGAGGATTCGTTTCAGCCGTTGGCCAAACTCCGTGGCAGTGACGCCGCCCTCCGCCTCGAGGGTGTTCGCGCGGTGCACGATGGCGAGATCCCATCTCGGGATGACCAGCACCTTGTGGCCTCGGGTGCCGATGGCGGAGATCGCTCCGTCCGGCAGGGTCATGCTCATGCGCATCGAAAGGCAATTGAACGGCCGCTTGGTCTCGCTCCATTCGGCGGCGTCCGCTTGGCCAAGCGCGGCGGCTTGGCTCCCGGAAAAAAGTTTACACGGCGGACGGATCATGCTGCTCTCGCCGCCGCATTCAGTTCAAACACCATGACGTCAATTCGATTCACCATTTCGATCTTCTACCTTGCCCTGCTGCCGGGCTTGGCCGCCGCCCCGCCCTTGGCCAAGCGGGTGGACGAAGCCATGCACGACGAGATGGCCCGGCAGGAGTTGGTCGGCCTGGCCGTCGGCGTCATCCGGGATGGGCAGGTCGCCCACCTGAAAGGCTACGGCTTGGCCGACCGTGAGCAGCGCGTGCCGGTGACGCGGCAGACGATGTTCCGCTGGGCCTCCATCTCCAAGTCGGTCACCGCCGTAGCGGCGATGCAACTCTGGGAACGCGGCGACCTGGACCTCGAGAGTGAGCCGCGCCGGTACGTGACGGAATTCCCCGACAAGGGCACGCCGATTCACGTGCGGCACCTGTTCTGCCACCTGGGCGGCATCGTCCACTACACCAACGGCAAGGTCATCCGGACCCAGCGCGACTACCCGGTGGCGCACCCGTTTGAGAGTGTGATTTTTGCGCTGGACACCTTCAGGGAGTCGCCGCTCGTCAACCCGCCGGGCGAGAAGTTCTCCTACACCACCCACGGCTACATCCTGCTCAGCGCGGTCGTGGAGCGGGCCGGCAAACAGAAATTCGCCGACCAAGTGCGCGACCGCATTGCCGAGCCGATGAAAATGCAGACGCTGCAACCGGACTACCAGTGGGTGGACCTCCCGCATCGTGCCGTGGGCTACCGCAAACGGGACGGCAAGGTCGTCGTCTCCACCGACACCGATGTGAGCTGGAAACTGGGCGGCGGCGGCTTCATCTCGAGCATCGACGACATGGCCAAGTTCGCCGTCGGCCTGCTGAATCATCGCTTCGTCAAACCGGCCACGCGCCGAGCAATGTGGGAGCCACAAAAGACCAACGACGGAAGGCGGATGAGTTACGCGCTTGGCTTCAGCCGCAAGCATTACCGGGATGGCGCACTCCGCTCGTGGAAAGCGGACGGGACCGGCGTCGAGACGGCAGGTCACGGCGGCGCACAGGAAAAAACCAAGACGTTGATGGTGGTGTTGCCGGAACAACAGCAGGCCGTCGTGGTCATGAGCAATTCGGAGTACGCCAACCCCCAGCGCATCGTCGAACGGCTGCTGAAAATCTTGCTGCCACAATCTTCAACGCCGTCCGATTAATCAGAAACCGCTAAGCACTCCAGAAGCGGGTTCTTCGACATCGAGTGGGTACAGAGGCAGGGGATTTCAGTTTGCCGGCACCGCGCTTGGCCAAGCGCGGAAACAGTCAGTTCCTGTTGACTCATTAAGAAAGGACACCGAAGGGGAGGCGCTAGACTGTGGTTAGC
>JACNJE010000177.1 GCA_014382705.1 Verrucomicrobiota bacterium | reverse complement strand
CCCCGCCCCCACACCCGCGCCGCCCCCCGCCCCGCTCCACCCGCCCCCCCCGCCGGCGGCGGCCGCCGCCCCCGCCCCACCCCCGCCCCCTGCCCCCAACCCCGCCGAGCCGGAGCCCGCCGCGCAGCCCAAGCCCGCCCCCGAGCCGGTTGCCGCCACCCCGTCCATACGCTGGCCCAAGCGCGAACGCTTCATCGAGGAGCATCGTCTCGAGCTGAAGGAGCAGCGCTGGCATGTCACCGGCGAACCGGAGCCATACACCGGACACACCAAGCGCTGGACGGTCGAGGGCTGGAAACAGGCCGAGGGTGCCTACTTGAACGGCCTCCAGCATGGCCGCTGGAAAACCTGGTGGGACAACGGCAACCTCCGCAGCGCGATCGAGTTCGAAAACGGCAAACCAAGCGGGCCGGCGATTCATTGGCACGCCAACGGCCAACGCAAAACCGAGGGCACGTTCACCAACGGCCAATTCACCGCCACGACCAAGTGGGACGAAGCCGGCGAGCCGCTCCCGCTCGAACCCGCCCCCAAGCCGTAATCTGCTGCGCTTGGCCAAGCGGGCGGGGAGCGTACGCGGCTCGCGTGTGGCGTCCGGCGGCCCGCAGGGCGCTGGTTGTTTTTAGTTTTTAGCGAGCCGCAAAAACCGCACGCGAGCCGCGAACGCTCCCCCCCTTAAAACCGCCGCTTGACGGCGAACGATTGCAATCTATCATATCCGGCCACCCGCATTTGGGTGGTTTAACTTCATGACAAAAATCAAAAGCATCCTCGCCCGCGAAATCCTCGACTCGCGCGGGAACCCCACCGTCGAGGCCGACGTCATCCTCGAGAACGGCACCGTTGGCCGTGCCGCCGTGCCCAGCGGCGCGAGCACCGGCGAGCACGAGGCGCTCGAGTTGCGCGACGGCGACAAAAGCCGCTACCTCGGCAAGGGCGTCCGGCAAGCCGTCTCCAACGTTAACGAGAAGATTCTCCCCGCGCTCACGGGCGCGGACGCCGCCGACCAAGCGGCGATCGACCAAGCGATGCTCGATCTCGACGGCACCCCCAACAAGGCCACCCTCGGCGCGAACGCCGTCCTCGCTGTCTCGCTGGCCAGCGCCCAAGCGGCGGCGGCGGCGGCCGGCCAATCGCTCTACCGCCATCTCGGCGGCGCGGAGGCCAACGTCCTGCCGGTGCCGATGGCCAACGTCATCAACGGCGGCGCCCACTCCGACGCGCCGATCGATTTTCAGGAATTCATGATCATGCCCAGGGGCTTCGACACCTTCTCCGAGGGATTGCGCGCGATCACCGAGATTTTTCACGCCCTGAAAGCGGTGTTGAAAAAGAAGGGGCTCTCCACCGCTGTCGGCGACGAGGGCGGTTTCGCGCCCGCACTCGGCAGCGTCGAGGAGGCGCTCGAGTCGATCCTCACCGCCACAGCCGACGCCGGCTACGAGGCCGGGAAACAAATCTTCCTCGCGCTCGATGTGGCCAGCAGCGAGTTTTACAACTCGGAAAAAGAACGGTACGTCTTCAAGAAAAGCACCGGCGACGAGTTGACCGCCGCCGAGCTGGTCGCCTTCTACGACGAACTCACCGGGAAGTACCCCATCGTCAGCATCGAGGACGGCTGCGACGAAAACGACTGGGCCGGCTGGAAGGCGCTCACCGACCGGATCGGCGACCGCGTGCAGCTCGTCGGCGACGACCTGTTCGTCACCAACGTCAAGTTCCTTCAGCGCGGCATCGACGAGGGCGTGGCCAACTCCATCCTCGTCAAGGTCAACCAAATCGGCTCCCTCACCGAGACGCTCAGCGCGATCCGTCTGGCGCAGGAAAACAACTACACCACCGTCATCAGCCATCGCTCCGGCGAGACCGAGGACGCCACCATCGCCGACCTCGCCGTGGCCACCAACGCCGGCCAAATCAAAACCGGCTCACTCAGCCGCAGCGACCGCACCGCCAAGTACAACCAACTCCTGCGCATCGAGCAGGAACTCGGCGACAACGCGGTGTACGGCGGCAAAGCTTAATGAGATTGAAGTTTCAAGGTTCAAGTTTGAAGCAGCGCTTGGCCGTCGGCTTGGCCTTGGCCAGTGCGGTCACTTTCGCCGATGCCGCCGACTCGTCGCTGAAGTCGTCGCTGACGTTTTATGCGTCGTTCGACCAAGGCACCGACGCCGACTTGGCCAAGGGCGACAAGCGGCTATTCACCCTCGTCGATAAACAGCCGAAGCCGGGCAACCACACCGATGGAATGACGCGCTTGGCCAAGGGCAAGGGGCTTTCCGGCGGCGCGCTGCGTTTCACAAAGCGCAAGGCCAACTGGTTGCTGTACAACGGCGCGAAGAATGTTTCGTTCGCGGAAAAAAACTGGAGCGGCACCGTGTCGTTTTGGCTGAAGGTCGATCCGGTCAACGACCTCGACCCCGGCTACGTCGATCCGATTCAAGTCACGCCCAACACATGGAACGACGCCTCGTTTTTTGTCGATTTCGACAAGGGCGGCGACCCGCGTCCGTTCCGCCTTGGCGCGTTCGCCGACAAGCCGGTTTGGAATCCCACGAACAAGGATGTGCCGGAGCCGCAACGGCCGCTCGTCCCGGCGAAGTCCACCCCGTTCGGCCGCGACACATGGACGCACGTCGCCTTCACGTGGGAGCGGTTCAACACCGGCAAAAAGGACGGTGTCGCCGCGCTGTTTCTCAACGGCAAAAAAGAGGGCAGCATCACCGGCTGGAACCAGCAGTTTTCGTGGAGCGGCAAGCCGCACCGCATCCTGATCGGCCTCAACTACATGGGGCTGTTCGACGAGTTGGCCTGCTTCAACCGCGCCCTTTCCGCAAAGGAGATCAAGCGCATCCACGCCCACCAAGCCCCCCTGCCCAAGCTGCTGAAATAGCGGAGACAGCAGTGACAGGGAGTTCAGATTTGGACATTCCTTGTTCGATATTCATCATTCAAATAGCCGGAGAAAACCAATATCGAACACCGAACAAGGAATGTCCAAGGACGAAGTTTCCGGCCGGAGAGAGGGAGATTGCGAACGTTTCTTAAATCGCTTCCCGTGGTGCCTTACTCGTTGCCGCCTTCTTTTTGGTTGGCGTTGCTCAAGGGTTGGCCTTTG
Source organism: Verrucomicrobiota bacterium (assembly GCA_014382705.1). Taxonomy (GTDB): domain Bacteria; phylum Verrucomicrobiota; class Verrucomicrobiia; order Limisphaerales; family UBA1096; genus UBA1096. The sequence goes on along the minus strand of JACNJE010000177.1, from coordinate 11,943 downwards.
CGGATTTCGCTGAAGGCCGGTGTGGTCACTGAGTAAGGGAAGTTGGTCTGCGTGCCGGCGGCGCCGAACTCGCCCCGCTTGTTGAGGGCAATGAAGTTAATGGCGAGGTCCATCCCCTTCGGATCGGTGCGAGCGATGCGGCGGATGGCTTCGGCGCACGCCTCGGTTGGCGACATTCCGTGGCGCATGTTCTCGACGACCTGATATGACGCGCAGTAGCGCATCACGTTTTCGCCGAGACCGGTCGCCCCGGCGGCGCCGACTTCGTTATCGACGTAAACGCCGCCGCCGATGATCGGCGAGTCACCGACGCGGCCCGGCACTTTGCCGCCCCAGCCACTGGTGGAGCAACCAGCGGCGATGTTGCCGTTGGCGTCGAGAATCAGCAGCGCGATGGTGTCGTGATTTTCCGGTTTGTCGCCTTTGCCGGGCGCCGGCTTTTCTAGTTTCGCAAGCCAGGCGCGATAGCTCGCCTCGTCCGCTTGGCCGTCACGCACCTCGAGTCCGTTTTGTTTTGCGAACCAATGCGCGCCCGGGCCGACGAGCATGACGTGCGGGGTTTTTTCCATGACCAACCGCGCGGCGGAAATGGGGTGCACAACGCCCTCAACACCGGCGACACTGCCGGCTTGGTGGCCGGGACCGTTCATGATGCAGGCGTCGAGTTGCACGACCCCGGCGGCGTTGGGCAAACCGCTGAGACCGACCGATGTATTGCCGGACGACTCGACCAAGCGCACGCCCTGCTCGACGGCGTCGAGCGTCGAGCCGCCGCCCCGTAACACCTTGAGCGCCAGTTCGTTGGCTGGCTTGCCGAAGCCCCACGTCGAGACGATCAACGGGCCACGCTTGGCCAAGCGGGCGGCGGGCGGCGGGGTAGCGCACCCGGCCGCAAGGGTTGCGGCGGCGGCGGTCGTGTGTTTAAGGAAATCACGTCGGGTTTGGCTGCTCATGGTCGGCGGCAATTGGAAGGCCAAGCGCTGGCAAAGTCAAAACCAAGCGCTTGGCCAAGCGCGTTTAAAACGTCAGGCCAAAGCCAACGGCGAATCGGCGGTGATCTCCGAAGCGCATCGACTTGGCCTTGTCGTAGACCGTCTGCCGGTACTCGATTTTGAGCATCCAATCTTCATGGTAAACCATCGCGACCGGCCCGACGGCGATGGTGTCACCGGCCGGATCGATCATCTGGTTTTTGCCCGGCTCGATGTGGCGCGCGGCGATGTCGAGCATGAGGAACAAGCCCCGGCCGGTGTCGCCATCGTGCCATGCGTGCCAGCCGATGTTGGCGTCGAACGCCAGTTCGTCGCCGTGGTCGAAGTCGCGGCCGGAGCCATTCTTCCAGTAGTACAGGTCGTAGAGGTGATACCACTTCGGCGTCTCGAAGCTGTAGCTCAAGCTCAGCCCGGCGTCCCAACTCCCGTCGCCTACCGCCCAGTCATCCCCGGTGCTGCCGGTTGGCAGGCGCAGGCTTGGGGTGAGGCCCAGGTTGTAGGTGTAGCCCTTTTTGTTGACGTACTTTTTTATCGGCGCGCCGATGATGATGTCGCCCAGCCCGTGGCCGTCCTGCCGGATGACCTGGCCGTCCTGCAGCCATCGGCGCGACTTGTCGACGTACGGCACCTTGGCCGTGATGCGGAACTCGCGCCGAAACGTGTACACGCCCTCGAGCCAGGTGGTATCGACGCGGCTGCCGACCCGGTGCGGATTGGGCAGTGTCGATTCGCCGTGTCGCAGGTCGTCCGCGATGCTGTGCACCTGGAACAACTGCACGCCGTAGCCCCCGGCCCATCGCGGGGCCATGTCCATCACCGGCTGATGAGCAAGGGAAGCCGTCGCAGCAACGAACCAAAGCGGTAAAAGGGCGTGCCGCAGCTTAGCTGGTGAGCGGCTTCCGCCGATGCGCCGTATCATTTGACTAAGCATCGGTTACTTTTTGGGAAGGTTCACGAGATATTTCTCCGGATTCTTGTTGAACTTCCGGATGCACGGTTTGCAGCAGAGTTTGATCTCCCGTCCCTCGTGCTCGAATTTATAGGGATCACCCATGGAGCCGAGTTTGTTGCCCGACACGATGCAAACATCCAGCGGATACGATTTTGAGCTGCTGATGTCGGTTGATGCGCAGCCGGCCATCAGCGATGCCAGGGCGATGAGTATAATGTTGAGTTTCATTTTTGTTCTATGGTTTTGTTTTTCTGGTTCACCAACGGAAATGTATTCCTCCTCCGAGTCCAAATTCGGAATGGTAGCCGGTGGTGATGGAAAATTGTTTGTTGAGTCGGCACTCAAGAGCGGTACTCCATTCCCAGTGCGAATGGGTGTCGTACTCGACTTCGGTGGACAGGCTGAGCCGGTCGGTTAGCTGGAGGGATTTGCCCAAGCCGGCTCGCAAGTCGCCCTCGGTGTCGGCCGTGAGCATGCTTTCCACCATGAACGGCAGCCGATAGAGGACGCCGCCGAAGGCGCGATCCCGGGTGCCGGTTGCATTCGTGAATCGATACCCGGCGACCGTCGAGAAGTTCGGGTTGAAATAGCGTTTCCAGTTGAGGTCCATTTCGTATTCCTCATGCCGGTCAAGGCCGTGTTCCCAGTTGAGGTCTACGTTGTTGCGAGCGTTCATCCAGCCGGCGTAACCTTCGGTGAAATTATTCTGCACAGTGGCGCCGAGGTTGAACCGCCACGGGTTCATGTGTTTGGTGTTGAGCGTTGGGCGATGATCCGCGCCTTGGTCGGTGTAACTGATCACCCGGGTCATGCCGGCTTTCATGTGGTACAGCAGATGGCAATGGAACAGCCAGTCGCCGACTTCGTTGGCCTCGAACTCGATGGTCTGTGTGCCCATCGGCGGCACATCCACGGTATGTTTCAGTGGGGAGTAGTTTCCCTGCCCGTTGAGCAGGCGAAAAAAGTGTCCGTGCAGGTGCATGGGATGATGCATCATCGTGTCGTTGATGAGCTTGAGCCGCAACACTTCGCCGTGCCTGACCGGGATGGTGGATTCCTCCATGAGCGTTTTGCCGTTGAGCGACCAGATGTAGCGCTGCATGTCGCCCGTTAGGCGCAGCTCAAGTTCGCGCAACGGCGCATCGGCGGGAAGCCGGGTGGGCGTCGTTGACTTGAGCTTGCGATACGGTGCCTGCGGGCGTGCCGGTTCGGGGGCATCCAGTGGTTTTTCGTCCACCTCCAAGGCTGCCGCCATCCAGTCCATGCGGTACAGGTTCGGCTTGGGGATTTCCCCCGCCAACCGCTCCGTCCCGGTGCCGAGGAACAGGGAAGCGTGGCCGGAGCCGTCCTGCGCGGTGGCCCGCACTTCGTAACGTCCATCGCCCGGCAATGTGACGATGACGTCGTACGTTTCCGCCATGCCGATCAGCAACCGGTTCACCTCGACCGGCTGCACGCGCGGGCCGTCGGCCGCCACGATCGTCAATGGCCCAGCGGCGGAGTGGATGTAAAAGTAGGTGGACGCCGCGGCGTTGATGATCCGCAGCTTGATCCGTTCCCCGGCTTTGCCGGCCAGCTCGATGCGCGGTTGGCCGTTGACCCAGAACGCATCGTAGGCGACGTCCGAAATATCCATCGGCGGCATGCGCGTCCGTTCCCGCTCAAGATAATCCTTCAACGCACCGGCCCGGTGCGCGCCCCACAGCGACTGCATGTTTCCTTTTCGAAGGGCGTAGTACTCATCCCCGCGCACGAGCGTCCTCATGACTTCGTCAGGGTGTTCGTTCGTCCAGTCCGAAAGCACCACCACGAACTCCCGGTTCGGCGGATCGGGATCGGCCTCTCGCGGCTCGACGACGATCGAGCCGTAAACCCCGCGCTGTTCCTGCAAACCGGTGTGCGAGTGATACCAGTAAGTGCCCGGGTGTGTGAGCTCGAACTCGAACAAGTGCGAACCACCCGCCTTGATGGGCGGCGTGGTCAAGTACGACACCCCGTCTTGTTCGTTGGGCACCAGCAGGCCGTGCCAATGCAGCGACGTTTCCTCCGTGGGCAACCCGTTCGTCACGCGGATACGCGCCCAGTCCCCCACGCGAAAACGCAACGTGGGGCCGGGGATGCTGTTGTTGATGGCCAGTGCCTGAACCTGTTCGCCGGCCGGCGCGATGAGCTTCTCGGAGATCGTGAGATGGTACTCCACTTCCGCACACCGCGCCGCCCAAGGCAGCCCAAGCAGCAGCCCAAGACAAAGAGTTTTGCTAATCACAGAACGCTGTTGGTGATCTCGACAACTTCCGCTGGCACGATCTGCCCGGGCTTGGCCTTGGCCACGGCGCTGGCGTTGATCGTGATTCGGGCGGTGACGGTGCTGCCCTTGGGCAAGCCAGCCGGTGCCTTGGCCAAGGCGAACTTGTTCGCCCCCGCTTTTTCGGTGAGCAACCATTTGCCATCGACCGACTCCACCGAACCGGTCAGGTGCATGTAGAGCTTGGCCAACTCGTAGCCGCCTCGCTTGACGGCGGTACGGATGGCACCGAAGTCGATCGGTTTCGTGAGATCACGGTGCAAGACCAAGCGGCCGGAGCGGATGTCGATCTTGACGCCGGATTTCTCGGTGAGCACCGGCGACTGGAAGTTGAGTTTGGCCAGGTTTTTCTTTAGCCCCTTGGCGCAGATCGAGCAGACGACGCCGTTTATCTCCACGATCAACTCGCCCGGCTTGGCCACAGCCGGCGTGTCCAGTTCATCCGCCACCGCGGCCAGCGGCGAGGTCAAAAACGACAGCACAACAAATAATAAAATAAGTTTTTTCATAGTTAAAGTTCCTTTCTTTTTTAGTTTCGAACAGGGGATTTCCCGGGCGCGGATACACTCCGCCCCGGGACACTTTGGGTCGGGGAAAAGAAAGAAACTCAGGTGAGATACCGGCAGACCCGCTTGTGCACGGGCACGCCGGCCACTCGTAACTGGAGGGGCTGCGGGAGGGCGGAGAACTCAAGCACCACTGGCGGCAGTTTGAAAACCGCGTTGGCCTGTCCGTCCGCGAACATGGGCTGGACGTGGAAGTTGGCCGGGCGCGGCGGCAGCGCCGGGAGCGGCAGGTCGGCTGGGTTGCTGTCTTCACAACAACTGGCTTTGCCGCCGCACGGGCAATGCCCGCACTCCGCCGGCGCGCTGGGCTGCGGCTGCAACACCATCCCCAGGCCAAGCTGCGAGGTGAGCAGCAGGCAACTGGTCAGGATGGCGAATGCGTTTTTCATTCCGCTTGGGCGGGGCGACTATTTCTCGGCCGCTGTGTTCGCCGCGACGGCGGCGTCAAATTTCTTGAGGTACTTGGCGGTGTTGGCCTTGAACTCGTCGTCACAGCCTTCGCAGCAGAACTTGATCTCGCGGCCTTCGTGCACGAATGTGTGCGGCTTGCCCATGCTGCCGAGCTTCTTGTCGCCCACGAGGCAGGTCTCCAGCGGATAGGCGATTACGCTGGGATCCACCGCGTCGCTGGTTGCCGCCGCTTTTTCACCTCCACCGCAACCGGCAAACAAAACGCCAGCCGCGATGCCGCTCAAAATGGTCGTCCACTTTTTCATCGCACTGACGAACGGGTAGCCCCGCCCGGCCAGGTTGTCAAATCCTTCTTTCCAGCCGAGGGCTGATCTGGTAGCAGCAGCCGAGATATGCCACCGGCAAACGAACAGCCGACCGACCCCCGAGCCGTTTCAGCACGCATTTTGCGCTGGAAACAGGGCGCGCTTGGCCAACCGGCCGACGACTCGCTGGCGCGGGAGGAGCCGCTCGAGATTCGCGTCAAGGGCGAGGCGGTGGCCGTGACCATGCGCACCCCCGGCCACGACGAGGAACTCGCGCTTGGCTTCCTGCTCTCCGAGGGGGTGATCGCCGGGCCAAGCGACGTGCTCGAGGTGGCCCGTTGCCAACAGGGCGAGGCGGCGCTGCATGGCAACGTGCTCAACGTGTTCCTCGCGCCGAAGGTCGGGATCGACTGGGCCAAGCTCCGGCGCAACGTGTACGCCAGCTCGAGCTGTGGCCTCTGCGGCAAGGCGTCGATCGAGTCGGTGCACGGTCATTTCCCGCCCTTGGCCAAGCGCGAGCCGATGGCCTCCGCAGAGACGCTGCTGCAACTGCCGGCCAAGCTGCGGGCCGAACAGGAGACGTTCGACAAAACCGGCGGACTGCACGCCGCCGGGCTGTTCACCGCCGCCGGTAACCTGCTCACGCTCCGCGAGGACGTCGGCCGCCACAACGCCGTCGACAAGGCGCTTGGCCGCTCGATGCTCGACGGGGATTTCCCGCTCGAGGATCGTGTGCTGATGGTCAGCGGCCGGGCGTCGTTTGAGATTTTGCAGAAGGCATTGGCCGGTCGCGTGCCAGTAATTTGCGCCGTCTCCGCGCCGTCGAGTTTGGCGGTGGAGTTCGCGCAGGAAAGCGGCCAGACGCTCGTCGGTTTTTTGCGCGGCGACACGTTTAATGTCTACAGCCACCCGGAGCGAATCACGTGTTGAGCGGGAGGGGCCAGTTCCACCTTGCCCCATTTCTCGTTAACATGGGACGAGGTGGAACGCGTCCCTCCCCTTGTCAAGCCTCCCCGGGAAACTCAGCGTTGGTGAACACGTCGCTCACGTCGTCGTTCTCCTCGAGCGCGTCCACCAGCCGCGTGACGGTCGCCGCGCCGGAGCCATCGACGCCGGTCGTCTGCAACGCGATGGACGTCACTTCCGCCGAGAGCGTTGCGATGCCTTTCTCCTCGACCGCCTTGTGCACCGGCTCGAAGCCGCCCGGCTCGGTCACGATCTCGTAGCCGTTTTCGTCCGCGGTGAAATCGTCCGCGCCGGCCTCGAGGGCCAGTTCCATCAGCATATCCTCATCGGCGGCGGCACGCTCGATGATGATCTGGCCCTTGCGCTCGAACAGCCGCGTGACCGCGCCGGCGCTGGCCAGCTGCCCGCCGGCCTTGGTAACGATGTGCCGCACGTCGGAGGCGGTGCGGTTGCGGTTGTCGGTGTGGGCGTGGACGAGCACCGCCACGCCGCCCGGCGCAAAGATCTCGTAGGTCAATTCCTCGAAATTCGCGGAGTCGTCATCCCCGGCGGCGCGCTTGATGGCCCGATCGATGTTGTCGGCCGGCATATTGGCGCTGCGACACTTTAGCAGGATCATCCGCAGGCGCGGATTCAGGTCCGCCTCCGGCCCGCCTGCGCGGACGGCAATGCCGACCTCCCGCGCCAGCTTGGCGAACACCTTGGCCCGCTTGGCATCGGTGGCGCCCTTTTTCCGCTTGATCGTCGACCACTTGCTATGACCTGACATGAAATAAAGTGAGCCGCAGCAATACGCCCCGGCGACCAGCAACCCCTATCAAACCCGCCCTGAAAATGGAACGAAAAAACCCCGCTTGGCCAAGCGGGGGGTCATCCTGCAATCACGTCGAGGGACGGGCTTGTGGCATGAGGGGCGGCATGACTTGGGATCGCATGATCGAAGGTCACGAACCGTCCGCTCCACTTTGCGGCTAGGCCGAGCAGGTATACATCGGTGAGTTGCCTTGGGCCAAGTAGGGCATTCACGTCAAACTGACTGCTGTCTAAAATCGAGAGGCTGTCCGGCCAGAATTCGTGGTCCGACCCGTCTCGAAAGTCCCTCAACCTTGAGACGATGTCTTCAACCGTGAACCGGGCAACGCGACTGTAGTTCGGGTTGGACAGAATCCGAATCAGACCATTCTCCGTGATGGGGCAGCTGGCCCACCCGTGTTTGATGTTTTTTCCCAGCCAATCGTGCGCCGGCTTGTTGTGAATATGCCGTTCGTCAAACAGGGCAACGAGTACATTGACGTCGAGCAGGCTCCGCATCAGATGCCTTCCTCTTGGCGGAGTTTGTCCACGTGCGCGTTGGTGATGATCTCGTCCCGCACCGGGAGCATTCGGATGCCGTTCCGCACTTTATCCCTGCGCCCCGGCCGCGCCGGTTGCTTCAGGCCGCGCTTGGCCAAGTCGGACAGCACCTTGCCCGCAGTGCTTTTTTTCAGTGCCGCCAGCTCCTTGGCTGCCTGCAAGATGTCCGCGTCGATGTCGAGTGTCGTCCTCATGCACTTGATGCTACCGCATCAAATGTTTGATGCAACATCTTTTTTACGTTTGGCCAAGCGCTTGGCGAGAAAAGGCTCCGGGGTGCGGCACAAGCGGAATGAGTTGGAAGGAACAAGTATCAAGAGAGCAACCGCGAATGGACAGGAATGGACGCTAAACGGAAAACCAGGAACCGACACTGAATGAGAAGTTGATCCGCAGATGGCGCACAGTTTCACAGATTCAAAAACAGAAAATCTGTGCTCATCTGCGAAATTTGCGGATGAAGAAAAACCCGACGGTAAGATGAAAACAGGGAGAAGCGGCGCACGGCGCACGCACCCCAAGACGCTGGAGCGCCCCCCCGCTGTTTTTCTCTGCGGCTCGGCGAGCTCTGCGTTTAAAAAAGTCAGACCGGCATTTGGCTCAGAGGCTCAGGTCAACCTTGTCGCTGAGGCCGAGTTTTTTCAGGGCGGCTTTGAGTTCGTCGATCTCCTGCTTGGTGATGCCGTCTTCGGGCGAGACGCTGAGCTGCAGTTTCAGCTTCGCGTCTTTCACCAAGTCGAACTTGTTGAGGATGTCCCGCTGAAAGGCGACCAGTTGCTCGCCAGTCAGTTCGCCGGACCAGCCGGTACTGTCGAAGGTGACGAGTTCCGGCTGGCGCGGGGTCTCGACGCGCACGCCGTACTTCATCAGGCGGGCGAACTGCAGGCGGCTGTCCGCCGCGCCGTCAACCGGGTTGCCCTTGAGGTAAAGGCGCAGGAACGGCGCGAAGTTTTTCGGGCCCTTGTAGTCGGCCCCAGCCATCCCAACGAGTGAACCAAGGTCGGCCACTTTGTTGTTTTCCAAAAACAGGAAATGCAGCCGGGTGAGGCCCTCGAGCGGGGCGAGGTCGGCGATCTCGTTGTTGCCGGCGGAGAGGGTGGTCAGGCCCTTGAGCGAGGCGACGCCGTCAAGCTGGGTGATTTGGTTGTGGTCGAGGTAGAGCGACCACAGCTTGGTCAGCTTGAGCGCCGGCGTGAAGTCGCTGATGCGGTTGTTCGACAGGTAGAGCGAGCGCATGTTGTCGAGGCCCTCGAGTGGCTTCAGGTCCTTCACGCGGTTGTTGGACAGCTCGATGTATTGCAGCGCGGTCAGCCCGGCGAGCGGCGCGATGTCCTCGATTTTGTTCTTGGCGAGGTTGAGGTACTGGATGCGCTTCAGCTCCTTGATCGCGCTGAAGTCGCTGATCTCGTTCCCGGCGAGGTCGAGCGACGCGAGCGCGCGGCACTTCTCCAAGCCGCCCAGATCCTTGATGCCGGCGTTGGTGACCTTGATCGTGGAGAGATGGATCAGGTCGGCCTCGACCAGCGGCTCCTTGTTGTACCGCTTGGCGAAGACGAACTTGCGCACGCCCTCCTCGAGCGCCTTGTCCTTGAAGACCGACTTCGGCTTGGGCTCTTCCTTTTTCTCCTCTTTCTTTTCCTCGGCGAACAGGGCCGGGGAAACGGCCAGCCCGGCAACCAATCCGGCGACGAAAAGACCTCTCGTGAACATTGTCTCTTTCATGGGCATGAAATGCTGGGAAAAGAAAACCCCAATCTGCCCCGGACGCCAAGCGTTTTTTGTGGGCTTGAACGACCACCGGCCTTCGACAGAGACTCGGTGCCATGGCCACCCTTTACGCAAAATGGCGCAGGCAGGCGCTAACTCCGGTCTTTCGGGAAGGCTCCAGCGCGCCGCCCGAGCAACTTTTGCAGGCCATTTGGCAACATCAGCGCATCCGCCGCAACGACCTCCGCGCCACCGACGGGCGCCGCACGGCCATCCTGCACCCCGGCTTTCTCAACCTCGAGGCCGGGCCGGACTTCCGCCGGGCGCTCGTTCAGGTCGGCAACGCCAAGCCGTTCGAGTGCGACGTCGAGGTCGACGTCCGCTCCACAGGCTGGCGGCAACACGGCCACGACACCAACCCGGCATTCGGCAGCGTCGGGCTGCACATCGTCTGGCAGGCCGGGCCCAACGGGCCAAGCGGCCTGCCGGTGGTTGAACTCCAAAACCAACTCGACGCCCCGCTTGGCCAACTGGCCGCCGCCCTTGGCCAAGCGGCAACGCTCCCGCCGAAAAATATCCATGGCCAATGCGCGGCACCGCTGCGTGACCTGCCCGCCGCCGGCGTCGCCGACCTGCTTGGCCAAGCGGCCCAGGTGCGGCTCGAGACCAAGGCCGCCGCGCTCGCCGCCATCGCCGAACGCGCCGGCTGGGAGCAGGCGCTTTGGGACGGCCTCTTCACCGCGCTCGGCTACAAGCAAAACAGTTGGCCGATGCGCCGGCTCGCCGAGCTGCTGCCGGAGCTGCGGCGCGGCCTTGGCCAAGCGCCCGAGCCGGTCGTCCTGCTCGCCCGCCTGCTCGGCACCGGCGGCTTGTTGCCCGACCAACTCGACCGCGACAAACTCACCAACCGCTACCTCCGCACCCTCTGGGACCAGTGGTGGCGCGACCGCGACCGCCTGGCCAAGCGCATCCTGCCAAGCAGCGCGTGGACCTTCCACGGACTCCGCCCGGCCAACCGCCCCGAGCGCCGCCTCGCTCTCGCCGCGCATTGGCTGGCCAAGCGCGACTTCGCCACTTGGCTCGACGACTGGATCTGTCAGCCGCCAAAAAAACCGTCGCCCGCCGCCTCGCTGCTGGGCCGCCTCGCCGTCAGCGACGACTACTGGTCGCAGCATTGGACCTTTCGCTCCGGTCGGTTTGGCCAAGCGCAGCCGTTGCTCGGCACCGGGCGGCTGCACGACATCGCCGTCAACGTCCTCCTGCCGTGGCTCCACGCCCGCGCCACGGCCGCCGGCAACGACGGGCTCGTCGCCCGGGCCGAGGGATGCTACTTCGCCTGGCCCAAGGGGCAGGACAACTCAAGGCTCAAGTTCGTGCGGCAACGGCTCTTTGGCGGCCGGCGCATCCCGTTGCGCGGCGCGGCGCGGCAGCAGGGGCTCCTGCAAGTGCAGGCCGACTTTTGCAACCGCACCAACGCGCTGTGCGACGACTGCGCGTTCCCCGACCTCGTACGACGGTATTCATTGGAAAAAAGGTGAAAAACGAGGTTGCAATCGGGCTTTTTTTCGGTAATTTGCTCGTCCGCTTTTCCGGGAGCGGGTGTAGCTCAGTTGGTAGAGCATCACCTTGCCAAGGTGACTGTCGTGAGTTCGAGTCTCATCACCCGCTCCATTTTTTCAATTTCCCTAAACTTCCTACGTTTTTCAAAAAACACGTGTTAAGGAGGTTCTCCGGCTAGTTTTCCGTGATTTTGTGTTAGCGGATGTTTGCGGAATTCTAACACTCAAAGAAAGATCATCAATCATCTTACCCCGCCCAATCTCCCGTCAAAAAGCAACCAGAGAGGGGCGTCCGGCAAACAAGGGGCGAAGGACGTCTGCACTCCGTGCGGCATCAGGAACCGAGGGCCGCAAGGCTGTTACAACACGGAACGGGGACATTGCAGGTTCCGCCGATCCGTGCTCGAAGAATGGGGGTAGGCGCATACCGAAGGTATTAGCGTGAACGCCGTAGACAAATACAATTCATCACCTGTGAACGAAGCGGCAAAACATCGCCAAGCACTAGCCGGCAATGCTTTGATGCAAGCAAATGCAAATCCAAATATTGTCGATGAATTTGGGTGGTTTATTTTAAATTACTTAATTTATCACGTGAAAATTCAGTCCGGATTTAAGTCCAAACGAAGATTAAAAACGGATATGGAAAAATTCTTTATCGCCAGTCTGGAAAACGGTGCTCATCCAAATATTTTTGATTGTAACCTAAACTGCCGTGCCTACACTGGGGGCGGTTTCATCAAGCTAAGCCCTCATACTAAGGAGTGCGTAAGTAAGTAGACATTAGATTTATACCTTGATATGATTTGCGGCGTGAAAGAGCACGA
>JACNJE010000181.1 GCA_014382705.1 Verrucomicrobiota bacterium | reverse complement strand
GGGGGGGGGGGGGGGGGGGGGGGGGGGGGGGGGGGGGGGGGGAGGGGGGGGGGCTGGCGGGGGGGGCGGCGCGGCGGCTAAAGGCGGATGAGTTGCGGACGCAGGGGGATTTGTTCGGGCCGGCGGCGGAGGATTCGGGGCAGATGTTGCTGATGGAGTCGGGGCCGACCGGGGCGCTGCCGTTCACGCTGTTGACGGGCAAGGGGAAGGGGGCGGCGGATTTTTGGGTGCAGCGGGTGGGGGATCATGCGGGGCGGCCGTTGCGGCGGGAGCAGCCGTCGTCGTTTGGGGTGACGGTGGAGGCCGGGATGATGGATCCGGGGAAGTTGTTCTCGGTGTTCCAGTTGTTGAAAGAGGTGGGGGCGTTTAAGCCGTATCTGCATGGCTCGGTGCAGCAGGGGATCACGAAGAGGAATGTGGAGCGGGTGTTGGGGGAGTATTTCCAAGGGACGCTGACGCCGGAGATTGAGCGGCGGTTCCCGGGGGTCGTGCGGCGGACGCAGCGGGAGCAGGAGCGGGTGTTGGCGCAGATGAAGGAGCGGGTGCGGGAGCTGGAGGGGTTGAATCGGTTGCGAGGGGAGATTGGGGCGGGGGTGTTGATGGAGTCGAGGATGCCTTTTGTCGGCAAGAAGTTAACGGATGTTCCTGATGAGGTTTTGTTTAGCGGGTTGCGTGCAGTCGTGGCGCAACCACCCCAGGGTAAGGAATCTCTGTATCGGTGGGCGAAGGGTATTTTCAATGAGTTCGGTCGGAGTATCCGGGCGGCAGACGGCTCATCCGTTTTAATTAAGAATGCAGAGAGGGGTGGATTGTTCCGGCGAGTGCGGCACTTGCTCACGCAGGCGGATCGGCAGACGATTGATCGAGCGAAGGCGGAGTGGTTTCCTTTGATTGAGCAGACGCTGGCGAACGCTACTGTACGGGTGAATGATCCGGGTGGGAATGTGGTTTATATGTTGGGGTATCAGGGTGGCGAGGTGCATTCGGTGGTGGTTGAGCCGCGATCTGGAAGGGTGATCGATCACCAGCCATTGGAAGGCTGGGGCGGTTTAATTACCCAGATGCCTGAGAGAGATCGGAAGTCCAAGCGGTTTGCCATGAAGGTGAGCTGGCATGAACCGCTTGATCCCGTAACAGTCCAGAGGGAGCGGTCATCTCTGTCTGTTCCCCACTCAAGCTCGACGCCGACCGAAGCTCGCCCAAGTGAGGCCGGGGACGCTGCCCCAGTAGCAGGGGCCGCTGGCGGAAAGATCGAGTCCAAAGCAGAGGATGTCAAGCCGTTGTTTGTGGGGCGGACGTGGATGCCGACGGACGGGGGCGGGTTTCGGTTTGAGGGGATTGTGTCGGGCGACACGGTGCGGCTGCATGATATGCGGCGGCGGGGGATCATGGAGGCGCGGGTGGTGTCGGTCGATGAGGCGCGGGGGGTGGAGCTGGAGCTGACGCGGGTGCCCAAGTCAAAGTTCGCTGGCTGGTCGGTGGGGAACCGGACGCGGTACAGGACGGCCGGTTTTCTTGAGGTGGTGGCGCGGCCGGGGGCGGCCCCGGCGGTGGAGGAGGCGGCGGTGTTTCCGCCGAGTGCGGCGGTGGAGGCCGGGGCGGAGGCGATGGCGGCGGAAGCGGCGCGGCCGGTGGATGGGGAGTGGGTGCGGGTGTTGGAGAGCCGGGTCACGGCGCAGATGCAGGAGCCGGAGGGATACCGGGCGGTGGGGGAACAGATCCGGAACAGCCGGGAGGCGGCGGTGGTGTTTCAGCCGTACCGGAACCCGTTGTTTGAGACGTTTTGGTGGGTGTTGATGAAGGGGGATCGGGTGGTGCGGGTGCATGGGGTGACGGTGAAGGCGGTGGGGGAGACGGTGATGGATGACCGGGACGGGCGGGTGCGGGCGTGGGTGAGGGATATGCTGGCGAGCGGCGCGGCGGATTCGTTTGTGGTGGTGCATAACCATCCGAGCGGCAACCCGACGCCGAGTGGGATGGATCGGAATTCGACGCGGCGGATGTTTGGGGAGGGGGTGTTGGGGGATGCGTTTCGGTATCATGTGGTGATTGATCACGGGACGTATTCGGTGATTGACCGCAAGGGGCGGGTGCGGGGCGGGGTGATCCGGGAAGTGGCGGCGCGGCCGGATCCGTTGTTGAAGCCGACTGGGCCGGTGTTGGGGAAGGCGTTGCCGACGGTGAGTGACGGGGGGCCGGAGCGGGTGGCGGAGTTGATGGTGGATGTGAAGCCGGGGCGTCGGTTTTTGGGGGTGTTGTTTGTCAATTCGCAGTTCCAGGTGCAGGCGGTGGCGGAGGTGGATTTGCGGGCGGCAGAGGAAGATGTGGGGTTGACGCAGGGGACAACTTCTCGGAATTGGTGGCGGGCTGGTTCTCGACCAGTGAGTTGGTGGGCCGGTCGTATGCAGCGGGTGTTTTCGCGAAGAAGGGGGTGTCGCGCTACAAGAAGCAGGGGTATTCGTTGCCGGATTCGGACTTGCCAAGTGGAACTGAAGTGGAACTTTGGGTGAGAGCAGGGCAGCGTCGGGTGTTGACTCCGAGTGAACTCAAGGCGGGCTGGTTACCTAAAGAAGCCTTGACTCCGACGGGTCGTCTTCGCAAGTCGGTGCAGTTTCAGGTTCGTTTACCCAACAGGCATAGCTGGGGAGGGGTGGTGATGGATGGGGTGACGAGTGGAGAAGAAGCCTTGGCGCGTGCGCGTGAGTTTTACAACCTCCCGATTCCCGTGCGCGACTCTTCCCGTGTGTTGCGGGCTTTTTTGAAAATCACCAATCCCAAGAGAGTTGACATGGGGGGCCGACGTTGGCGGCGGATGGGGGCGAAGGCGGACGAAGCTCACGATGCCGGACATGATGGGTTGTGGGTGGAAAATGTGGTTGATCCCGGCAGTAATCCGGGGCGCATTCCTGCTGCGGATTCCATAGCGGTGTTTGACAAGTCGAATGCCAAGCGGGCGGACAATCTTGGGACATTTGACGAGAACGGCAATATGTTGAGGGAGTCGCAGGGGGGCTTGACGGGTGGGGCGGAGGGGGGGCGTGTCGCTGGTGATGAAGTCGTTGCCGATTATCAACTCGAGCTTGACCTTGATGGAGAAGCCGCAAGATTGCGTGCCGGAGTCCCTGCTGTACCCGGACGGGAGCAAGGTGTTTCTGGACGAGCGGGCGCAAATAATCCCAATGCTGATCGACGCGATGTTTCAGTACAAGTTCCCGCCTCCCATCCACGGGGGATTCGCGAAATGTCCCGTGGGATTGCGCGGCAAATCCGTACCCCCAAGGGATACGAACTGACCGGCAAGAAGGCCCGTAACAGCCATGAGGCGGCGTTGTCGTTCATGGCGAGCATCGCTTCACCCAAGGCCGATTTCTGCGAGGCGCTTGGCCAGGAATTCTCCCGCCGTCCAGCTTGGGTAATCCGCTTGGCCACTGGTGCGCTCGATGCAGGCCGGGAGCGGCGTCAGATCGGTGTCCCGCGTTGGGTGCATGAAAAATGGCATCGACAACCGGCGCTTGGCCAAGTCGGGCGGGTTGACCACGCGGTGCATTGTGCTGCGAAACTGTCCGTTGGTCAGGTTGGCCAGCATGTCGCACGAGTCGACGATCAACTGGTTGGGCTCGGCCTCGATCGCCACCCACTCACCCTCCGGCGATTGCAATTCCAGCCCGCCTTCGGTCGCCTGTATCAGCAGGGTGATGAAATTTATATCCTGATGCGCCGCCGAGCGAGTTGCCGAGGCAGCGCTTGGTTCGATCGGCGGATAATGGATCACGCGCAATATGCTGTCGCTGCCGTTGGCCAAGCGCGGCAGAAACTCCGGTGCCAAGCCAAGGTGTTCGCCGCACGCGCCGAGCAACGCCATGCCGATGCCCTCGAGTTGCCGGTACAGCCCGCCGATCATCTCGCGAAACTCCGGCGGGTCGCTGGGCCAGACGTTGGGCGGCAGCGTGTCGCTGTTCTCGCGGCCGATTTGGTAAAATTCTTTCAGGTCTGGCTGGGCACTGTCCTTGGCGTGTTCGCGCCCGAATTCGGTGAAGCCACGCTGGCCGTTCGACTCCGGCTGGTGGTAGCTGTGCTTGGCCTCCTCCGGCAGCATAAAAAAAGCCTTGGCGACTCGGTAGCAGTCGGCGATTTGATCGGCGGATATCCCGTGGTCCGTGACGATAAAAAACCCGGACTGCTCCAGCGCCTGGCCCACGGTTCGCACCGACTCGGCGCGGTGGGCTGCTGTGTCCAGTGACTCGAGTGAAATCGTGGGAATCGAAATGCCGGCCATGTTGCCGCGCAATCCAACGGCCACCAGCCGTGAATGTCAAAGAGAACATCGCCGGTTTTCCGTTTCAAAACGGGTTGCTTGCCATAAGACTCCCGTGACGTGCAACCGGCACCCCGGACGCCTTGGTGGCTTTGGCCCAACCTGCTCAATCTCGACTCACCGCTGCTGGCGATGATTTGGCAGGAGCAGTTTGCCCGCGTGGCCGGCGTGTCGCTGGGGTGGGGCGACCGCGTGCTGCTGCTCGGCTGCACGTGGCTTGTTTACTGCGCCGACCGGGCGCTGGATGCCGCCAAGTTGGGGGGGAAAACGGAGACGGCGCGGCACGCGATTCAACTGCGAGGGAAGGCCATTTGGCTGGGAGTGTCCGCTGTCGTTTTGGTCGTTGCGATCGTTTTGGCGGCGGTGACACTGAACTCCCTGGCGTGGCTCGGCGGTGGCGTGGTGCTGGGCTTCACGGCGGTTCATTTCGCGGCGACGCATCGGTGGCCGTCGCTGCGGTGCTGGTTTTGGCCGAAGGAGTGGCACGTCGGTTTTGTGTTTTCGGTGGGCTGCGTGCTGCAGGTTTGGTCGGACGCTCCCGGCGCTTGGCCAAGTTTGCTGCCGCCGGTGATCGGCTTTGGCGCATTGTGCGCGATGAGTTGCTCGCACATCACTGCGTGGGAGTTGGTCGCGGCGGATCGCGACGACCCCGGCTCGCTGCTCAACGCGCATCCGTTGTTTGTCCGCCGCCTGTCGTGGCTCGACATCGCGCTTGGCCTGTTCGCGATGATGTCCGCCGCCGCGATTGGCCAAGCGGCGGGACAGCATGCGTTGGTTGCGGTCGGAATCAGTGCGCTTGGCTTGGCTTGGCTGCACGATCGCCGCGACTGTTTCAGCGTTGGCTTCCTCCGCGCCATGGCCGACTTCGGCCTCTACACACCGCTGCTGTTTTTTGCCTTCACCGATTGAGCCGTTTTTTCCACTGGGGATAATCCCTGACAAGAAGCGAGTCGGCATAGCTGCCATACCATGAATAGCCCGTGCGCCGTTCGAGTTTAACTTGGTCAAGGGAATAGACCTTGATGCCGTCTCGGTTGCAGAAAAACGGGCGGTTGGTGCCGATCTCGTAAAAACGGGCCCAGATCCGTTCAGCATCGGGTTCACTAACCACTCGCTTGTCACTTGAGATAATCTTTTGACCGTCCTTCACGGGTTCGATTGGGTATGTCTCGATTCGAACATTCTTGATGGCGGACTGTTGAAACCAGGCAACAGCCCCCTCGATTGCCTCGATGACTTCGTTGCTTGGGGTTTCGATTTCCATCAGGAAACGGACAATGTCCACGCTTTCGGCTCCAGAGATGGACGGCAGTTCGTAAGCCCGGGCCTTGACCGGCTTGAGCGACTTGTGATCGTGCTGCTGACACCAGCCCGTCCTGCGGTTGTTGACCTTGATTTGGCAGTCGAGCGTGACGCGGATGGCACGCTTGAGTGCCCGCCTGGCATCTCGGCGGGTTTGAGAGTCTGCCCACGAGAAATGCGTCTGGCCCTCGGAGACTTCGCGAAGCAACTGCATCACCCCAATCATGGCATCGTCGTTGTAGGTGATGGCATCCACGTCGGAGCCACGCCAGCCGCCGCTGTGTCGCTGCTCACGGAAGATGAAGTCGAGTCCACGTTTGGCTGCCTGCCGATAACGCCGGTTTTCAGTAACCTTGAACGACTTGGACAGGTTGCGAATCTGCGTGTAGGTGGCGTTGTTGTCGAAGGTGCTTTTGCGAGGTTTGTTTTGATCGTGGGCATTCTTGGCGTCCTGCAGGGTCTTGAACGAATCCCACTTCACGTTTTTGGGCCAGCCGCCGTCCGGGTTTTGGAACAGGAGCGTCATCTCGGCGCGGAGGTCAGTTCGGGGTTCGGTTTGACCGCATAACGTAGCTGAACACAGGAGGATGAAGCTCAATGCCGGCAGCATGGGCTACTCCTTTGTCAGTCGGGTTTGCAGCCAGAGGGTGGGGACGCAGTAGAACCAGCAGCTGATGCCGTCGAGCAGGATGTAGTTCCCGAGGACGGGCAGGCGAAACATGAGGAGAGTCCCGCAGGTGGCCGCTGTCAAAATGGCGACGGCCTGATACGTGATAACCCGGTGATACCGGTGCACGTCGCTCGCCAGCAGGATCAGCAGACCGCCGTACAGGGCGCACATGGCGGACATGCCGCGCACGAGGTACTCGACGATCGGCTCGCCGGGCAGTTCGCCAAGGCCGATGGCGGCATGGATTGACTGCGCCCAAGCGATCGGCATCAGCATCGGGAGCACCGCCAACGCGCAGACGACGCCCGCTGCGCGCAGAATCCACACCAACAGTTTCTCGGCCGTTTCCGGTTTCATTTCATCGCTTGGCCAAGTGTGACTCTATCAGCGTCCGGACGGCGGTGCAAAGCGCATTGACGCGCGTCGGCATCGGGAAATCGGACGGGGCCTCGACCGTGTACGAGAGGCCGGTTTTTTTCAGCACGATGTAAAATGCCTCGGGCCAAAGCGGGCGCGCATCGGGCGAGACGATCGGCTTGAGGATGCCGCCCTTGGCTGGCCGATCGTCGATTCGCTCGGAATGGTCGATCGGGCAGGCCTGGGCAACGGCATCGATGACATTCTCCGACACGGCCGGCAAATTGTCCGGGTTCAGTTCATACACGTAAAAGCCGTTGGCCTCCCAGTCCTCGTGCAGACAAATGCCGAAATCGAACCTGGGCAGGCTGTCGATCCACTCGGTGTGCGCCTGCACTTCGCGGGACTTGATGTGGCGGTAGTCGCGGTTGAGATCGGTACCGGAATTGTTTTCGCGGGTGTTGCCCGGGAATCCGCTCGGGTTGAGGCAGGGACAGGCAAAGAGGCTGACGCCGCTTGGCCAAGCGTTGGTTTCGAGCATCTCGACCAACGCCAACGGCCCGGCCGGTTCATCCCCGTGAATGCCGGTGGAAAGGTAAACAGTCAGCCGCGGCTGCTTGGCCAAGCGCTGAAACCCGTACAGCGGTTGATCCCCAGCGCTGGGGAAGCGTTCGATCAACCAACCGTGCGCCTCGGCTGCGGCGAGCGCGCGTTGCAGCACGTCGTCGATGTCGCTGGTGTCCCCGCCGTACCCGCCAATGTTCCTGCCGAGCGGCGCCGTCATGTTTGTCCCGTCAATTGTGCAACGCGCAGCATGTCGTTGTGATTCTTGAGTTCTCCCGCGTGCCGCCTTGCGGGGAGGGACGAGTTCCACCTTGCCCCATTTCAAAATTAATTTGGGACGAGGTGGAACTCGTCCCTCCCGGGAAGACTCAGGCGGTCGTGGCGTTATCGTCGCAGCCGCAGCGGCTGCCGCAACTCTCGTCGGCCAGTTGATCGGCAAAGTCGTTGTCCCAGTCCGGGTCGAGGCCGAGGTCGCGCAGCATCTGCAAATCCTTCTCGACCGGCTGGTTGAGCGTGGTGAGATAATTGCCGACCATCAGCGCGCTTGCGCCGGCGGTGAACACCATGCTCTGCATGTCGCGCAGGTTCACCGTTCGGCCGCCGGCAATCATGATTTCCTTGCGCGGCAGGATGAACCGGAACACGGCAATCGTCTTGAGAATCTCCATCGGCGGGAGCGGTTTCTGATTTTCGAGCGGCGTGCCTTCGATCGGGTTGAGGATGTTTATCGGGACGACGTTGGCGTCGATCTCGCGCAGTTGCATCGCCAGGTCCACCCGGTCCTCGCGCGCCTCGCCCATGCCGATGATGCCGCCAGAGCAAATCTTGATGCCGGCATTTTTCAAAAACTGAATGGTCTTGAGCCGATCCTCGAACGTGTGCGTCGTGCAGTGCTCCGGGAAAAACCGCCGCGAACTCTCGAGGTTGTGGCCGTAGCAGGAGAGGCCGGCCTCCTTCAATCGGTCGGCGACGGCCTGACTCTCGATCAAGCCCAGCGAGGCGTCGGGGCGCGACTGGCCGTTTTCCTTCATCTCGCGGATGCGATCACAAACCTCATCGAGCATCGGGCCTTCCTTGAGTCCGCGCCAAGCGGCGACCAGCCCGACGGCGGTGACGTCGTTGGCCTTGGCCTCGGACATCGCCTCGGCGACCGGCTCGGGATCGACGAACCCGTAGCGCGGCGACTCGGTCTGGTACGCGGCCGACTGGGCGCAGAAAGAGCAGTTCTCCGAGCAGGCCCCGGCCTTGGCGTTGACGATCGAGCAGAGATGAATCTTGTTGCCTTTGAACCGTTCGCGGATGCGGTTCCCCCACGCGAGCAGATCCATGATGTCGGCGTTATTCTCGATCTGGGCCAGCTCGAGCGCCTCGTCGCGGGAGATTTGTCCGCCGTCGAGTACCCGTTGCCCCAGTTCGGCAACCCGTTCCCGAACCGGCATTTCTGTTATTGAGTCCGCCAATGTCATGCTCATGCAAGCGGCAATCTAAACAAAACCAGTCGCTTGGCCAAGCGGGTTTGAATCAGGTCGCGCGGTGGCTTACAACGGGCGCGGCATGGAGACGGAGCTGTTCAGCGGGGCGGGGGAGTCGGACTTGGCCGGGCTGCTGAAGCGCTTCTTCGGCTATGAGTCGTTCCGGCCACTACAGGAGGAGGTGATCCGCGACGCGCTCGCCGGGCACGACACGTTCGTGCTGATGCCGACCGGCGGCGGCAAGTCGCTCTGCTACCAGTTGCCGGCCTTGGCCAAGGGCGGGCTGACCATCGTCGTCTCGCCGCTGATCGCGCTGATGAAGGATCAGGTCGATGCGCTGCAGGAGGCCGGAGTCGCCGCAACTTTTTTGAATTCCACGCTCAATGCCGCCGAGGCGCGTCTGCGTCTGGCCGGCCTATACAATGGCGACTACCGCCTGCTGTACGTCGCGCCGGAGCGGCTGATGCTGCCGGAGATGCTCGAGCGCCTGAGCGAGTGGCGGCCGGGGTTGATCGCGATTGACGAGGCGCACTGCATCAGCGAGTGGGGCCACGACTTCCGCCCCGAGTACCGGCAGATCGCCGAGCTGCGGGGGCGCTTCCCGGAGACGCCGATGATGGCGTTGACGGCCACGGCGACCGAGCGGGTTCGGGCCGACATCGTGTCCCAATTGAAGCTGCGCGAACCCAAGCGCTACGTCGCCAGCTTCAATCGGGCCAACCTCACGTACCGCGTCATCCCGCGCAACCAACCGCTGCGCCAGGTTTTGGACGTGGCCAGACGGCACGACGGCGAGAGCGGCATTGTTTACTGCGCCAGCCGCAATGGAACCGAACGCTTGGCCAAGCGGCTGGAGGGGCAGGGGATCCGGGCGGTGCCGTATCACGCCGGGCTGGACGCCGATGTGCGCGCGAAAAATCAGGAGGCATTCATCCGCGACAACGTGCAGATCGTCTGCGCGACGATCGCGTTCGGCATGGGCATCGACAAGCCGGACGTGCGGTTCGTGATCCATAACGATCTCCCGAAGAACATCGAGGGCTATTATCAGGAGACGGGCCGGGCCGGGCGCGACGGTCTGCCGGCGGACTGTGTGCTGCTGTTCAACGCCTCGGACGTCGCCAAGCAGATCGGGTTCATCGAGGAAAAAACCGACGCGAACGAGCAGGCTGTCGCGCGGAATCTGCTGCAGCAGATGGTGCATTTCGCCGAGACAAGCGACTGCCGGCGCAGGTCGTTGCTCGATTATTTCAGCGAGGCGTTCACGGACGAAAACTGCGGCGCGTGCGACAACTGCCTCGAGCCGAAGGAGACGTTCGACGGCACGCAGGCGGCGCAAAAATTCCTTGCCTGCCTGTACCGGATTCGCGAGCGGTCCGGCTTTGGGTTCGGGTTGAATCACGTCGTCGGAGTGCTCACCGGCGCGGACACGGAGGCCATCCGCAAATGGGGGCACGAGCAGATTTCCACCTACGGCATCGGCGATGAATTTGGCCGCGACGAGTGGAAGGTGATCGGCCGCGAGCTGATGCGGCTTGGCCATGCGCGGCTCACGTCCGGCCGGATGAGCGTCGTCGAGTTGACGCAGGAAGGGAGCGACTGGCTGCGCGGCAAAGCGCCGCTGGAGTTGACGCGCCCTGTCGTGGCCAAGCCGAAGAGCCGGGAGAGGCGATCCCGCAGTGAGCGAGCGGGTGAGATTGAGTGCGACGAGATTTTGTTCGAGCGATTGCGCGAATTGCGTCAGGAACTGGCCGCGAAGGAGCGCGTGCCGCCGTACATCATTTTCAGCGATGTCGCCCTGCGCGAGATGGCGCGGGACTGCCCGGCGACGCTGGAGGCGTTCGGCCAAATCACCGGCGTCGGCGAAAAAAAGAAAGCCAAGTTCGGCGAAGGCTTCATCAGCGAAATCGGCGCCTACCTCGACGAAAAAGGGTAAGAGTCTTTATTCTTAAACGCAGAGGGCGCGGAGACACGGAGGGCCGCAGAGGACGTTTCAAACATCGCGCCAGCGTCATGGAGTGTGGCGCTCCGCGCCGCTTTAGGGTTAATTGCTAAACGCCGTTCACCGTTCCCATGGGGCGTTACTGCACTCTTTTACTATTTCTTTTTGCCCCATGGCCACGGCTTGGCCAAGGCGGCGACGGCCCACTCCTCCCATTGTCCCGCCATCCGCTTGAGGCGCTTGGGCTGTTTTTCGGCGAGGTTGTTCAGTTCGGTGCGGTCGGCGTTGATGTTGTACAATTCCCATGGGCCGTTCGCGCCCTTGGCGACGAGTTTCCATTTGCCGTCCCGCATGGCCCGGTTGCCCTCGTGCTCCCAGTAGATCGGTTTTTTGCGGCCGATTTTTTTGCCGTTGAATGCCGGCGCGAGCGAGGTGCCCTGCATCGGGACGATTGCGGTGTCGCCGACTTTTTCCGGGTAGGCCGCTTGGCCAAGCTCGACACAGGTGGCCATGAGGTCGATGAGGTGGCCGGGCTGGCTTTCGAGCTTGCCGTTCCGTTTTTTGCCGATGCCGCTTGGCCAATGGGCGATGAGCGGCGAACTGATGCCGCCCTCGTGCACCCAATGCTTGTACTCGCGGAACGGCGTGTTGCTGGCGTTGGCCCAGGCGAGGCCGTAGCCGTGGTAGGTGTCCGGGCCGCCGGTCATCACGCCGGTGCCCTGTTTCACCACCCGGCCGTCGCGGGTACGCTTGGGGATCATGTCGGGCTGCAGCTCACCCTTGGTCATCGGCTTGAGCTGCTCCGGATCCTTGTCCTTGTACTGGATGCCCTCTCCCCGGCCCATGCCCTCGGCGCAGCCGCCATTGTCGGCGAGGAACAGGATCAGCGTATTGTCGTACTGGCCGGTTTCCTTGAGCGCGGTGACGACGCGGCCCATGCCTTGGTCGAGCCGGTCGACCATCGCGGCGTAGGTTTCCATCAGCCGCAGTTCCCATTCCTTGTTTTTGGCATCGGCCCACTTTGGCGCTCTGCCATCGCGCGGTGACATCTTCCACTTGGGATCGATGAGGCCCATCTTAAGTTGCCGCTCGTAACGCGCCCGGCGCATGGCGTCCCAGCCGGTGTCGTACCTGCCTTTGTACTTGGCGATGTCCTCCGGCAGGGCGTGCATCGGCCAATGCGGTGCGGTGTGGGCGATGTAGATGAAAAACGGCTCGTCGCCGTCGTGCTCGCGGATGTAGCGCGCGGCGTGGTCGCTGATGGCGTCGGTGTAATAATAGGTTCCCTTGGGCCGATAACCCTCGTCGGTCAGCGGCGAGACCTGCGTATTCTCGCGGGTGAGCGAATTGGGGTCGAAAAAACTGCCAGCGCCGTGGATGGTGCCGTAAAAGCGATCGAACCCCCGCTGCCGCGGCCAGTTGTTCCTCGGGCCGCCGGGCTGGATCTTGGGGGTGACATGCCATTTGCCAGCCATGTAGGTTGCGTAGCCGGCGGTCTTCATCACCTCGGCGATGGTGCGGACGTTTTGGTTCAGGTCGCCCCGGTAGCCGGGCAGGTTGCGGTTGCCCATCATGTGGCCGATGCCGGCCTGATGCGCGTACGTGCCAGAGAGCAGCGTGGCGCGGGTGGGGCAGCAGCGGCCGGTGTTGTAAAACTGGGTGAACCGCACGCCGCCCTCGGCGAGCCGATTCAGGTTGGGCGTGTCGATCTCGCCGCCGTAGCAACCGATGTCGCTCCAACCCATGTCATCGGCCATGGCGATGATGATGTTGGGCCGCTTGGCCGCGAATGCCGAGGAGGCCAAGGCCAAGCCGAGAAGGCAGGCCGACCATTGGCGCACTGATGGGGTCATCGTTTGCTTTGTCATGTTGCTTGTTGAACGGCGCAAACTGTACCGGACACACTCCCCACTGTCGAGCCGCGCTTGGCCAAGCGTTCAGCTAACCGCTGCTCCAGTCGATCTCGACGCTGAGTTTTTTGCCGAAGCGGCTGTTGTAAAACACGCAGCCGTTCTCCGCGCCGTACTCGTGGACCATCTTGGTGATCTTCACGTCGTAGCAGCAATACTCGGCGATCTCCATCAATTTGCCCTGCTTGAACCACTTCAGCGCCTGCAGGCCGTCGGCGGTTTTCTCCGCGCCGAACGTGGCGTTGGCGATCGAGTCGAGCTTGAGCCGGTGCGACAGCTTTTCCTGCAGGTCTACCATCAAATCGAGCGACGGGATCTGGCGCAGGTCGAGCGTCGTGTAGCCGTGCAGGACCTCGTAGTCGAACCGGATGTGATTGAACCCGACAACAAGGTCAGCGCGCTGCAGTTCCTCGATGAGGTCGTTTACCTCCGACTCCGCGTAGATGGAGTACCCGCCGTTGCCGGTGCTGTAGGTGACGCCGACGCTCATGCCCATCCGGTCGATATGATTCCAGCCGCCGACATCATCGGCGGAGCGCATGGTTTCGAGGTCGAAGTAAACGATGTTTTTCACGGCAGCAATCGCTTGGCCAAGCGTAGCGCAAAGCTCGGGCAGTGGAAAGGAATCCGCGATCGACTCCAGTGATTTTGATTTGACATATATGCCCAATAGGCACACGTTTTCCGCGTGCGGTTCGACTGGGATCCAGCCAAGAATGAACAACTCAAAGCCGAGCGGGGGATTTCAGTTGAGGAGATCGCCCTTCTGTTGGGGAACGGACAGCTTTGGGCGGTTTCCAAACATTGGAACAGTCGCAAGTATCCAAATCAGCGGGTGTTTCTCGTGCCGATTGATGGATACATTTATGCGGTGCCATTTGTGGAGGAGGGCGGTGTGTTCTTTTTGAAAACGGCGTTTCGAAGCCGAAAACTCACCAAACAATATCAACAGGAGCAGAAGCGAAATGAAAAAGAGTGACGAAGCAGAAATCTTGAAAGCGCTGGATAGCGGCAAAATGAAACTGGAGAAGCCCCCCAAAAAACTTTTGACCGATCTGGCAACAGCGACGGAAAACACCTTCAGGAAAGATCGTCGAATCAACATCCGACTCAGCAGCCACGACCTCCTCGGCGTCCAGCGAAAAGCGCTCCAAAAGGGCATGCCGTACCAAGCACTGATCTCCGGCTTGATCCATCAATACGTCGAGGGCGATTTGGTGGAAAAAACCGGATGAACGACTGTGAATGATGAATCAAAATCAGGCGATGTGGCGGCGCTGGATGAGACGTCCCTGCGGCTGGCCGACACGGACCGGGTGTTTCCGTTGCACTGGAAGAGCGGCTCGCTGAAGTACACCGACTTCAAGCTGATGGCCGAGGGCGGCACGGCCAAGCTGTTCACCTGCCGCGATGTCAACCTGTACCGCGAGGTGGTTTACAAGACGCTGCATCCGGAGATGCGTCAGTCGGAAATCGAGTCGCAGCGGTTCCTGCGCGAGGCGCGGGTGACGGCCAAGCTGCAGCACCCCGGCACCGTGCCGGTGTATGAGCTGGGGCGTGACCGAAACGGCGACCTGTTCTTCACGATGAAGCGCGTGCGTGGCCGCAACCTGCGCGACATCCTGCTCGGCCTGCGCGACGGCGACGAGCGGCTGGGGCAGTTGTTTCCGTTGCCGGCGCTGGTGGATGTGCTGATCCAAATCTGCCAGACGGTGGCCCACGCGCATGAGCGCGGCGTGATCCACCGTGACCTTAAGCCGGCGAACATCCTCGTCGGCGCCTTCGGTGAAGTCATCGTTCTCGACTGGGGTTTGGCCAAGGTCTGGGGCGAACCGGATGTCGCGAGGGAGGCGTTCCCGGCCAAGGCGGATCCGGCGCTGACGCCGGCCGGCCGCCGCTACGGCACGCCGCTTTACATGGCGCCGGAACTGGCCCGGGGCGACGCGCAGATCGACGGGCGGGCGGATGTATTCAGCCTGGGAAACATCCTGTTCGAGATGCTCACGCTGGGCCAATTGCTTTCCGGCGAGACGGCGCAGGAGGTCGCCGACAACCTGCTCAACCAACCGCTGCCCAAGCCCAGCGAAGCCGCCCCCGGCCGGGGCATCCCGCCCGCGCTCGAGGCGGTTTGCCTCCGGGCGCTCGAGAAGAATAAACGCAACCGCTACCCCTCAGTCCAGGCGTTGCTGGAGGCGTTGAAAACCTACCGGCCCGTCGGCGTCGCCGCATAGCGCTTGGCCAAGGCCGCCGCCGTGCAGAGGAACGCGAGGTTGAAGCCGCCCAGCGTGAGGATGATCGTTTGCGCCGAAGGCGGCTCGACGGCGCTGGCCAGCCAGGCCAGCGTCAACCCGTAAAGGAGCGCGATCCCCACCAGCCAAGGCACCGCACGGTATTGCTCTCTGGCCATCAGCGCCGCCACGAAAACATTCCCCAACGCCAGCGGCAACATGCTCCAGATGAAGTACGGGATCAGCGGCGTGATCTCGGTGACGATTTTTTTCTTCGCGGTCAGGGCGGGGAAGACGTCGATCAAGCCCGGGAGCAGCCAGGCGGCGAGCGTGCATCCGATCCCGGCCAACACGCCGAGGATGGCCGTGCCGAGGAACGCCTGGCCAAGCACACCCGATTTCGTTCCGGCCACTTCGCGCACGAGCTTGGGAAACATCACCGCAGCTAGTGGCCCGGTGAAAACCACCAGCCCGCGCCCGATCATCCCGGCCGCGCCGTACGGGCCGGAGTCGGCCTCGGGCAGGATGGCCCGCGCCGCGATCATGTCCGCGCTCAACATGAATTGCCCCGCGCCCAAGCCCAGCGT
>JACNJE010000062.1 GCA_014382705.1 Verrucomicrobiota bacterium | reverse complement strand
GGGGGGGGGGCGGCGCGGGGGGGGGGGGGGGGGGGGGGGGGCGGGGCGGGGGGGGGGGGGGGTGGGGTTGGGGGGGGGGGGGGGGGGGGGGCGGGGGGCCCGCGGGGGGGGGGGGGGGGGGTGGGGTGGGGTGGGGGGGGGGTGGGGTTGGGGGGGGGGGGGGGGGCGGGGGGGCTGTTTCGGGGGGTGGGGTGGGCGGTGTTTCGCCGGGGCCACAGCCGAGGAGCAGGGCCACGGCGGCCATTGGGATGGGCAACAATCTCACGGGGCAAAACTCACCGAGACCATCGGCCAAGGCAAGGCTGATCCACTTGGCCAAGCGCAAAAAGTCCGACGTCAGGGCGAGCTTGGATCGCCGCCGGAACGGCCTTCGGGCGCGCTCACGGAAACACCCCCACTGGAGCCGCCAACGGATGGGCCACCCCCGCCGAATGAGGATCGGCTGCCGCTGAGGTCCCTGAAATCACTTGCGGAGCCGCCGCCGGGTGGCGTCCAGCCATTTGACCCCTGATGGGACGATGAGTCGCCGTAGCTGGAGTAGCCTCCACCGTAAGCAACACCGTAGCTCCCCAAGCCGTGCCGGTTGAGTTTCCGGCGAAGCTTTCTCAAATAATCCCTCTCGGAAATCACGTTGCCTTGCTCGGAGTAAAACGTGACCTTCGACTCGATGCCCGCGAGGTATTCGGAGGTGATCTCCGCCTGGCCGCTTGGATACCACTGGCCCCACGTCCCGTTGCGCTCGCCGGCCAGATAAAGCCCGGCGACATGCCGGCCACCGTCCCCGGAGTGCCACTGGGTGTAGGGGCCGTTGCGGACCCCGTTTATGATCTCGCCT
The DNA here is from genome assembly GCA_014382705.1 of Verrucomicrobiota bacterium. Classification (GTDB taxonomy): domain Bacteria; phylum Verrucomicrobiota; class Verrucomicrobiia; order Limisphaerales; family UBA1096; genus UBA1096. Next base: position 14,647 of record JACNJE010000062.1, on the reverse strand, counting down.
TCCCATGCCTTGTCGCCGTTGGCGTACCAGGCCTCGTGTTTGCCGGTGTACGGTTCGGCCGCACCGGCGGCGTAGTAGAGCCCGTCATCTTTGAGTCGAAGCTCGGGGCGGAAGATGGAGGCCTGACTGATGCGCGCCTGTTGTTTCGCGGTTTCACAACCAACGATCACCACGGCGATCGCCGCCAACACGGGGAGTTTGAGACGTTTCATTACATCACCTTTTTATTCGTTTTGTTTCTGTTCAGTTTTCGCAGCGGGTGCCGCTGCGGGAGATTCCGCGGGGTTGGCCGGCTTCAGTTCAAACATGATCTGCTCGACGCCCTCCTCCCAACTGGACTCCTTGGTCTTGGTGCCCTCCCCATCGTATCGGGTCCACACGCCTTCCTTTTTGCCGTCAATGTAGTTCCCCTCCCATTCCAGATTGCCGTTGGGGTGCCAAGACTTCCATGCCCCGGTTTGTTTGCCGGCCTCGATTTTGCCCTGCTGCATCTTCTGGCCATTGGGGTGATACACCAAGCCGTCCCCGGTGAACGCTGTTTCCGCGCCGGTCTTGTAGTACAATCCATCCTCCCGCTGCTCCAGTTCGACCTCGTCGCGGTTCAGGATATTCAAGCCATACAACACGACGGCCAGGCACACTGCGATTATTGCGAACCATTTCATAAAGGGACAAACGCTACCCTTTGTTTATTCCCGGCGCAAACGATAAAACCCCCGTAAAATGTGATTTCACGAGTACCGCAGAATCAAGTAGGTCTATCTCGTGCGCGGTGTCGTTCGCGATGAAAGTAAGGGAACTCATATAGCTCATCGGATCTGACGGATGGGTTCAAGTGCGGATGAAAGGCAGCCACAGACAATTCAAGCACCGGAGCAAGCCGGGGACGGTCACGGTTTCCGGGAAACCCAGTGTTGAGGTTCCTCCGGGGACGTTGCACAACGCACTCAGGCAGGCCGGTTTAAGCTAATAATCACCTTATGACATACACTGTTGTACTTGAAAAAGGCGACTCGAGTTATGGCGCATTCGTGCCGGATCTTCCGGGGTGTGTAGCCGCTGGGAAAACACGGCAGGAGACCGTTCAGTTGATAAAAGAGGCCATCGAGTTTCATATCGAAGGACTGAAGGCGGACAAACAGGAAATCCCCCCGCCTCAATGCAACGTTGCCCGAGTCGAGGTAAATGTCGCATGACGAAACCACCCCGATTGGCCAAGCGCTTGGCCGGTAGATTTTTCTTCAACCCGGCGGCGTGCTGGTGGAGACTGCGCGGCCATGTCGGAGAACTTGTTTGACCTGAGCGGGGAGGTGGCCGTCGTGATCGGGGCCACGGGGGCACTCGGCGGCGCCTGCGCCGTGGCCATGGCCAAGGCCGGGGCGAAGATTGCCGTGGTCGGCCGCAGCGCCGAGCGGGGCGAGGCGCGTGTGAAGGAGATCACCGATGCCGGTGGCCAAGCGCAGTTTTTCGTCTGCGACGCGATGGATCCCGCCAGCCTTGCGTCGTGCCACGAGGCGCTTGGCCAAGCGCTCGGCGCACCGACGGTGCTGCTCAACGCCGCCGGCGGCAACGACCCGGACGCCACCGTGACGCCGGAGATGCCGTTCGAAAATATCCCGCAACCGGCCTGGGCGAAGGTGTTCGACCTGAACCTTGTCGGCGGCTTCCTGCTGCCGTGCCAGGAGTTTGGCCCGGCGATGTGCGAGCGCGGCAAGGGCAGCATCATCAATATCGCCAGCGTCACGTCGCACCTGCCGCTCTCGAAGGTCATCGCCTACTCCGCGTCGAAGGCGGCCGTGCTGAGTGCCACCCGGTTCCTCGCCCGCGAATGGGCCACGAAGGGCGTGCGTGTAAACAGCATTACCCCCGGTTTTTTCCCGGCGGAACAAAACAAGAAACTGTTGTTCAACGAGGACGGCACGCCGAGTGACCGGGCCAAGGCGATCTTCGGCCACACGCCGATGGGCCGGTTTGGCGACCCAAGCGAACTGGCCGGCGCGGCGGTTTATCTCGCCAGCGAAAGGGCGGCGAGCTTCGTCACCGGCTCCGACATCGTGGTCGACGGCGGGTTCCTGAGCCAAACCATTTGACGCGCTGTGGGCATCGTTTCCAAAAAAGTTTCCGAGGGCAAACTGCTCAGCACCGAACAGGCAGTTGAAGTCGTGGCCAAGGCGATGCCGGAGGAGGAGTTTCGTGACCGCAAGGTGCTGCTCATCGTGCCCGACAGCACGCGCACCGCGCCGGTTGGCACACTGTTCAAGGCGATCCACGAACAGGTCGGCTGCGTGACCGGCGCACTTGACGTGATGATCGCGCTCGGCACGCACCAACCGATGAGCGAGACGGCCATCGAGCGGCGGCTGGAAATCTCCCACGACGAACGCACCGGCCCGTACGCCGGGGTGCGGTTTTTCAACCATGCCTGGGACGACCCCGGCGCGCTGCGCCACATCGGCACCCTCCCGGCGGAGGAGATCGGCGACCTGAGCGGCGGACTCTTCGATATGGACGTGCCGGTGGAGGTGAACGCCCGGCTGTTCGACTACGACCAGATTGTCATCATCGGCCCGGTTTTCCCGCACGAGGTGGTCGGGTTTTCCGGCGGCAGCAAGTACCTCTTTCCGGGCGTGTCCGGCCCGGAGGTGCTGCACTTTTTCCATTGGCTCGCTGCGGTGATCACCACGCCGAAAATCATCGGCCACAAGTGGACCCCAGTGCGCAAGGTCGTCGATCGCGCCGGGGCGATGGTCAAGATTCCCAAGCTTGCCTTCTGCATGGTCGTCGAGGGCGACGGCATGTGCGGCCTCTTCGCCGGGCCGGTGGAGGAGGCGTGGGCCGCCGCCGCCGACCTCTCGGCCGAGCGGCACATACGCATCAAGCCGAAGCCGTTCCACACCATCCTCGCCCGCTGCCCAGAGATGTACGACGAGCTGTGGACCGCCGGCAAATGCATGTACAAGCTCGAGCCGGTGCTGGCCGACGGCGGCGAACTGATCATCTACGCGCCACACATCCGCGAGGTGTGCGTCGCGCACGGCGGGACGATCGAGAGCGTCGGCTATCATTGCCGCGATTATTTCCTGAAACAGTGGGACCGGTTCAAGGACCTGCCGTGGGGTGCGCTCGCGCACTGTGTCGACGTGAAGGGCCTGGGCACGTATGAGAACGGCGTCGAGACACCCCGCGCCGAAGTGACCGTCGCGTCGCAGTTGAGCGAGGCCAAGTGCCGGCAGATCAACCTCGGCCACCGCGATCCGGCGACGATCAACCCGGACGACTACGCCAACCGCGAGGAGGAGGGCGTCCTGCTCGTCCCCCACGCCGGCGAACGCCTGTTCCGCCTGGCCAACCCGCCCGCTTGGGCATAGCGCTTGGCCAAGCGCTTGGCCTGTCAGTCGTCGAAAAAATCGACTGCGCCGCTCTTCAGCGAGTACTCGGCACCGATGATTTGCAAGCCGTCGTCGCGTACGAGTGCCTCCAAAATCCCCGAGCCGCGCTTGAGCTGATTGACCGATGCGCGGACGTTGGCTCGGACGGCCTGTCTGAGCAGCGCGGCCTCGTCGGTGCCGTCCGCCGTCAGCGGTTCCACGGCCGGCCGGATGCGGTCGACGATCGCGCTCAGGTTCGGCGAACGGTTTTCTGTCGGGCGTTTCAGCTCGTTGAGAGTCGCCGCCACGGCGCCGCAATTTTGGTGCCCCAGAACCACGACCAACCGCGTGCCGAACTGCTCGGCGGCAAACTCGATGCTGCCCACCTGCGACGGCGCGACGATGTTGCCCGCCACGCGGATCACGAACAGGTGGCCCAGGCTGAAGTCGAATACAATCTCCGCCGGCACGCGCGAGTCGGAACAGCCAAGAATGATGGCAAACGGCTCCTGTCCGGATGCCAACTCGACACGGCGCTCCGGGTTGGTGAGCGACTCCATCAGCTGTCCGCCCGAGACGAACCGCGCGTTGCCGGCCCGCAGGCGCTCGAGCGCTTCCGTTGCAGAAATCATCCGGCACCTCCACTTGGCCAAGTTTCCACGGCGCGCACGAGCGTGCGCACGGCGATGCCGGAGGCACCCTTCGGCGCGTTCGGCGCGCCGTTGTCGAGGTTGGCTGTGCCGGCGATGTCGAGGTGCGCCCACGGTGTACCATCCACGAATTGCTCGAGGAACTTGGCTGCCGTGATCGTGCCGGCGCTGCGGTCGGAACCGGCGTTTCGCAGATCGGACAAGTCGCCTTTCATCGGCTCGAGATAGTCGTCGTTCATCGGCAGCGACCAAAAATGTTCACCGATCGTTTTACCGGTCGCCGTCAAGTGGGCGCTCAACGAATCGTCGTTGCCGAGCAGGCCGATGTTCACCGAACCAAGCGCCACGCTTACCGCACCGGTCAGCGTCGCCGCATCAACCAAGTGCGTCGCTCCGAGCCGCACCGCGTATGTCAGCGCGTCGGCAAGCACCATCCGGCCTTCGGCGTCGGTGTTGATCACCTCGATCGTCTTGCCGTTCATCGCCTGCACGATGTCGCCGGGGCGCGTCGCCGAGCCGCTCGGCATGTTTTCGACGAGACCCAACAGGCAACTCACGCGCTGTTTGATGCCGAGTCGCGCGATCGCCGTGACCGCCCCGAGCATCGTCGCCGCGCCGGCCATGTCGTATTTCATTTTCTCCATCGACTTGGCCGGCTTGAGCGACAGGCCGCCGGTGTCGAACGTGACGCCCTTGCCGACGAGAAACAGGTGCGAGTCGTCCGCAGCGTCGCTGGGATTCCAACCCAAGCGCACGAGCCGCGGCGGCCGCGCTGAGCCTTTGGCCACGCTCAAGAGCGAACCGGCGCCGAGCGCCTCGAGCGCGGCCTCGTCGAGCACCTCGACCTCCAGCCCGGCCGCCTTGCCCATCGACTCCGCCATGTCGGCGAACTCCACCGGGCCAAGGTCGTTCGCCGGGATATCCACCAAGCGGCGCGTCAGATTCACAGACTCGCCGACAATCCGCCCGGCGTCGAACGCCGACGCGTCCGCGCCCGGCGCAACGATTAAAATCTCCTCCAGTGGCACGCTGGAATCGTCGCGCTTGTACTTCGGCTGTTCGTAGCTGCCGTAGACGCAACCCTCGGCTGCAATCCGGGCAAACTCCCCGTCGGACAGCGCGATGGCCAAGCGCTTGAATCGGCGTTTCTGCGCGGCACGCATCGCTTGGCCGGTCATGCGAAACACCTGCGCCGCATCGAGTGACTCACCGACGCCCATCAACATCAGCCGCCGACTCTGCAGCCCATTGGGCTCGTGCAGCAAGGTCAACTCGCCCGGCTTGCCGCGCACCTCGCCCGATTCGCGCAGGGCGGCGATCTGTCCGTCCGCCGCTTGGCCAAGCGAGGGGCCGTTGGCCAGCGGCCAAACCAGCGCGTCACTCTCCAACCCGGCCAACGGGCCGTCGTGTAAACGAATGTTCATAAAACGCGCGCATCATCCGGGGTCGATGCCGCGTTGTAAAGCGGAGAGGGCCAAGCGCTATTTGGCCGGGAGTTTGTGGCGTGACTTGAGATCGTAACGCTCACCGGGACCGAGTGTCGTGTAGAATTTTTCGCCGAGCGTTTTCTCCAGCGCGATGTCGTAAAAGAGCACCTTGCTTTTGCCGATGACCTCGGCGGTGTTGCCGCGCACAAAAAGCGCGGTCGATTCGTCAATGCCGATGCCGAGCAGATGCGGGTGTTTGCGGATGACCGGCAGCAGGTCGTTCTCGCGTTTTCGGGCGAGCAAATGCTGGTCGATCGCGGAGTTGCGAATGTACCCGAAGCCCTGCTCATGGCCGGGCGACATCATGATCTGGTTCCCCTCCGGCGCGCCGCGAACGAGGTACGAACCCTGAATCGTCGCCCCGGCCGAGCTGCCGCCGATCACACCTCCCCGCTTGAGCACGTCGTGAAACGCCGCCTCTGTCTTTGTTCCGAGGTAGGCGTCCGCGAGACGCCACTGCCGGCCGCCGGCGAACCACACCGCCTTGGCATCGCGCAGCACGGCGACGAACTCATCCGTGTCCGCAACCTTCGGATCGCGCGTGTGCAACAGGTGAACATTTGTTGCGCCAGCCCGTTTGAACATCTTCACCGAACTCGTCGATTCGTCGTAATCGGCGTCGGAGCCGGTGCTCGGCACGACGACGAGCTTGGCGTCGTGTCCGCCGGCCGCCTCAAAAAACCGGTCAAAAATCATCTCCGGCATCCCGCCGCCCCCGACAATGACAAGCGAGCCGTTGGCCGGGCCAAGCGTGGCCGGCCGCTTGGCCGAGGTGTCCGCAGTCGCGCACCCCTGCAACAGCAGTGCCGCCGCAATAAACGCGAAAAAGAATCTTCGTTTCATTTTTTGCGTTGAATCAAAATTGGGGCGGCATTCACTTTGGGCAGGTGCTTGGCCAAGCGATCGATGTTCGGAGTGCGCGCCTGCGGATGCCCCCCAAGCGCCCCAACCCAGTCGTTGAGATCGTCCACCGCAATGAACAACACATTCGGCTTGGCCGCCCCCGCTTGGCCGGGCAGGAGGAGCAGCAGGCAATACAAACACGCCAGCCTCCACTGGATGGGTTTATTTTCTTTCATTTCAATGAAGGAGTTTTTCGTAATCGGTATGGTTCCCAACCCAAAACCAGATGACTTTCTCCCCCTTCCGAACCCCCACGGCCCGGTAATTCTCATTGATTCGAACCGACCATACACCCTCCATGCCGCGGATTTTTTTGAATCGGAGTCCTGGATGAGACGGGTTGCTCCCCCAAACCTCGTATGCACTTTTGGCCTGTTTTCGGATATCCGCAGGCAAGGCTGCGAGAAGTTTTTTGAACGCCCCGGTTCTACGAGAAATCACGAGTTAAATCCAAGGTCGACGTTCTGCCAGCCTTCTCTTCGGCCAGCGCCTCGGCCGCCATGTCAGCGAGGGTATCCGGTGATGATTCAAACAACTTGTCCCAACGCTTTTCGGATTCGACCTCAGCGAGGATTAGCTCGGCAAGCGCGTCCTGCTCCTTGTCCGGCAGCGACGATATTCGCTTCACTGCTTGCTCCAACAACTGCGTCATGCCGAAAGTGTGAACCCGTCACTTCCCCGGTTCAACCCCTTAAATTGACGAGGTCAATACCGCAAATTACTGAGCTGCCAGGCGGAGGCGCAGCGGGTGTTCTCGACCACGGGAACGGTGTTGGCCTCGGTGCGCACTTCGAGTCGGACGGTGCCCTGGCCCGGCTCGGGGATGTCCACGGTCACCAAGCCGTAGCTGTTGCCGTTGAGTCCCCAGAGCCGGAATGCGTTGGGGCGGTTTTTGAGTGGCCCGACTTTTTGATTCTGCTGAAGCGGCGAACTGGTGAACTCGAGCAGCGGCGGGTGGCCGTCGCGAGCCTCGTAGTGCAACTCGCTGTAATGGCGGTCACCGCTCAGGAATATCACGCCGTCGATGCGGTGTTTCTCGATGTGTGCGATCAGCCGTTGCAACTCGTTTTGCGCCTCCCGCCGATGCCCCTCGCCGCCGGTGCTGCGGGTGATGACCTGCGTGCCGTTGGCGATGACCTTGACCGGCGCGGTTGAGCGCTTGAGGCCGTCTAGCAGCCAGTCGGTCTGCGCCTTGCCCCAGATTTCGCCCGTTGCCGCCGTGACGTCCTTCTGTTTTTGCGGAGAATATTTGTGGTAACGGTCGTCCATCAAAAATACCTCGACCGGCCCGTTGCGGACCGAACTGAAAATGCCGGGGATGCTGTCGGTGCCGTAGGTGGCGTTGGCCCACATTTGCCGGAACACCGCCGTCGCCTCCTCGCGAAGGTCGAACGTCCGGTCGGCGTTGTCCGGGCCGTAGTCGTGGTCGTCCCACACGGCATAGCACGGCACCGAGCGGAACATCGCCTGCAGATCCGGGTGCATGCGGGTGGTGAGGTGGCGCGCGGTCATCGCCTCGGGCGAGGTCCAGTCGCCGGTCGGGCCGGTGGTGCTGAAGTGTTTGTCAGTGCCGTCGGCGATGATGAAGTAGGAGTTATCGCCAACGAACAGCGCCATGTCCGGCCGTTCCCCGGCGATCGCCTTGTAGATTGGCCCGCTGTTGAACTGCGACACCTTGCTGCACGAGCCAAACGCAATCCGCACCTTGCCGGTGTCCGACGGCGCCGCCGCCGTACGAAAGGCGACTTTCGCCGTCTCGGTGGCACTGCCCTCGCGCTCAACCGACAGCATCACCCGCGTCTCGGCAGCCGGGGCCAAGCGCGAAAAATGGAGCACCGAAAAACCGTTGCCCAAGTCTTCGACGGAAAGCCGGTTCCGCTCCTTGCCCCCTTGGGTCGCCGTTGCGGTGAGTGTCGAGCCGCGCTTGGTTCGCACCCAAACCTTGGCCTCGCCCGGGCCGACGTGGCCAATCATCGGCCCGGCCTGAATCAGCCGCGGCCCTTTATCGCTTGGCCCGCCAGCCGTGCGCTTGGCCAAGCCGGTGTCCGTCGGGGTGACACAGCCGATGGCCAAGGCCACACCGGCAACAATAATCGCGTGAAGTGGTTTCATAGTCTGGCCAATGATGGTCTACGCTGAAGCAACTTGTTCGGAAATATGCTCCCGCAAAAAATCGGGCGCAAAATCAGCGCCGTTGCTCCACGATAAAGTATGGCCCTCCAGTGTGAAGGATTTGAAAAACGCCTTGTCTTTCAGCGGCTCAAAAATCTCTCCATAGAGTTCAGAAGATAAATCGATCTCACCCTCCACCCCGTCATTGAAGGACAGCCAAACCCTGTAATCACGAATATATTTTGCCTGTGTAACGTGTATGAACATTTCTTTATTCCAACGGTTTTATTTTCGACAACGGTTTTCTGTTCATTGCCGCTTCCCAGTTCGCCATGAGTTCGTCCTTATGCAGCAAGTGCCATTCAAGAACAACGCTTAACGCTCTCTTTGGAAATTTACCGGTTATCTTTCCGGTTTCGATATCCACGGTGATTTCGTGTTCACCATATTCTGCATGAAAATGTGCCGGCGCATGCTCACGAATATACATGCGTATGACAATGCCAAGAAAACGACTTATTTCAGGCATGTTCTAGTCATGTCATCTTAATTTGTCCGGCTCAAAATACTGCTTTTGCTTTCCGCTCGCAAGCGTTCAACCTTCGGCGACGGCTTGCCAGTTGGGGGATTGGGCGAGGTCGAGGTGGCGGGTCGGTTCCTCGATGAGGTCGGGGTATTTCATCGCGCCGCCGGTGTTGAAGACGAGCACGCGCTCGCTTGGCCGGATGGTGCCGTTGGCCAGCAGTGGGTCGAGCGCGCCCATGCAGATGGCGGTCTCGGGGCAGATCGCCAGGCCCTCGAGCTTGGCCAAGCGCTCCATCCAGTCGGCGATGCAGCTCTCCGGCGCGGTGACGGCGCAGCCGCCGCTCTCGCGGACGGCGTCCAAGATCATGAAGTCGCCAACGGCCACCGGCACGCGCAGGCCGCTGGCCACGGTGTGGGCGTTCTCGAACGGCGGCGCCTGTTTTTCGCCGGCGTCGAACGCCCGCACAATCGGCGCGCAACCTTCGCTTTGGCAGGCGATCATGCGGGGCCGTTTGCCGTCGGGCAGCCAGCCGATCGACTCGAGTTCGGCGAACGCCTTCCACATGCCGATCAGGCCGGTGCCGCCGCCGGTCGGGTACAGGATGACGTCCGGCAACTCCCAGCCGAGCTGCTCGGCCAGCTCGAGGCCCATCGTTTTTTTGCCCTCGATGCGGTACGGCTCCTTGAGGGTCGAGAGGTCGAACCAACCCATCGGCTCGCGGCCTTCGCCGACGAGACGGCCGCAGTCGTTGATCAGGCCGTTCACGCGAAACACCCGCGCGCCGGCGAGGTGCGTTTCCTTCATGTTGATGAGCGGCGTGTCGTCCGGCATGAACACGAACGACTCCATCCCGGCCCGGGACGCGTAGGCGGCCATCGCGCCCCCGGCGTTGCCGGCGGTGGGACAGGCGACGCGCCGGATGCCGAACGCGTTGGCCATCGTGATCGCCATCGCCATGCCGCGCGCCTTGAAGCTGCCGGTGGGCAGACGGCTCTCGTCCTTGATTTGCAGCTGGGCCAAGCCCAGCTCCGCGCCGAGTCGCGGGGTGGAGAGAATCGGCGTGGCGGTTTCGCCGAGCGACACGACATTGGCCGCATCGGTGTACGGCAGCAGTTCGCGGTAACGCCACAGGTCGCTTGGCCGGCCGGCGAGCGACTCGCGGGGGAAACGGACGCGCAACTGCTCCAGATCGTAGCGCACCCAGAGCGGGCGGTGGCAGTCGGTGCAGAGGTTGTGCGCTTGGCCGGCGGGGTATCGCTTGGCGCAATTGGCGCACTCGAGGTGGGTCACGAAATTCACGCGCCGAGTCTTGCGCGTGCGCTTGGCCAAGCGCAAGCGTCACCCGTGGGAACCATCACGATCGTTTACAACTCCACAACGCTGAGGCCCCTGCATATTTTGCGCGCGAGAATATTTTTGATTTCGGGGTGCGCGGCACTGCTTCGGTCTCCCCGGTCATCGGGTTAAACCAAAGCGAATGGCTCGTTCCCTCCCTCTTCAGCACGCAACCGTTTCGACGCAGGTGCTTGAGAAGCTGGTGGCGTCTCATCCGACAGCGACGGTGTCCCGGATGGCGTCCTGCGGCAGCCCACGGAGCGAGTCCTCGAGTCGATCCTCCAAAATCAGTTGGATTGCCTCAGCCAGATTGGCTTTCGCTTCCTCGGCCGTTTCGCCTTGGCCATTGGCACCGGGCACCTCCGGGCAGTACGCGCAGTACCCGCCCTCTTCTGCCGGCTCGATGACTGCTGTAAACTCGCCTTTCACACGCAAAAGTTAGTGAAACGATCCGTCCCTTGCAAGGCTCTGAAACAGCTACCTCGTTCTCAAGCGGAAGAAGCGTTGTGAATCGTCGCCGCTTGGCTTGACGACATATGCCGCCTGGCCGTCGGCGAGATCGATCATCTCCGGCGCGGCGAACGTCGGCTCGGCGGCGGCCTCGAGAACGTAGGCACCGGCCTCCCAGGCGAGGCGAAGCTGGCCGTCCCCGTCCGGCGCAATGGCCAGCAGCGGCGGCCCGGCCATCCGCTCTCCCCGCGCAACGATCGTGCCATCGGCCGTGAAGGTCGCTGTGATGCCCTTAAACTCCTCGTCCTCGATTTCCTGTTCGATATCGAATTCGAACTGCAGCACCGGCACGGCTCCGTCCCAAGTCAGTTTGCCCTCGATCGCGAACGGCTCCGGTTCGTTGCCCTCCGGGATGTCCTCCGGGTTGCCCAGGTCGATCTCGTCCTTTTGTTTGACGCCCACGACATTCACGTCGTATGCCGCCACCCCGGCCAGCGTGGGGATGTTGCCTTCCTGCGTGAAGTTGCCGTCGTCGTCCAGCCATGTCTCCTCGCCGGCGTTGTCCGCATTGAGCGAGATCCGCATATTTTTCATGGTGAACTTGGCACTGCCCAGAATCCCGAACGGCCCGAACTTGTAATTCAGTTTGATATGATTCTTGGTGGGGCGGGCGTCCATTTCCGTGATGCGAACGGCCTCCGTGGGCGGCGAGTCGGGAGTCAACTCGGCGACCATCGTCCCATCGATATTTGTCGAGTCACTGTCGGTCTCGCTGGTCACGCCAAGATCAATCTTCAACTCGAAATCGATCTTTGATTTTTTACTGTCCGTCTTGAACAACCACGGCCCGGCCTGCGCCTGGCCAAGCGCCAGCATGAACAATACCGCCAACGCGATCGAACGAGATGAACCGATCTTCACGGGCGCAGACCGTTCACGAAACGAAGAGCCAAAGCAAGCATAGCCGCCGCGCTTGGCCAAGCGGCAGGCGGAGCTTGTCCGTGCCGCATCTTGCGACTACCGTTTGCCGCCATGACACCGGTTGATTTCACAAAAACCGTCCTCGCGCTGGGGCTGGGGCTCGGCTTGGCCAACGGCACGGCGACTGCGGCCAAGGGCGCAAAAGTTGTCAAGGCGTTCGGCCACGAAAACTGCATCGAGCTGAAAAACAAAACCACGCGCGTCGTACTCGCGCCATCCGGCGGGCGGGTGCTCTCCTACGAGATCAACGGCGTGAACACGCTGTATCTGAGCGAGTCCGACCGCCAGGGCAAAGGCGGCTCGAGCGCGGGGCGGTTCGACATCGGCCCGGAACGCGTGCTGTCCCGGCACGACCTGCTCTGGAGCGGGCCATACACCGGCGAGGTCACCGGCAACCGCTCGGCCAAGTTCACCAGCGGCAGGGACAAAGCGACCGGCTTCCAGATCGTCCGCGAATTCAAACTCGCCGCCAACGGCACGCACCTTCGCATCAAGCAAACCGTCATCAACATCTCCGACAAGACACGGCAGGTTTGCTACTGGTGCCGGACGTTCGTGCACGGCCAGGGCATCTGCGTTGTGCCGGTCACCGAGCACAGCCGCATGCCACGTAAGCACGTGATTTACGAAAACGGCACCACCGTCAACTTCCTGCCGGACGACGAAAAAATCAGCCAGCGCGACGGCTTCGTGCTCGTCGAAGGGCCGCCGCGAAAACCGAAGCTCGGCTTCGACAGCAAAGCCGGCTGGATGGCGTATCTCATGCGCAACGACCTGCTCTTCGTTAAAGGCTGGCCCACCTATCCCAAGCGGCCGTACAACGAGATGGCCGGATTGACGCTTTCCATTTGGTATCCCGACGGCCCGATGTGCGAGCTCGAGCCGATCGGCCCGCAGGAAATTCTCAAGCCGGGTGAACGGGCATCGTTCACAGAGGATTGGTGGGTGGCCGAGCAGAAATTCCCCGGCAACGCAAAGTCCGTCGACCTCGGCCAACTCGAAGCCAAAGTCAAAAAACTAACCGGCCGAAAGTAGCGGATTGGGGTTAGGGGTTAGGATTTAGCGATTCGGATTTGGATACGGGTATTGGGCCGTAGATTTGGACGGCGAACGGGGCTAAGCGATCGACCACCCACGAGCCATCCGTGATCGCCCCCCCTCCTCAAACGCGATCGGCTGTATCTTGTTGCCTCATTAAAAAAGTGTTGCACAACGGATATGTTTTACTCAAAATCCAACCAAATGAATTTACTAGAAGTATTTAATCGCCTTTTCCTTTTTGTTGCACTGATAGCCTTTGCGTTGCCGCGTAGTAGTTTATCACAGGAAAAAGTTAGCAACATACAGCGCTCTTGGAAGGCTCGAGCTTTTTCCGATATGCGAAAGTATCACTACATCACTCAAGAGACCATGAAGGACATGCCAGATGGTTTCGATGAGAGAACAATACGAGTTTACCAACGGTTAGGAGCACCCCCCACGATACGTAGGCCCAAAACGCAAGGAGAGGTTCAAGATTACGTCGTGTGGGATTTGGAGAATGAACTTGTTTGGGAAGAAATGATTGCCGAAGCGGAAGAGTTAGAACAAGTGAACAAACACAATCTCAACAATAAACCCAGTTACAATGAACGACTTAGTTATCTCGATCTCGACAAGGATGGTCACCTATCGAAAGAAGAAATTACCAGTCACCTAAAAAACTTGGCTGAAAAGCAAGAAACTGAATTTAGGGCATGGCAAAAAAAAGAAAAGGAGAAGCAAACGAGAGAAAATACTGAAGAACTAAAAGCTGCGTTAAACCGTGAACAATTCAACAAATATGATGCAAACAAAGACGGAAAAATCGACGCCCTCGAGAGGGATTACTATGAATTGGCCATTTTTTTAAAAAAAGAAAAAGGAGGGGGCGAGTGAGAAAACATTCTGGATTACTGATCGCGTGTCTTTTTGGCCAATCTTTATTTGGCCACTGCAATGATAAAGATATGATAGAATATGTGTTGTACTATTCTAATAAAGAAAGAAAACTTGATTATTCTTTTAATGGTTATTTAGTCGAATATTTTGCAAAAACAGAATGGAAGAGAAATTACTGCAAAATGTTATCGGGCACCAAGTACATTTATGAAGGCGAGGAAGACTTCTCCGAACGGTTTAGAACGATGATTACTCCTTCAATGCTATTAGAGTATCACTCAGGATCCCCTGATATGCCGGGCGAGGTTTATAAATCTTATCACAATTGGACTCGAGATGATTTTGAAGACTATCGGGTGTCTGACGTTCTTCCACAAGCTGCACGTGTCTCAGCGGAAGCAGGCAAATATTTCCATGATATTATCTATTCTGAACGATATGAACATAATCCAAGCGGCTTTGGCTTCGATCGCTCTCACACAAGCTATTCACGTTTTTCGCTCACGGATGTACGACTCTTTCCGGGGCTACCAAGATTAAACAGCACAAACAAGTTGGTTAAGGTTAACTACGATATAGACCAACTGAAATATGTTACTAATTACAACGATGAATTCTTTGAGTTGTGGCGAGTGGTGGATATTGACGAAGGTGTTTTGTTTGATGTTGACAATCAACTTGGTAAAGGATTTCGCCACGAAGTAGTTTTAAGTATACCAAACTATCTTCATCAGCACGAAGAGTCCTTCCCTTCATTGCTGCATCCTGATTTATCTCCAAATTCAAAATTAGGAAATTCCTCTCGTTATTCAAAAAACATAGATTTGATCTATTCATTGGAAGTTATTCCCCCAAAAGTCGTTACTAAGGAGTGCGTAGGTAAGTAGACATTAGATTTATACCTTGATATGATTT
>JACNJE010000179.1 GCA_014382705.1 Verrucomicrobiota bacterium | reverse complement strand
GGGTTCGAATCCCTCTTCGCCCACCATTTTCATGGACAACTTAATCTTCCGGGCTTGAAACTGGCAGGCATTATCAAAGGAAACGTGAAATGGAAGTAACGATTCGACGAGCCACTGCCGATGATGTTGAGCTGCTTTCAAAGCGGTTCGATGCCTACCGGGTGTTTTTCGGGCAGGACAGCGATGTGCCGCTGGCACAGGAGTTTCTTGGAGACCGTTTGAGAAACTCGGAGTCTGTTATTTTTTGCGCACTGACCCCGGATGAACGTTGTGTCGGGTTTGCCCAACTTTATCCAAGTTTCTCCTCGGTTTCAGCCAAGCGAACCTGGATTTTAAACGACCTGTTCGTGTCGGAGCCTTTTCGCGGCATGGGGATTGGAGCAAGGTTGCTCGCCGAGATCAGGGCGTTCGGTGAAGCGACCCGGGCCAAGTCGATTTTGATCGAGACAAAAGCATCAAACACGGGGGCGCAAAAGCTTTACGAATCTCACGGCTATCAAAAGGTGACGGAGCGGTTTTTCTATGAGCGGGAAAACCAACGGACAAGTTAATCGGCCTGCCTCCTGCTTGGCCAAGCGCTTGGTTTAGTTTTGGGGGACGAGACGGATGGCGACGCCGCCCTGTTTGCTCAACTCCGTTTTGAACACGGCATCGGCGTTCACTTCGCGGCGTTCAATGCCGACCTGGGTACGGGTGTTCACCGAGGTGTCGTCGCTGTAAATGTGGGCGGTGTATTTTTTGCCCTTGGGCAGAAAGTCGAACGGCACTTCCACTTTGCGGGACTGCACGGCATTGAAGCTGCCCACGAACCATTCATCGCCGCTGCGCCGCGCGATGGTCGCGTATGTGCCGATTTTGGATTCGAGCACCTTGGACTCATCCCACGTCACGGGAAGGTGCGTGAAAAACTCGAATTCCTGATCCTTACTCATCTGCGACGGACGGTCGTACCAAAACAAAAACTGGAGCGGACTGAAAAAACAGACCGACTTGGCCAACTGGCTCGCGTGTGACGAGGTGTCCTGCACATAACCGGCGTAGTAGCAAAACGTGTGGTCCGCCGGCCCCGCGATCATGCGGGTGAACAAGTTGGCCAACGCTTGCTCATGCGGCGGGCGCGTCTCGTCACCGCCGATACCTTCCGCCGTGAGAAAGTTCGGGTAAGTGCGCTCCACGCCGGTCATGCGGTATTCGTCGTGCACATCGACGATCATCTCGTACTCGGCGCACTTGCGGATCGCGTCGTGCAGCCACGCGGTCCACTCCTGCGAACCGTGCTGAACGAAACCAAACTTAATCCCGGCGATGCCCCATTCCTTGTAAACCGGAAGCAACTCGTCGAGTTGACTCTCAAGATGCCGGCGATTGACGTAGAGGATCACGCCGATGTCGTGCTGCTTGGCGTACTTCAACACTTTTTGCAGGTCGAGGCCGCGGCGGGAAACCGTGCGCGCATCGGAGTCTTCCCGGTCCTGCGGCCCGTACCAACCGGCGTCAAACTCGATGTATTCCAGCCCGTACTCGACGGCGAAATCCACGCAGTCGATGCCGCCTTGAGTCGAGAGCGACACCTCACGGATCACCTTGCCGGGTTTGATCCAGCTCGTGTCAGCAATCTTCGATGGCGCATTGAGGTTGAGCATCAAGTGATTATTCTCGAGCAAATCGCCTGCGGTGTCTCCGGCCATGACCACGCGCCACGGAGTCGTGAGCGGCAGCCGCGAGACCACCGGACCGTGCAGCCGCGAGACCAGTGCCGTTTTTGAATCGTCCGGCCGCCGCACACGCATACGGGCGTAATCGACGAGCGCCGCCTCGGCTACGGCGATCACTTTGCCACCCGCAGTCTCGAGCACGCACGGCCGCTCAAGATTATGGCGCGTCTCGCTCAGTTTGATTTTTGAATAAAGCCCCTGCGCCGAGGTGACCGCCCAGACGTCGTGGTCGGCAGTGAACTGAAACTCCGTCTGTTCCGAAGCGATGTGCAGCGTGTCGCCGCTTGGCCCTGCATTGATGACGTAGCGAAACGCCACGCCCTCGTCGTATGCCCGCACCTCAAGCTTGAAAGCAGCGCCGTCCTCCCGGCTGTAGCTCACGGTGGCACCCCGGTAACGATCGTGAATTACCGACCGCTCGCCCCAAGCCGGTTTCCATGTGTGATTGGATTCGGAAACATTCAGCTCTGTCGCCGGCCCAAAGCCGTTGGTCCAGTCGTTGTCCCCGTCGAGCACAAATCCCAGTCCACTTGGCTTGATGATCTCCTGCCCGCGCCACAGTACGCGATACGTCGGACGCCCCCCCTCGCCAGTGGTTAGCTCGATGGAAAATTTGGCGTTCGGTGAATTGACTGTCGCCGACTTGGCTGCCGTTTGGGAAAAACCTGATGCAGCAACAAACAGCGCCGCAGACGAAACGATCCGCAAAGAAAATGGCATGCGCGGACAGAACCAAAAAAACGCCCCGTCTGCAAGACGGCACTACTCACCATCGGCCAACACTCGCAGTCGGTAGAACCACTGAACTGCCGCCCTGTCCGGGAGCGGCCACTCCGCTTGGCCATCCAAAAGCGTCATGGTCTGCACCGGCTTCCACTCCGCTTGGCCAAGCGCAGCGCTGGACTGCAACTCCACCCGCATCCGATCCGGCCCCAGCAATCGCAAGTGCAGTCCGCCCCCGCCCCGTGTGATTTCGAGGCGCAACATCCGGCCGTCATCAACCGGCTTGGCCAAGCGGTTTGGACGGCCCGGCGTCGGTGAACCGTTGAAGAAAACGAACTGCGCCGCCCCGTCCGGATAGCGTCCCTCGGAGACATTTCGCTGCTGTTCGCCAAAGGCGACGGCGTCGATCAACACCCCGTTCGGTGTCGCCAATACGATCGTTTCGCCGGAGCGCCGCAGCTTGAAGCCAAGCTGGTCCGCCCGCTTGGCCAAGCCGGCATCGGCAATCAATTGCCAGTAACCGTTGCCTTCGAGGAACGTCAGCGGAGTAAACGGGTCAAGGTCGCGCTGGGCCAAGCGATCGGACATTGTCAGCCCAGACAACTCGACCGGCCTTGGCGCAGGGTTGAACAACTCGAGCCAATCCGAACCATTACTCTGCGAAGCCATCCATTCGTTGATCCGCAGCCCAAGCGGGTCGGCGAGCGGCGCGGCGGTGTTCGGCTCGGCAGGCGTTGGCGTTGCGAGCGTCCAACGCGCGGAACCATCCGGCACACGGCCAAGCGCGTAGCCAACCGGCAGTCGGCCGAAGCGCAGTGAATCCAAAATCGCAGCGTCCTTTTGTTCGTGTTCGAAGAGGAAAAGCCGGCCCTCAACAAGCGGCAACGCCGTCGGCAGTGTGAACCGAAAGAATCCGCCGGGATCGATTGCCGTCTCGGCCGGGATCACCCAGCGGTCCGGCTTGGCCAAATCATCCGTAAACGCGAAGCCACCGATCTCGGCGGGCGCATCAGCCGAGTTGAACAACTCCACCCAGCCGGTGCCATCCGCAAGCGTGGCGACTTCGTTCAAGCGAACCTCCGGCTTGGTTTTGCCGGGGGTGTTCGGCTCCGACTCGATCGTGAGTTGCAGCCCAAACACCACATCGCTGCTGCTGCGGCTTGCCTGATGCACCTCGACCGCGAGCGTGTTTTCGCCGGCGTTGAGCCGTTTCGGATCGAACGTGAACGCGGTGCGCCGGGCGTCCCCTCCGTTGGCCGCGAGCGTTTCAAAATCAATCTCGCCATCGGCCGGCATCCGAAATCGTTCCCCGAACTCCTCGCCGTTCAGGTAAAACACCGCACCATCATCGATGTAGTGTGTGACCCGGATCAGCGCTGCCTGAACGTCTTGCGGAACCTCGAAAGTCGTCCGGAAATAATAGGCGACCTTGCCCTGCTGATAATCCACCGGCGTGCGCAGCGGCGCCTCCAAACGATCCTCCTCGTGGCCCAGCAATCCGGGGCCGCTGGCCCATTCCGAGTCGTCGAAATCGACGGCAAACCAGTCACCGGCCGGGGCGTCGCCGGAATCTTCAAATCGCCATTCGTGATCCAGTGCCAGAAGCGTTTCGCCGGCCGGTTCCGGCAGTTCACCGAACTGTTCTGCGGCCGCGCGACGGCGGCTGGCCATCCACGATTTCATCTCGCCACGAACCTCTTCCGGAACGTAGTGCCCCAGCGAGCGATCGAGTTGAGCATCAAACTCATCCTCCAAAAAAACCGTGTTTAACAGCTCCCTCAACTTGCGGCGATATTGCGGCTCGATCTCCGGATGGCGCAGGAACCGGCCCAGCGCAGGAACCCTCGCAGCCCCAAAAAAAGTTGCCCAGGGTGACGAACCGGAGTCGCCCTTGCCGAGGATCGTGTCGTTATCGTAGGCGACGAGCAGGAAGCGCGGATCATCCACGCCGCGATAAAAAAAGTAGTCATCGTTGAAGCCGGTGTTGAGGCTCGACTCGCTGTTGTTGAACAGGGCCATCACCGCAAGGTGCGTGAGCCATTGCTCGACGTCGATGACCTCCCGCACCCGCTCGAGCGACAGCTCCTCTTCCGAGTCGATCACACTCAACATCCCGATCAGATCCGACCAGTCGTCCTCTGCGGTGTTGCTCGTTTTGAACCACGTGTTGCGATAACTGTCCGCCTCCTCACCGCGATATTCGAAACCGCTCGGGGCGATATTGCGCCGCGTGCGGTACAGGTTGCCACCGTTGTCGTTGGGGAAATGGAACTCCGCCCAGCGGCTGTCGATCACCTCGTGCGCGGCGTAAAAACCGTACGACCAACCGGCCGACCCAGCCTCAGTCGGATCGTGATGATTCAACCGCACACGCACCGGCCAAGCGCGTGGTGCCGCCACCCCGGACTTGAGCGCGAGGACACTGCCAATGTGTTGCACCCACGAAAACTGGCCGTTCAGGTTCAAATCCGTCTGCCTCCTCCACGGTTTATCGCTGCGAAAATGGATCCGGAAATTGCTCGGCTTGCGACCGCGCGAACCGTTGCCGCGATTTCGCACACCGACCAGGTAGCGGCATTCCGTCCCGGTTTCATCGCGGCTGATGAAGGTGGCATTCATCCGGGCATCGGAGCGCGAGCCGCTGGTGATCCGTTGCCGATCGCGAAGTTCCGCCCCGGTCATCACCACCCGGTAAAGCGGCCCGTCCTCCATCGGCGAATCGTCCACCAGATAAACCGGGTTGGCCGCTTGGCCAAGCGAACCGTCGAGCTTGCGGGCGGGAGCCGGCCACGTGCGCGCTTGGCCCAGCGCATCGGTCGCGCGGAGGTAAAACTCCACCACGGTGCCGTGCGGTTGCGGCGGCAGCGTGGCGGTGAAAAAACCGTCCCCGGCAAGGGCGTCACCCGCCTGGCCATCATCGCGCATCGGAACAGGCTGAAAGGCATCCGGCTCCTCGCTGGTGGCGTCGCGAAAGTGCAGCACCACCTCCGGCTTGGCCAAGGGCAACGATAAAGCACGCGCGCTCACCCGAACCGGGTCCGTCGACTTGGGCACGATCGGAAAGTGAGCGGTCTCGACGATCAGCGGCGCGGTGTTCGCCCGGCGTACGGAGTTGGCTTCGCCGGGCGTGCCGTTCTCAACTTCGCTCGCCGCCCAGTTTTGCCCAGCCTCATTCGGCAGCCGTGGGTTGATCAATTCCAGCGACCGTCCGCCCCCGTCGTGGGCCGCCTCCCATCGCCAGCCGTGGAAGCCGCGATCCTCCGGGCCACGCACACGGTTCGCCCAGTCGCCCTGATCGGCGTAGGCCACTTGATCCGCCACGCGCCCTCCGGCATTCTCCAACACCAACGTTTCCCCGCTGTTGCTCAAACGGCCCAGCCAACCACCGACGGCCTGCTTGGCCTCGGGATATTTTGCCAAAAAAACCTGGGGATCGGCCGCAACCACAAGCACACCGTTGCCCAAGATTTCGACGTCCGGAAAATCAAAACGAACCCCTCGCGTGAATCGCCAACCCTTGAGGTTCACCGGCCGGGTGTCGCGGTTGAGCAACTCGATGTATTCCTCGCGATCATCCTCGGAGGCCGGGTGATACATGATCTCGTTGATGACGATGTCGGAAAAATCAGGATCCACCCGCACCTCCCACCCCCCGCCGGAAAACACGTTGCCACCAAGATCGCGTATCGCGTGGCCCTCCGCCCAAGCGACCGAGACAGCATCCTCCGCCTGTGGCAAAAAATGAAACCGATACGGCCCGCGACCCTCACCGCTCACGGACTGCGCAGGCTGCTGGCCAAGCTGCAGGTCGGCGGCAACCACACCGGTCACCGGCTCGGAAAAAGTGATCACCACTTCCTGCAACGCGGACACGGTGGCACCGGGGGAAGGAAGTATTTCCGCAGCCCACGGCGGGGTGATGTCCACAAAATCGTATGCCCAACGAGCCGTCGCCTGGGTGGCGCCGAACGCATGCGGCGGGGTGAACCGATCCGTGATGCCGTGCGTGTCAGCCCATGAAATGTTCACGCGACCGTAAGCCGGTTTGGCAAGATCGAACCGCCACCCCGTCCCGCTTTCATCCACCTTCGTGACGAGTATCGCAGGCCGATCGTTGATCAACAAATCGGCGGCGTCCAAGCCACGGATCGGCTTGGAAAACGTCACCGTCAATTGAGTCAACGCCGTGACCCGACCCGGCGCAGGATCGACTGCGGTGACCGAAGGTGGCGCAGTGTCGGAGCTGACTGTCAACACTCCCGGCTCCGAACGGGTGAAGGCATCCTCGTCGTCCCAAGCCACTGCGGTCAGCGAGACTTGGCCGTCCTCCTCCGGCGACCAAGCAAACTCGAACGGCTCCTCCCCCGCCTCGCCGATCTGTTTTTCGCCAGCAAAAAACTCAACCCGCACGATGCGCCCGTCGAGATCGTACCCATCAGCCGCGAGCTGCCACGGCTTGCCACGCTCAATCAGCAGCTCGTCCGCCATCGGAGCCAGCGTCACGAACGGCCGGCTGTTGGTTTCCTCCGGCTCGACGCCGATCAACTCGAGATCGAAACTGACGTCGCTGCTGCTTGGCCGGCTTTGATGAACCTCCACCGCGATGAGGTTCGTGCCATCCCGCAGCTCGTCGGGGTTGATGTCGTACGGGAGAAAGTCAGGATCACCCGACCGCAGCGTCGTCGTCTCGGCGGTGATCTCCCCCTCGGGCAGATTGAAGCGCACGACCTCGCGTCCGTTCAAAAACACCAACGCGCCGTCGTCGCTCAGCAGCCGAAGTTTCAATCCGTCGAATCGGCCGACATCCCCCACCGTGATCGATTTCCGGAACCAAGTGGTGACGTGTTTGTCCCGGGGATCTTCGCCGAACCGGATTCGCGTCGCCTCGTCGCCCTCGCCATAGCCAAGCTGCGCGGGGCCTTCGAGCCAGTCGGCGTCATCAAACTCACCGCCAATCCAATTTTCATCCGGCGGCTCGCCGGTGTCGAGATAGCGCCAGCGGCTGCCTCTGGTTATCAACACCGCTTCCTGCGCGTTGTACTTGGGCACCACCTCAAACTCGATCCCGGGCGACTCCACCGCCTCGCCGTTCATTCCCTGCGCGATGACGGTGAAAACGAATTTGCCAACACGCCGGTTCTGCCATTCATAGACGTACGGCTCGGCGGTGTCCGCGAACACCGTCTCGCCATCGATCGCGAACACAATCTGCTCGATCGCCTGGCCACCGAGATCGGCCCGGGCCTTGACGTGCGTAACGCCGGGGGCCTCGATGCGAGACTCGGACGGCGACGTGATGCGCGCCCAAGGCACGCCACCCGCCGGTTGAGCGAAGCCAAGCGGCACAGCGGCCAGCCAAGCGGTCAGCCAAGCGCGTTGTCCGGTGCCCTGCCTCAAATTGACTCTGACACGGAGAACGCGTTGACGTTTTGTCGCTTGGCCAAGCGGTTTGCCGGGTCGCTGTCGCTGAACCTCTCCGACCTGGCGTCGTAACGCAGCTTTTGGTTGCCAACCCGGTGCGCGATATTACCCATATGCATGACAGACGTTGTCACCTGCGCGAGCCCAACGTCCGCGTTGGGCAACTCGCGCGAGCGGATACAGTCGACAAAATTCTGCTGATGCTCCGGGTCCGGATGTCGGCCATACTGCTGCCCCACCACCCTGCCGTTTGAGGCGAACACCTGCCAACCGCCGCCGTGCCGCCCGAGCAGCAGCATGTCCCTCGTGCCGTAAAACTCGATGCGAGTCGCGCACTGTGGCCAGTGCGGAAACTTGTCACTCGAACGGATGCTGCCGTTGATCTTGCTCATTGCACCGGCGAACTGTGAATGCTCGAAGGTCATAACAAAACCGGGATAGTCATACTGCAGAATCTCCACATCCGGCACCTCAGCGTCGTCGCCCCGATGCTGAATACGACCACCCGAGGCGGACACCGCAGCCGGTGCAGCGGGATCGCCCATCACCATCAGCGCAAGGTCGAGCTGGTGAATGCCGCAGTCGGCCAAATCGCCGCCGGAGTAGTCCCAGAAATAATGCCAACCAGCATGAAAGATGCGGCTGTGATACGGCCGTGCCTTGGCCGGTCCCAGCCAGGTTTTCCATGAAAATCCTTTCGGTGGACTCCCGCTTTTCCCGAGATGAAACGGCCCGCCGCCCTTGAGGTTGAACACCTTGACCAAGCGAATGTCGCCAAGTTTGCCAGACTGAATGTAGTCGCGCGCAGCGACATTATACGGGGCACTCCGATTCTGGGTGCCGACTTGCACGATGCGCTTGTACTTCCGCGCCGCCTCGACAAGTTTGCGACCCTCCCAAATGTTGTGGCTAAACGGTTTCTCGACGTAAACATCCTTTCCCGCCTGACAGGCGAGGATGGCAGCCGGCGTGTGCCAATGATCTGGCGTGGCCACCACAACGGCATCGACACCCTTATTGGCAAAAACCTCCTCCATTCGCCGGGCCAGCAACGGCTTCCGACCGCCCTGCTGTTCCGCCATGTGGTCGGCAACCCGGACAAGGCGCTCCTCGTGGATGTCGCACACCTGCGAGCATTCGACATCACTGCGCCGGGCCAGGCTCGCGGTGACCTGTGTGCCCCGGCCGCCGCACCCAATCAGCGCCACCTGTACCCTGTCGTTGGCCCCCCGCACTTGGCCAAGCGCCGGGAAACCCAGCGCGGACGCGGCCAAGCCACTTTTCAAGAACGTTCGGCGTCTGATGGATTTCATGCGGCGGGAAGCCTATCATCGCGTCCCGTTGCTCACGACTTTAATGTTGGCCTTTTTCGCCAAGTGCAGAGAGGCTTTCTGCGATGTTCGGCTTTTTCAAAAAACGGCGGCGCGAAAGAATCCGCCGAAAACCCTTCCCGGCGGAGTGGGTCGCCATTTTGGAATCGAACCTTGGCTGTTACCGGCAATTGTCCGACGCTGATCGGCGGGAGTTGCGGGAACATATTTTGGTGTTCCTGCACGAGAAACGGTTTGAGGGCTGCGGTGGGTTGGAGATCGACGACGAGATTTGCGTGACCATCGCCGGGCAGGCCTGCCTGTTGTTGCTGCACCGCGAGCCGGCCTACTACCCGACGCTGCGCACGATTCTCGTCTATCCCAGCTCGTACCTCGCGAACAATCCGCACGACGCCGACGAGCAGTCGCATCGCTTGGGCGAGTCGTGGCAATACGGCCCGGTCGTGCTCGCCTGGGACTCGAGCCGACGCGGCGGCAAGAACGCCTTCGACGGTCACAACGTCGTGCTGCACGAGTTCGCGCATCAGCTTGACCAGATTGACGGCGCCGCCGACGGCGCGCCCCCGCTTGGCCAAGGGGAAGACCGGGAAGCACGAAAGCCGATGTACCGGTCGTGGGCGCTGGTGTTCAGCCGGGAATTCGAGCGGCTGCAGCTACTGGCGGCCAAGGGCAAAAAGACGGTGATCGACCAATACGGCGCGACCAACCCGGCCGAGTTTTTTGCCACCGCCACCGAGGCGTTTTTCGAGAAACCAAAGCAGCTCAGGAAAAAAACACCGGAACTGTATAACGAGCTTCAATCCTATTACAGGCAGGATCCCGCAGAGTGGCACGGGGGCCGTGATTGTTAAATTGTAAACGGCCTACCAGTTGTCGCGTCGTCCGCCACCGCCACCGCCACCGCCGCCGCCGCGATAACCGCCGCCACCGCCACCACGGCTGCCGCCACCCCCCCCGCCCCGGTCCTCCCGTTGGCGGGCCTCGTTCACGGTCAGCTTGCGGCCCATGAAGTCCTCGCCGTTGAACTTCGCAACGGCGGCGTTGGCCTCCTCGTCACTGGAATAGGTCACAAAGCCAAAGCCGCGTGATCTGCCCGTATCACGATCCTTCACAACTACCGCATCGGTGATCGTGCCGGAAGCGCCGAAAGCGTCCCGTAGATCGTCGTCTGTGGCGTCCCAGTTCAGGCCGCCCACGAATATCTTGTTTCCCATGATAGATCCTTTTTCCTGGCGACTGCCCGATGGGGTCAACCGCACTCGCGGTGAACGGTGAAGCCGCCACCGGCGCTTGGCAAGCGGGAAAAATCAGCCCGATGTGATTTTCGTGTAGGCCTCGCCCTCGTTGATGGTGGGGGTCTCGGGGCGCCCTTTGTAGTGGTAAACGAGGTCGAGATTGTGGATGCCCAGCAGGTGCAGCACCGTGGCGTGCAGGTCATGCACGTGCAGCCGGTCCTCCGTCGCCCACAGGCCCAGCTCGTCCGTCGCGCCGATTACCTGACCGCCCTTCACGCCGCCGCCGGCCATCCACATGGTGAACCCGGTGGGGTTGTGGTCGCGGCCGTCGCCCTTCTCGCTCATCGGCGTGCGGCCAAACTCGCCGCCCCAGATCACCAGCGTGTCGTCGAGCAGCCCGCGCGACTTGAGATCCCTCAACAGCCCGGCGGTCGGCAGGTCGCTCTGGCGGCATTGGCGGCTGTGGTTGGCCTCCATCTTCGAGTGCGAATCCCACTTGCTGCCGGCGCCATGGTAAATCTGCACGAACCGCACACCGCGCTCGACCAGCCGCCGCGCCAGCAGGCAGCACCGGCCGAACGGCTCCGTCTCCTTGTTGCCGAAGCCGTACAGCCGCCGGGTCGCCTCGCTCTCGCGGCCCAGGTCCACCGCCTCCGGCGCTTCGGCCTGCATGCGGTAGGCCAGCTCGTAGCTCCGGATGCGCGCCTCGAGTTCGCTCTGGTGCCCGCGCCCGGCGCGGTGCCGCTCGTTGAGCCGCCGCAGCAACTCGAGCTTCCGCCGGTGCGTCTCCGGCGTCACGCCGTTGGGGAGGTTCAGGTGGCGGAACGGCTCCGCGCCGGGGCTGAGCCGGATGCCCTGGTACGCCGCCGGCATGAAACCGGCGCTCCAGTTGCGCGGGCCGTTTGTCGGCGTCGACTTGGTGTCGGTCATCACAACGAAGGCCGGCAGGTTTTCGTTCGCGGTGCCGAGCCCGTAATTCACCCACGAGCCGAGGCATGGCCGTCCGGCGAGCGGCTGGCCGGTGTTCATTTGGCAGACGCCGCCCGAGTGGTTGATCCCATTGGTCCAGCAGGAGCGAATCACCGCGAGGTCATCGACACACCCGGCCGTGTGCGGCAGCCAGTCGCTCACCCAAGCGCCGCTCTGGCCGTGGCGCCTCCACGTGCGCGGGCTGGCGAGCAGTGGCGACTCTGTTTCACCCATCGCCGTGATCGGCCGCTTGAAACTCTTGGGCATCCGCTGCCCGGCGAGCTGGTTGAGCAGCGGCTTGGGGTCGAACAGGTCGATGTGGCTTGGCCCGCCCTCCATGAACAGGAAAATCACGCGCTTGGCCCGGGGCGCAAAATGCGGCGGCACAAACGACGGCCGGGCCGCTTGGCCAAGCGCGTTCTCCCTCGCGAGCAACCCGCTCAGCGCCACCGCACCGAAGCCTGCTCCGCCGCGCAGCAGCAGTTCGCGCCGCGAAAAAACCCGGTTCGTCGCTGGCGTGTCCATGTTCATGACTCAATCCACATACAGAAAGGCGTTGGCGTTCATCAGCACGTGGCAGTACTCAGCGAGCGCGGCCAAGGCCGGCGGTTCGCCCGCCGCCCCGCAGGCATCGAGGAACGCCAGCGCGTCATTGAGCTGTGCCGACAGCGGCGCCTGGCCAAAGGCCAGCTCGTGCGCGGCGGCGACCTGCGCGGCGGCATCGCCGGAGTGCCGCTTGGCCAGGCGCTTGGCCAGAGCCGTCGCCCGTTGGCGGGTCCACTCGCTGTTGAGCAGCAACAGCGACTGCGTCGCCGTGGTCGTCACGTTGCGCTGCGGCATGTGTGAGATGTGGTCGGGCGAGTCGAACGTCTGCATCACCTCGTCCGGGCTGTTGCGCATCACCCGGCGGTACACCGACCGGCGGTTCGACCCGGCCGACGCCACGCCTTCGCCGCCGGACTCCAGATCCAATTCGCCGGATACCGCCAGCAGCCCGTCGCGCACCTGCTCCGCGGCCAGACGGCGAATCGGCGCGCGGGCAAGCCAGGTGTTGGCCGGGTCGGCCTGTTCCGAAGGCCCGTTGGCCGACGCCTGCCGGTACGCCGCGCTCGTGACCATCAGCCGGTGCATTTTCTTGAGGCTCCAGCCGTCGGCGACAAAGCGCGCCGCCAGCCAGTCGAGCAGCTCGGGATGCGTCGGCGGCTCGCCCAGCTTGCCAAAATCGCTGGCGTTGGCGGCCAGGCCCCGGCCGAAATGCTGCTGCCAAAGCCGGTTCACCATCACACGGCTCGTCAATGGATTGACCGGGTCAGTGATCCAGCCGGCCAAGGCCGTGCGGCGGCCGGTCGAGCGCAGCGCGGCCGGCGGCGGTGTGATGCGGGCCGGGCCGGGATTGAGCAGGCTCAGGAAGCCCGGCTCGACGGCGTCGCCCGCCTTCGGGAGGCGCGTGGCCGGTGCCACCGGGCCGGCGTCACTCACGACAAACTTCACCTGCGGCAACGGCTCCGGCATTTGCGCGCCGAACGCTTTCAATTCCGCGCGAAGCCGCTCCCACTCCGCCTTGGTGGCGCCGGTGAGCCGCTCCGGCAGCTTGGCCGGCTCCACGCCAAACTGCCGCTCCGACAATTCTGCAATCTGCCGCTCGTACGCGGTGCGCTTCTCCGGCCGCTTGCGGATCATGGTCTTGATTCTGTCGATGAACTTGTCGAAGCCCTCGCCGGTGGCGCGCCCCAAGAGGGCCGGCTGCTCGATGGCGTGGAGCTGCCTGCGGAGCTCCGCCGTCGCCATGGCCCAGGCCTGGTGCCGTTCAAAAACCCGGGTGCGCTGCGCGACCGTCCCCACCGGCATCGAGTCGCGCGGCAGCAACGGTGCAAAGAACGCCTGCATCCGGTAATAGTCGCGCTGTGGGATCGGATCGAACTTGTGGTCGTGGCATCGGGCGCATTGCAGGCCCAATCCCAATAGCACATCACCGGTGACGTTGGTGACGTCGGCGAGGATTTCGCGCCACTGCGTCTCCACGTCGCGCTGGTTGTACTCGTAAATCCAGTGGCGCAGAAACATCGTCGCGATGAGCGCGTCGCGGTTGCCGGGGTCAATCTCATCCCCGGCCAACTGCTCCCGAACGAACCGGTCGTATGGCTTGTCGGTATTGAAGGAGCGGATGACGTAGTCGCGGTACCGCCACGCCTCGGGCCGGTAATGGTCCGACTTGTAGCCGTCGGAGTCGGCGTAGCGCACGAGGTCGAGCCAGAACGTCGCCTGCCGCTCGCCGTAGTGCGGGCTCTCAAGCAGGCGATCGACCAGTCTCCCGTAGGCGCCCGGCGAGTCGTCGCGGAGAAACGCCGCGATCTGCGCCCGGGTCGGCGGCAGGCCGGTGAGGTCGAAACAGACGCGGCGGATCAATGTCCGCCGATCCGCCGCCGCGGCCGGGGGCAGCCCGTGCGCCGCCAGCTTGCGGGCGATGAAACGGTCGATCCCGTTGAGCGCCCAACCGGCGCCGGCCGCCGGCACCACCACTTGCCGCACCGGCCGAAACGCCCACCACTCGCGGTCCGCCTGAGTAAACTCCGCCGCAAAAACGGATCCGCCCAGCAACATCCACAGAATGGCCAAGCGCTGAATCATCGCCGCAAGACTACCACCCTTATCCGTAAAAAACCATCCCCCTGCTTGGCCAAGCGCTTGGCCAAGCGCTTGCGCGGCGGCCTTGAGCGGCATAGATTTCCCGCATTCGCTTCGTTTGACATGAACTCAAAACCTGTATCCACCACGCCCCGGCGGCAGTTTATCAAGTCCTCGAGCGCCTCGATCGGCGCGCTGGCCACCATTCACCTGACCAGCGGCCTGCGGGCCGCCAGCCCCAACGACAAGGTGTCGCTGGGCATTATCGGCCCGGGCGGCATGGGGCGCAGCCACATCCAGAATCTTGTTCGGCGCAAGGATGCCGAGATCGCGTTTGTCTGCGATCCTGATGCCAACCACCGAGCCAACGCCGCAAACATGGTCGAGGCCGGCACCGGCATCAAACCGAAGCAACTGGGCGACCTTCGCGAAATGCTCGAGGTCAACCGTGTGGACGCGGTGTTCATCGCCACGCCGGACCATTGGCATGCCCCGGCCGCCATCCTCGCCGCCGAGGCCGGCAAGCATGTTTACGTGGAAAAGCCGTGCTCGCACAACGTCCGCGAAGGGCGGCTGATGATCGAGGCGGCGCGGCGCAATAAGCGCGTCATTCAGGTCGGCACCCAGTCGCGCAGCACCGAACATGTGATGAAGGCGATGGAGCTGCTGCACAACGGCGCGATCGGCCGCGTGCTCGTGGCGAAGGCGTGGAACAGCCAGAGGCGCTCCTCGATCGGCATGGCCAAGCCAAGCGCGCCGCCGGTGCATCTCGACTTCGACACATGGCTTGGCCCGGCCCCGAGGGTGCCGTACCAGTCAAACATGCTTCACGGCATTTGGCGCTGGTGGCACGCATTCGGCACCGGCGACATGGGTAACGATGGCGTGCACGACCTCGACATTGCCCGCTGGGGGCTCGGTGTCACGACGCACCCGGACCGTATCGCCGCGCTGGGCGGGAAATATTTCTTCGACGACGACCAGCAGTTTCCCGACACGCAGAATGTCCTGTTCGAGTACGGGCCGGACGCCGCGACCGGCAAACCGCGCCAGCTGATTTTCGAGCAGCGCATCTGGGCGCCGTACGTCGAGCAGGGTTACGAGAACGGCGACGCCTTTTACGGCACGGACGGCGTCATGCTGCTGGGCAAGCACGGTGGCTGGAAGCTGTACGGCCCGCGCAACACGCTGCGGGAGCAGATGGGCGGCTCGCCGGATTTGCGGGCGCATCACGACGACTTTTTCCGCTGCATCCGCGACGGCGGCACGCCGAATGCCGACATCGAAGTCGGCCATTTGTCGTCGTCGCTTTGCCATCTCGGCAACATCGCCACCCGCATCGGCCGCGTGCTCGAGTTCGATCCCAAGCGCGAGCAAATCGTCGGCGACGCCGAGGCCAACGCGCTGGTCACTCGCGAGTACCGCGATCACTGGGGCCGGCCAAGCGGGGCATGAGCATGCTTTGCGGTGTCATAACTCTATGAAAATGTCCTCTTTTGAACTCGCTTAAAATGTCCTCATGG
>JACNJE010000174.1 GCA_014382705.1 Verrucomicrobiota bacterium | reverse complement strand
AGGGAACTGTCAGGGCCTCCATCCTTTGGCCCTTGCAGGAAGAGGAATGTGACCTCGTGCCGACCTGCTGGAATGATCAGTGAATACTCCGTCCAGTCCACTTCCCTGTCACGCAAAGTGACAAAGTCTACATCCCATATGGTTGCCTGGCCAATAAATGCCCGAAAAATTTGCAGGTTACCTTCAACCTTGGCTTTGAAAGTGAGTTCGCCGGGGCCTTCCAACCTAGTTTTTAGCTCGGCATAAACCACGTCCCCCCCCCAGTCCGGTAAACCGGTGACGTGCAACGCATCCTCTCCATCTGAAGTTTCGTCAGCTTGCAACTCCCATGCAAATTCAGCACCACTGACAAAATCGATTCCTTCAGTATCAAGCGCTTCGGCCAAATCTTCATTGTTCTCCCAATCGAGCGTTAATTGGGCAGGCTCACTCTGTGCTTCGCCGTGTGTGTTTTGGGCAACCACCCAGTACTCACCCTCATCCTCAGGCCAAACAGTGTCCAAGGTCAGTTTGTCGCTTGTCTCACCGATGAGCGGCTTGCCATCACGGTACCATTGGAGTTCCGGAAATGGCCAGCCATCAACCTCCACGCTGAAGAAAATCTCTTCCACGCCTTCAACCGTGGCGTCCTGCGGTTGCTCGACAAATTCAGGCACTGCATCCTCGGGGATGTAGAATTGAAGGGCATCCAGATAACCGTTGTGTCGTCCCGTTTCCCAGGAATCCCGAAAAAATTCCCATTCCAAGACGTGACGCCCTTCAGGAATAAAAGTGCGAATATTTTCCCATTCGCTACTACCGTATAAAGATTCGGTTTGCTTGCCGTCGATGGAAAAAATCAAACTATCCTCAAACTCGGGTCCAATAATCTTCCAATCAAATTCAAGCACCCCGGGGCCTTCAACCATAGTCATAACCCAGGAGGATTGGAACTCCTGAAGCGATTGATTTCTTATGGCATCGCCATCCTTCGCATCGTTTATCTTGGCGCGGGACCATTTTTTGTCTCCACCGGTGGCAAACTTGAGCCCTGTGATATCGAGTCCATCCGCAAGACTAGACACCCCTTTGCCTGAAACGGTCACTTTCAACGGTTCACTCTCCAAACTACCGTGTACATTGGATGCCGCCACCGTGTATTCTCCGGCATCAAAATCCCATGCGTGTTCCACCCTGTAAACGCTGTTGGTGGCTCCCTCAATGTCCTCACCGTTCAACCGCCATTGGAAGATCGGAAACGGGTATCCATCAGCACTCTCTATTTTGAGTTCAATGCTCTGGCCCAAATCCGGTTCCGCTTCAACACTCGACGCTGTCACGGAAGTCGGCTTGCCCAGTTCAGCCTTGGTGAACACCATTTCGTCAATATAAGCTTTTCCCATCCTATCCGACCACTTTTCAAGTGTGAAATATAGGGTATGTCTCCCCTCAGGAATTTTGAGCCAATTGTCATGCCATTTCGCCCTGGAACTTAAATTGGCTTCATCCAAAAAAGCTACTGGCTCAGAATATTCATCGTCCAAAAAACAACCTAGAAAATCATCAACATGCTCCAAGGATGACTCCAGTCTCCACTTGAAGGTAAGATATCCAGGGCCCTCAAATCGTACGGCAAACGTCTGGTACCCCCAATCGTTGCTCGGAACATATCCTCGTGCCGAATCTTCACCATCAGATGACTTAGATGTAAATCTCGACCATTTCCGTTCTTCTTCCACATTCATATTTATCACTCTCCCGTTTTCCAAATCAATGGCGTCTGCCAGTTCCTCATCCAAAATTTCTGTGACAATAAGATCGGCCACTTGGGATTCCACTTCACCCAGTTCGTTGGACACCACCACGGTGATCTCACCAGAGTCGTCCTCCCAGAGGTTATCCAGCCACAACACACGCGCGATCTCACCTTCCAGCGGTTCGCCATCACGAAACCATTGGTAGGTCGGGAACGGATAGCCCCTGGCCTCGACTTCAAAAAATGCAAAATCTGGTGCCTGAGTTTCATAGGGTTCAGGCTCGAAATAAATTTCCGGCTCCCTTTCTTCAACCAAACTGAACTCAATCAGGTCAATGATGACATTATCTGTACTCATAAAATTATTCTCAACTATCCACCTGACCTTGTGTTCACCCTCGGGAATCTCAACCACACCGCGAAACCAATCAGGTTCATCTGTGGAATAATCTAACAACTCGAGATCAACAAATTTATCATCCAAGGAAAATTGCAGTGGTGAACTCCAGGAAAATTCACCCAGCGATTTGTGGTGAAACTCCAGATAAGCGGGACCCTCCAATGTCACCTCAATCCAGCTCTTCCCTCCATTGGGAATCCCGGTACTGGCCAAGCCGCCTTCACCGTCCAACCCATTGATGGAATCCGTAATCCACATTCCTTCTCCACCAAACTCCAACTCCATGTCTTCCAAGCCAAATGCCGCCACGGCGGCCTCCTTTATTTCCTCCCGGGTAAAAAAATACACATCATCCAGCCAGCCATACATGTTCTGGCCAAATGAATCCTGCTTAGTGTACTCCCATTTGACCGAGTTCTCCCCTTCCTCAATCTTCACCGCCGCGGACAGCCATCTGGGTTCCTTCCAACTGTAGTCTTTCTGGAATACATCCACTACCTCACCGTTCACAAAACACCGAAACTCCTGCCCATTATCGTTGGTCGTTCGCCAACTGAAAAACACCGTTCCAGGTCCCTCGACCTCCATTTCCACCCAGGTCGATTGATTGTTTTCGATCTCCGGGCTGCGTGCCGAGTCTGCATCGGAAGAATGAATTGTCTTATCCAGTGACCACGTTTCTTCAGGACCGGAATCAAAGGCATAATCGCCGTTGTCCAGGGCTTCCTGCAGGGTATTCACCACTTTTAACGAAGCCATCTCGCTTGTGATCGAACCATAATCATTGGTGATCTCGACGTAATAATCCCCAACCATTTCCATGGTGACGTCCACAAGGGTCAGCTCAGCCGACTTTCCGCCATCAATCGGTTTCTCATTGTAAAACCATTGATACGACAATGGCTTAGCTCCAACGGTCTCCACGGCAAACTCCACATCCTTCCCGGCCTCCGCCGTCACTCCACGGGGCTGGCTCAGAATCGACGGAGACACATTACTCCCTATCAATTGCGCCGAGGCAGTGGTGGTCAATTTGTGCTCGTTAGTGACCACCACCGTGTAGGTGCCCTGACTTTGGGCCTGAACGTTAAAAATGACTAACTTCGGGTCGGTTGCCCCGGTCAATTCCTGTCCGTTAAACTGCCATTGATAGCTTAGATCCGTGTCATCAGTGGCTTCTATTTCGAATACCGCCGTGTCGCCCAGCTTCACAGATTGATCCTCCAGGGCCTGTATGATCTCCGGCGGCGGAAAACCGGATTTCACCTTGTTGATAATCGTGTTGAATTTGCGTGCCCCCTCGTAGCCAACCTCCTTGTATAGCACCTCCCACTGCTCGTAGTCACTGTTCCCAGCCACACCGTTTAGGATTACAAACATCGGGATGGAGCTTTCCTCATTGAACTGATTCCAGGCCACTCTCTGTAGGTCATCGCCGACCAACCCCAAACCGGCATCCTCGACAAACTGGTTCGTGCGATCCGGGTTGTCCGACTCGATGTTGACGGCCATTACTGTCACCGGCACACCATACTTGTTGCCGTCCCGTTCCTTAAAATACAGGTAAACCTTCTTCTCCACGTCCGGCGAAGACGTCCGGCACGGGCCGCACCACCAGGCGAAAAAATCAAGCACGACAACGTGCCCTTCATAATCACTCAACCTGAGCGGTTCACCGGTTTGGCGGTTGGTAATCTCAAAATCCTCGGCTACCTGGCCCACCTTGGTAACCTGTGCCTGACCAAGCACTTGACCAAGAAGCAGGCACGCCCAAAGGCCAAGGGAACTCAAGACACTCCGCAGCCCCAAGGCCGATATCGCCGTTTGTTTTTTTGTCATTTTTTTATGATTAGATCTCTGCCTTCTCGGAAGGATAAACTTTTTCGAGGCTTTATCAACTTAAAAATAATATTTTTTTATATTAAATAATCCAATAAAAAAACGCCGGGAAAAGTCCCGGCGCTCGCGCTTTATTTTTTAAGGTATGGGTTATTCATTTCCGCGGCGGTTGCCACGACGGCGGCGCTCGGCGTTCTCGTCACCGTTGCCTCGTTTGCGGCGGTCGGTGGCGCGGTCGCTGTCACGCCCGCGGCTGCGTTCGCCCCGCTCGGAGCCACCGCGACCCCGTCGTGAGGAGAAGGCCTTGCGGGCGGCTTCGCGCTCCGCTTCATCCAGTTTGCCATCGCCGTTCTTGTCGTACTCCTTCATCAGGCGGGCGCGGTAGTCGCCCCCGCGGCTGGGCCGGTCGCTGTCGCGGTCGCCGCGATAACGGTCGCTCAGGGACTTGCGAAGGGCGGCGCGCTCCTTGTCATCAAGCTTGCCGTCCTTGTTCTTGTCGAACCGTTTCGTGAGTTCCTCGCGAGACAGGCGGACGCGGTCGCTGCCGCCCCGGGCCTGGCCCTGGCTCAACCGCTTCCGCAACGCGGCCAGGCGCTCCTTGCCCTGTTCCTCCGTGATCTTGCCGGCTTTCACGGCGGCACGGATTTCCTTGCTGGCCGCCTCGATCCGCTGGCGGATTCCAGCCTGGCGGCGGTCGCCGTCACCGGCCCGGTCGGTCTTGCGGGCAGGCTGTTTCCGGAGGGCGGCTCCGGCGGCCTTGCGTTCCGCCTCGTTCAATTTGCCGTCGCCGTCCTTGTCGAACCGCTTGATGATGGCTTCGCGTGACGGTCGGTCGCTCTTTTTGCCGGCCGGTTTCTTGGCCTCCTCGGCCTGTGCCGCACCGAGGCTGCCGGCGAACAACGCGGCGGCGGCGAGGGTGCTAATGGTCTTTATTTTCATGATCTGTCCTTTCTGTTTATGTTTAATATACTGCCAATCGTAATCGATGACTGGAGTAATTAACGCCGGCTGGGCTTAAAAGTTACAAAAAGCCTCCGGGTCGCTTGACTTCACAGTTGACGCCGCTTGGCCGAGCGGCCCTAATGACGGCATGATTAAGCGCCAACACGGGTTCACCCTGATCGAGTTGCTGGTGGTCATTGCCATCATCGCGATCTTGGCCGCCCTGCTCCTTCCGGCCCTGGCCAAGGCCAAGGAGCAGGCCAACAGCGCCGGCTGCAAGTCCAACCTCCGGCAGATCACGCTGGGCACGATCTATTACAGCGACGACCACGACGGCCGCATGCTGCAGGTGCTCGGCCCGTCCAAGCCGTACTGGTTTCATGCCATCGCGCCATACCTCGGCGACAAGCGTTACGTGAAGGATCCGCAGGCCGCCTTCAACGGCTCAATGAAAACGATCATTTGCCCGGTGGTCAAGACCCGCTCAAAGGGAACCCGGGCCGGCCTGCCGCGCGGTGACAACAAGACGAGTTGGTCGTACTGGTGGGGCAATTTTGGCAAGTCGTACGCGGAGGGCAGCTACACGATCAACTCGTTCATGCAGGATCCAAACGGCAGCTACTACGCGCCCAGTGGCAGCGCAGAAAAAAAGAAATATTGGGAGCAGTTCACCAACGCCACCTCGGAGGTTCCCGTTTATGGGGATGGCAACTGGGTCGACTCATGGCCCCGGCCCGACAATGCGCCGCCTCCGGATTATTCCGGCTCCCACTCCGACAACGGCATGCGCCGATTCTTTGTCAACCGCCACGACTTCGGCATCAACGCCGGCTTCGCCGACGGCCATGTGGACAAGGTCACGCTGCGCGGGTTGTGGGATCAAACCTGGTACCGGGGCTACCTCCTCACCCGCGAACCGAAGATGCCCCGGCGATAATTCACCCCGTCTTCCCGCTTGCACTTTGCCGCGATTCGGGTTCGGTTCCCCACGCCGCATGAAACCGACCCCCATCATCCTCGGAATCGCCCTGGCAGGCGCGCTTGGCCAAGCGCGTTCGGAAAGCTGGAACCAGTTCCGTGGCCCGAACGGCTCCGGCGTGGCGAACGACGCCGGGCCACCGGTCGAGCCCGACCCCGCCCGACTCGCCTGGAAGACAGCCCTGCCGCCCGGCCTGTCGTCGCCGGTGCTGTCGGACGGGCGCGTATTCCTCACCGGCTTGGCCAAGGGCCGGCTTGTCACCATCGCGCTGGACAAAGCCACCGGAGAGATCGTCTGGCAAAACCAAGCGCCCAAGGTTGAGCTTGAAAAGGTCCATGAGGCCAGCCACCCCGCCGCCCCGTCGGCGTTGGTGAGCGGGGATCGGATCTTCGCGTATTTCGGCTCGTACGGCCTGCTCTGCTACGGCCTCGACGGGCGCGAACGGTGGAAAAAACCGATCCCCACACCCCGCACTCTTTACGGCATGTCCACCTCGCCGATCGCCCATGGTGACCTCGTCATCTTGGTGCTGGACAACGACGCCAACCTGTCCGGGAGCCGTTTGAGCCAATCAAAAATTGTTGCCTTCAATCAGGCCGATGGGAACGTTGCTTGGGAAATCCCGCGACCGTTCCATCGCAGCGGCTGGTCGACCCCGGTGATTTGGAACCACGACCGCGGCACCGAACTCGTCGTACTCGGCAACGGCCGCGTGAGCGGGTACGACATGGAGAGCGGCACGCAGAAATGGTTCGTCCCCGGCTTCTCCCGCGAAACCATCTCCACTCTGGTCGCCGGCGAAAATATCCTGTTCGCCTCCTCCTCGAAACTCGGCGGCGGCGCAGACATCCGCGTCGATCCGTTGCCGTTTTGGGAGGCTGTCATTCGATTCGACCAAAACGGCGACGGAAAAATCGAACGCAAGGAGATGACCGGCCACTTCACCTTCCCCATCCGGCCCGAACTGCCGCCGGGCCATCCCGGCTTCGGCATCCCGTTGCCGGACGACAAGCGCCGCCGCCAGGAACGGCTCGACGGGATATTCCGGGGCACCGACCGCAACCGGGATGGCTTTTGGAGCAGGGAGGAGTTCATCGGCAATATGCGCGGCGGCCGGGGCAAGCCGCTGCTCATCGCCATCCGCCCCGGCGGTCGGGGAGACATCACCGACACCCACCTCAAATGGGAACTGAACCGCGGCATCCCGGAGATCCCCTCGCCACTCCTGTACGACAACTTGGTCTACATGGTGCGGAACGGCGGCCTGCTCTCCGCCGTCGATGCCGACAACGGTAAACTGCTCTACCGCGAACGCCTGAACGCCCCCGGCCAATACAGCGCCTCCCCGGTCGCAGCAAACGGCCATGTTTACCTCGCCTCCAATCGCGGTGTCATCACGGTCGTGAAAGCAGACAGGCGATTCGAGATCGCACACCAGAACGATTTGAACGATCCGGTGTTCGCCACGCCGGCCATCGACAAAAACACCCTCTACGTCCGCACCGAAAAAACCCTCCGAGCGTTTCGATCTGGAAAGTAGCTGACTATTTTTTGATACGCGGGACGAGTTGGTCAGGCACCGGCTTGACGCCGGCTTGGAGGGTTTTGCCCAGCTTGGCCAAGCGCTCGACGATCTCCGGATGCTTCGCGGCCAAGTCGTATTTCTCCGACGGATCTTCACCCAGATGATACAACTCCGGCTTGGCCAACGGCTTGGGGTTGATCCCGTTCTCCTCGCGGAACTGCGCCTTGTAGCTGCCGGAACGCACCGGCAGGCGGCCGGTCATCAATGCCGCGCGGCTCGGCGTGCAGACCGGTGCCGACGAATAAAACTGCGTCCACTTCTGCCCCTCGTGCGCCATTCGGTCGAGGTGCGGCGTGTGGATCGTCGGATGCCCATTGCACGACATGTCGCCGTACCCCTGGTCATCCGTGAAAATAATCACGAAGTTCAACGGCTCCTTGGCCAAGCCCGACGCAGCCAAGCCAAGCGCATGGCCAAGCGCAAAAATCAAAAAAACACACCACGAAGAGCACGAAGGGCACGAAGAATTCAAACCCTCCTCCTTCGTGTCCTTCGTGGTAATTAAGTGCGCTTGGCCGCTTGTTCGATTCATCGGCACAGTGCGCTCAGCCTGCAGTTTCAATATTATCCCCTATGAACTCGGGTTTCGTTTCAACGGGAACGGTTTCCTGCTTGCGGAAGATTTCAAGCTGCCTTGGCTTATCAACGACGTCGAACGAAAAAAGAGAGGAAATTAACAGGGCCAAACAGGCAAAAAACAGATGTGAATATTTTTTAACAACCGCGATTTTTTGCATGAATTTTTCCGAGGAAAGAAACGGAATAACCTTGATGGGATCTTTCTCAAATCGCCGCTCTCCACCGTGAGCCAGGTATTTAAAAAGTGCACCCCAAGTGACGCAATAAATCGCAAACAGATATCTGGCGAAAAGAGAAATCATCTCCAGAATGATCATAATGAACGCGGCGGTCAGCAGGTAATCAATCATGAGGTTCGTTGCCTTCCCTCTTCGTGATCTTCGTGTCCTTCGTGGTTAACAAATCGCGCTTGGCTAATGGCTTATTGCTGCTCCGCCTCCAAGGCTGCATCCACCTCTTCCTGCGTTGGGTAATCGTCGGGGTCGTTCGGGTCGTGGCCCGTTAATTCCTCTTCATAGTCATACATACCATCACCGTCACTGTCTTCCGTGCTGCCCTCGTCGGCGAAACCGGCATCGTGGAACAGTTTCGCGGTTCCCTCACGGGTTAGGTTCGCTACATCCTCGGCATTTTTGATGACACTTGAATTCAGCCCGTTCTGGATCATCACGGTGGCAATGTTTCGGATCCTAGCGAAATCGTGATCCGTGAGCTTCGGGTTAAGGATGCGCTGAACATATCCATCCTCACTCACATATCCATCCTCACTCACATATCCATCCTCACTCTCCTCATCCGACTCCTCCGTCCAGAGAACATGCCCCAGTTCTTCCAAGGCCAGCCGCCATGCTTCATTTTCGGATAACGGTTTGTCCGCCTTTTCGATCAGGTATTCGATCAAATCCAGATTTCGGCCTTGAAACGAAGGGTTGATGATATCGTCCAAATTCGCCCCCGCCTGCTCAAGCATCTTGACCTGCTCAAGCCGCCCGCTGGATGCCGCGATCTGGATCGCCGCGTAAAGATCATCCCTCGCTAGGTTGGGTTGCTTGGCCAGACAGTATTTCAGGATCGCGCTGTCCGGATTGGCGGCGGCGTGATGCAACGGAGTGCTGCCGTCCTCTTCCCGTCGGTCTGTCTGGGCTCCCTTATCGATCAACAGCTCTAAAAAATCCGGATCACAAATCCGAACCGCCAGGGAAATCACGGACAGTGACTCAAGGCCATCATCCCTGCCGCCCATCCCCATCATGCCCATGCCACCCATCCCGTAAGGCATCATTCCCGCAGGATTCCCGGGCTCCCCCATGCCGTACATTCCGGACCCCGGCATACCCTGAAAGTTAGGCATCATTCCCGGTACTCTCCCTTGGCCAAGCGGCGATCCCGGATCATCCAGACTGCCAAGCTCAGAATTAGCCGGATCCGTTTTTTGGCGGGGATGGTTGACGTCGGCGCCCTTCTTGATGAGGAGGCGGGCCTTGTCGAGATCGCCCTTGGCCAAGACCTTGCGCAGCAGCGAAACCGGCCTGTCCTCCTCGAGCGCCTCGGCCAATTTCGACTCCGGCACCTTGGCCAAGAGCAGCGTCAGGATTTCGAGGTTGGCTATTTCGAATACAGATTTGAAGGCGGAGTTAAGCCTCCGTTCAGGCGGGAGCTGTATCCCGGCGTCGAGGAGCACCTTCACGACGTCGACCTGCTGCATCTCAACCGCAAGTTCCAGATCGTCGTCACCGGGCGTCAAGCCGCGGTCGAGAAGCCATTGCAGCATTTCCATGTTGCCGCTGAGACCGGCCAGCTTTAACGCGCCTTGGCTGGCAAGGGCAACGCTCTCCGGCACGCCGAGGTAGTTCGGGTCGGGATACCGGCTCCTCCTGACTGCTTCGTGCCGGGATTCCTCGCCTGGCTTGGGCGTGTTCAGTTCCCAGCCTTCGTCACTTATTTTCTTGAGACGATCGAAGTCTCCCAACTGGATCGCGACCAGGATGGGATCATATTTCCATGTGAAGCTCCGATTATCTGTGCTGGGAATCCTGAAGCGATGATTGCCCTTGCGTTCCCATGCGACCGGGTTCCCGGTTGAAATGTCGACCGGGATGGCATCGATGTACGTTGGCGTCAGTTCGTCGAGACTGTCAGGCAAGCTCCCCTTGGCCAAGCGATGCCGCTCGATGGCCACGCCAAGCCGCGCGGTGGCAAACAGGTTCATCAGCCCTCCCGCCTTGGCCAGGGACTTTTCGAATCCCCTGAGCAATGTACGACTAAAAACGTGCCAATTCCTCGTCGCCTCCACCTTGGCTTTCATAAACAACATATCGACGGTTGACGGTTGAATTCTCCCGGAGTTCTTCGCCTCGCGGATGAGTGACACGTACTCTTTCAGGGTTGAGTCGAATAAAATCAAATCCTGATAATGCCAACCTTTCGGGATGAGCCTGGCCGGATTGCCGCGCCTGTTGAACATGAAATCAAATTCGGCGCCGTGGATGTACGCCTCGATTGTCCCCGGCCCCATGGTGACGCGCTCGGCCTGAATTGTGCGTTCCAATTGGCCAAAGTACTCCTTGTCGAGCGTCAGCAGTCGGTCGAGTTCCTGAAGATGCGCGTCGCTCAGCTTACCGGAGTGCAGACATTTGTTGATCGTGTCGACCGTGACGTGGCCGATGGCCATATTGACGAGTTGACTGATCGTGAATAACCCTGTACCGGACGCCCTGAACACTCGAAACTGCAGGCGGATATCCTCCATCGCTCCGGCAGCATCGCCGCGATCCAGCTTGGTCAAGGCGGAATATTGCAGGAGTTGAGCGACTCCTTTGAATTTGGCAAGATGCGGCAAAAGGGTGTTAGGCCCGTTCTCGTAGGCGATCGGGAAATAATGACCGGGCCGCTTGGCTGCCTCCCGTAGATCGCTCAACAACCCGTCGAATTGGGCGAAATAATGCCGGATCAATTCTTCGTCACTCAAACCGGAGGGAGGTTCATCGGCAAAGAACTCATATTCGCCCGTTTTGTTTCCCCGTGAAAACTTGGTTTGCAGTCGCTGCGCAAACCCGCGCCAGTCTGGAAAAACCATGTCATAGGACACTCGCCTTAATCCGTTGGCCACTGATCTGGGGCTGCGATCCAGCAAGGCGTCCAGTTCCTCCTCGGCCTTGGGATTCTTGTAAACCGTTTTGCCACCGAGTTCCTGTGTGAAAAGAAGCGCGTTGAACGGCTTGGCCATGAAGAAGTTGTCGTCATCGGCCGGGATCTCACCAATGTAATCCTCCATGCGGTATTTCCAGCCATCCGCCTCGCCGGCCGCCTTGTGCTTGGCCCACGCTCGGGCGCCCGTCCATCCCCCAACGAGGTAGTAGCCGAGCAAACCAATCACAGCCAAGCCAACCAACCCAACCCCGCACCACGACAAGCGAACGGCAACGCGATGGAAAGTCCCCTTGCGTTCCCTCCAGCCAAACTGCGTCAGTGCCGCAATCAGGTTCACCGGAAAAGCATAGGCCAAGCCCGGGATGACAGCTCCCAATGCGCCCGCCTCGTCCGTACGAAAACCGTACCAACCTATTCCTCCCCCGATCAGGCCTATCGCGAAGGGGCCAACATAAATCAACAACGTATGAGTCAACAACTGAAGACGGCATCCACGATTTTTCGGCCGGGAGAGAAAGTAAACGGCAAGCCCCAGGTAACTCCCGCATAACCCCACCAACACCCCCCACTGCTCTCTACCGGTGATAAGGTCACTGATGCCACCACCTGCAGCGGCTCCCCCAATCGGCCCGACAAGAATCAGCAACAGATACAAAACCGATCGAAGCCTCCCGCCGGGTTTCCCATCGCGAATTGCAAACGCCAGGATGAATAGAAATAAAAAGGCATACAAGAGACCCAGGAACCCGACTTCATCCAAGTCATCAACATTCTTTAAATCTCCAAAAAACATTATACCGACGAACGGGAGCAGGACAAAATTGAAGTACACCAACGCCTTGAGCGAATTCGGGCACTCCCTCGGAGGCTCTGCATCCCTGTTTTCGTGATCGTTCATCGTGTCTCCTTTCGTGGTTTATCTGTCACCGGTTTGGGCTACGTGCTTCCTCAAAAGCGCCGCAATCTTCTCCTTTTGATTTCATTCCGAGCCAACTGTCACAGAGTTGGGGGAGCGTTGCAAGCTGAATCAGCCCTTGGCCAAGCGCTGACGGCACAAAAAAGGAACGTTCGCTTTTCGCGGCGGCGTCTTGGAGTGCGTGCGCGGTGCGCCGCTTTGGGAGATGACGTTCAATGCAAATAATCAAACATGGATGAACAGGATGGGCACGGTTTTGGGGCGAGGTGGAACTCGCCCCTCCCCCTTCGTGTGCTTCGTGCCCTTCGTTGTAAATAGGTGCGCTTGACAGGCGATCGATTATTGACAAGCTATAAGGCTTCAATGAGCGTCCTGTGCATGGCGCAAGATATTAACAAGCCCTACTGTTGTCATTAAGAAGAACTGCCCAATAATGTCCACACAACGATTCTCTGTCACCGCTCATCCAATTGATACTCTGCTTGCTTTTGCCAAGTCTGGTGAGATTGCCATTCCCGAAATCCAACGGCCGTTTGTTTGGGAAGCGACCAAAGTCCGAAACCTCCTCGACTCACTATACCAAGGCTATCCAGTGGGTTACCTCATCGCTTGGCGAAACCCCAACATACGGCTCAAGGACGGCACCACTTCCGCTGGCAAACGCATCCTGATCGACGGACAGCAGCGTGTTACAGCCCTAATGGCGGCATTGCTGGGCAGGGAAGTGCTGACCAAGGACTACGAAACCGTTCGAATTCGCATTGCATTCCATCCCGGCAAGGAAGAATTTGAAGTTTATAATCCCGTTATCGCCAAGGATGCAGCATGGATTGCAGACATAGCAGCAGTTTTCCATCCGGATGCCAGCCTGATCGAACTAACTGACACGTATTCGGAAAAGAACCCGGATTCTGACAGGAGGCAAGTCTCACGAATCTTTGAAAAACTGCGCAAGATCACCAATATTCAAGTTGGGCTAATTGAACTGGCTGAAAATCTGGACATCGAAACTGTCACTGAAATATTTATCCGTGTGAACTCGGCAGGCACCGAACTGTCTCAGGCGGATTTTGCAATGTCGAAGATAGCAGTCAACGAAAGTTACGGCGGCAATTTGCTTCGCAAAGCCATTGATTATTTCTGTCATTTAACAGTCGCGCCGGAGTTTTATTCACGCATCGAGAAAGGTGACACCAAATTTGCACAGTCGGAGTTCCTGCCGAAAATGAGATGGCTCAAGGATGTCAACGACGATCTCTACGACCCAACCTACACAGACATGCTCCGAGTCGCCTTCACCTCGAAATTCGGGCGCGGAAAATTAAAAGATCTCGTTGCTTTATTGTCCGGTCGAAATTTCGAAACCAGAGAACACGAAGAGGCTATTGCCGAGGAATCATTTTCTATGCTCAAGGAAGGCATCCTCGACTTCATGAACAAGACGCACTTTGAACGATTGATCATGGTACTTCGATCAACGGGTTTCCTCGTCTCCCAACTCATCCGAAGCCGAAACGCGGTCAACTTCGCCTACATCCTCTACCTTCGCGGACGCGCCGAAAATCTGCCGTCCGATGAAATCGAGCGAATGGTTCGACGCTGGTACGCCATGTCGATTCTTACGAAGCGTTATTCCTCAAACCCTGAGACAGCGTTCGACGTCGATATTCGGCAAATCGAATCCCACGGCACAGCGGACTACACGGATACTGTCATTGAAAATGAACTCCCTGATAGTTTTTGGACGGGTATGCTGCCGCAGTTAATGGACACATCCTCGTCCATAAGTCCCTATTTTATAGCCTATCAGGCAGCACAAGTTCGTTTGGGGGATAAGGGGTTCCTCTCGACGAACATCACTGTGCAGGATCTTCTTTTGGTTCACGGCGACAAACACCACATTTATCCAAGAAAACACCTTAAAATCCAAGGGCACACCCGAGGCAGTTACAACCAAATTGCCAATTTTGTGATTACTCAAAGCGAAATCAATATCGCAATTGGAGCCAAACCACCCGAGCAGTATTTCTCAGAACTTGTTGAACAGTGTAACGGCGGGGAGAAGCGCTACGGCGGCATTGCCAAGTTGACGGAATTGAAAGCCAACCTAGCCGACAACTGCATACCGGAGAGTGTGATGGACGGAGAAACCCCCGATTATGAAAAGTTCCTTACCATACGCCGCAAACTCATGGCG
The DNA here is from genome assembly GCA_014382705.1 of Verrucomicrobiota bacterium. Lineage (GTDB taxonomy): Bacteria > Verrucomicrobiota > Verrucomicrobiia > Limisphaerales > UBA1096 > UBA1096. The sequence goes on along the minus strand of JACNJE010000174.1, from coordinate 1,462 downwards.
CTCAAAATCAGAGTATGGTTTGATATTCTATCAAAATGACGCCCGGCCCTTTGCCCATCCAACCCTATGGGACGTCAGTGAAAGAAATACAGCATTTATTGGAAGCGGTAAGACAGGCCGAAAAGATGATGTGGCAAAAGGCCCGTCTTTATTCCAAAACCAAGACCGATGCAGAACGGGAAGAAATCATCCGCACCGAAATGAGGCATCAAATGAGGACGGACGAAGAAGCTCACCCGCCCGAGCCACCACCCAACAGATACCGAGGCCCAGTCATCCTCATGGTCACCAAGGAAGTGCATGACCGTATTTATAGGGAGCTTTACAAGGAGACATTAAACCCATGACTGAAATAAAAGTACATTGCAAACACACCAAGATGGTCAAAGTAAAAATCGATCCCGAAAATCTGCTTTATTGATCGAAACTTCAAACTTCCTTTGCGCTTGGCCAAGCCCCCTTTCCCCCTCATCCGGCCTGCGGCCACCTTCTCCCGTGAGGGCGAAGGAATCCTTTGGCTCCATTCGTGTTGCTTCGCGTGAATTCGCGGTTAAAAAAAACATCTGGCCAAGTGGGGTGTTTAACTGTCTTCTCTCCAGTTGTCGGGAATGGTGACATGTTTTCCGCTTGGCAACTTGACGTTCTCTGGAAGCTGGTGTTTTGCGTAGGCTTCTTTGCTGATCGTGAATGAGTCCGGGCAGAGTCGTTTTAACTCTTTGGAAACACGGGCAAACGGGAAAGCAAAAAGCAGTCGTTTTTTCGGGAAGTGAGATTTGAAGCATCGATAGACAGGGGCAAAATCGGAATCCCCAGTGATGATCACCGCAACGTCCAACCGGTCTTCAAGTGCCAACGTGAGAACTTTACAGGCGATGGCCACATCCGTTTCCTTTTCTTCGTACGCTTTAACCCATTGTTCCGATTCATAACTCCATATTTTTCGCTTTCGAAAATGTCCGATGTGAGCCGTGACTCCGGACGCCGTGAGGGCTCGGACAAATGCACGATGTTTCTGAACTTTGGCTGAGTTCTTGTCGCGGAGATGGTCGGCGAAAGCTGTGAAATAGTGGACATCAACCAACTCGGCATTTCCTCCAATCAGATGAAGGTATGACCGGCAAAGTTGCGGGATGTTCAGCCATTTGAGCTGCCGCCCGGGGAGTTTCTTTTCTGCTTCCTTGACGGAATGGAAGAGGTTGAAGCCATCGACAAAAAATGTGGTTCGATTTTTTGCAGTTGTATCAACCATCCTGCTTACCTTGTTGCGGGATAAAAAATGCCCCGCAGACCGCAGCCTACGGGGGGCTATGGAGCTTGAGTTGCCTCAAGACATCCATAGGGATGACCCAGAAACGCTGGGTAAACCTTTCGATTCCGTCAAGAAGATAATACGACAAAATACACTTGCGTGTTGACTCATAAAAAAGGACACCGAAGGGTTGGAAAGGGTTGAGAGGAGAGT
>JACNJE010000159.1 GCA_014382705.1 Verrucomicrobiota bacterium | reverse complement strand
GCTCCGCATTCCAACATCAACTGCCCGACAATTGCCTCGGGATGAATAGGTCAGGTTAGGCGTACCCCAAACTCTGCTTCAGGGCTTACCGCCAAATGGCTGAGTGCAGCCAATTCTTCCCACGCCGACCCAAGATGGGTGGACACGAGCCGAGACACTTTATTGGCGCGTACCAGCTTTGAAGCGCCAACGAGTTCAAAAAGATTGGCTGCATTTTGGTTCGAGGCTTTCGCCGCTCCGGTTAGTATGGTGGCGGAATAATTGCGGAGAATATCATCGAATCGTTTTCTAATATTTGGCAACGGCCCGTTTTTCTCCTTTTTGGAAATCCTTGCCAATATTTTTGAATCCATCTCACGGGCAACGTTTTCCGCATCCCGCAACGTTTTAAACTCTGGCCTGTTTTCTGGATATTCAACCACGGACGGGACACTAATAGTCACCCCGGTATTTTCAAGCGCTACTTCTAATTGAGTACCCCAAAGTTAGACTAGGCCAGTTGATCGCTTGGTGGTGAGTCGACCGAGCGGGCCATGAGCCAGAGGAGGTCGGAGAGGCGGTTGAGGTACACGACCGCCTGCGAGTCGGGCATCGGTTCGGTTTTCGTCACGGCAACTACGCTTCGCTCGGCGCGGCGGCAGACGGTTCGCGCAAAATCCAAGTGCGCCGACGGCACCGACCCGCCGGGCAGCGCCCAGCCTTTGAAACTCAACCCGCTGTTTTCCAGTTCGCCGATCCAGTCGTCCAGTTTGGCCGTGTCGGTGCCGGTCAGTTTGTCAAACTTGGCCTTGGCATAATTGTCGGCGTCCTCCGGCAAGGTGGCCAGTTCCCCCATCAGGGCGATCAGCGCCTGCTGGATGGCGGTCACTTTTTGTTCGAATTCCGAGTGTTGCAAATGCGCCTTGGCCAAGCCGAGGGCGGCGTTGAGTTCGTCCACGTCGCCGCAGGCGGCGATCCGGGGGTCGTCCTTGCCGGTGCGCCGCGAAAACAGCAGGCCGGTGTCTCCGTCGTCGCCGGTTTTGGTTGTGATGCTCATCGCTTGGCCAAGGCAGTCTCGCCGCTTGGCCAAGCGGGGTAAATGCGAAAGTGCGTTTTCCGCCTTGCCAGCGGCGGTGTCGTGCCAACAGCATGGGTGCCGTGCACGCCAATGGCGAACCGTTTACGCCGATGCTTTCCGATGCCGATCTGCGGTTGATCGGCGAGGGGAATGAGTTGCGACTGTACGACAAGTTGGGGGCGCAGCTTCGCGTGATCGACGGCGTTCACGGCACGGCGTTTGCTGTCTGGGCGCCGAATGCCAAGCGAGTGAGCGTGGTCGGCGACTTTAACGACTGGGACGGTCGCCGGAACGAGATGCGGCGCTTGGGTGATTCCGGTGTGTGGGAACGGTTCGTGCCGGGGGTCGGGCAGGGTGCGCATTACAAATTTCAACTGCTGAACGCGCTTGGCCAAGCGGTTGAAAAGACCGACCCGATGGGGCGGTTCTTCGAGAAGGCGCCGAAATGCGCGGCGATCGTTTGGGACACCGGCAGCCATTCGTGGAACGACCAGGCTTGGCTGGAACAACGCGCGACACGAAACGCCCTCGAGTTGCCAATGAGCATCTACGAGGTGCACCTCGGGTCGTGGCGAAAGCACAGCGACGCCGAGTCGTATTCGTACCGCGAGCTTGCCGGCGAACTGGTCGGCTACGTGCGGGAGATGGGATTCACGCACGTCGAGTTTATGCCGGTGGCCGAGCATGCCTATTATCCGTCGTGGGGTTATCTGGTCACCGGGTTTTATGCGCCGACGAGCCGGTACGGCACGCCGGACGAGTTTGCCGCATTGGTCGACGCGATGCACGCAGCCGGCATCGGCGTGATCCTTGACTGGGTGCCGGCTCACTTCCCCAAGGATGATTTCGCTCTGGCACAATTCGACGGCACGCCGCTCTATGAGCACCCCGACCCCCGCCGGGGCGAGCATCCGGATTGGGGCACGAAAATCTTCAATTACGGCCGGGCGGAAGTCCGTAACTTCCTGGCATCCAATGCGTTATACTGGTTCGACCGCTTTCATGTTGACGGCTTGCGGGTGGATGCCGTGGCGTCGATGCTGTACCTTGACTATTCCCGGAAGAAAGGCGAATGGCTGCCCAACGAGCATGGCGGCCGGGAAAATCTCGAGGCGATTGCCTTCCTGCAACACGTCAACCACCACGTGCTGGCCCGGCATCCCGGTGTCGTGACTCTCGCCGAGGAATCGACCGACTGGCCCAAGGTTTCCCGGCCGCCGGGCGACGGCGGGCTGGGGTTTTCATTCAAGTGGAACATGGGCTGGATGCATGACAACCTCGACTTCCTGCGAGAGGAACCAGCGAACCGAGTGCGGCATTTTGACAAGGCTGTCTTCGCGATGCTGTACCACTACAATGAGAATTTTGTGTTGCCGCTCTCACATGATGAAGTGGTACACTTGAAACGCTCGCTGCTAAGCAAGATGCCGGGCGACGACCGGGAGCGCCTGGCCAATCTCCGGCTGCTGCTTGGCTATCAATGGACGTTCCCCGGAAAGCAGTTGCTCTTCATGGGCGGGGAGCTTGGCCAGGCGGACGAGTGGAGTGAGGACCGTCAGCTCGACTGGCCGGTGGCGGACGAGGCGTCGCCAGGACATCGAATGCAGTTGTGGGTGCGTGACCTGAACCGGTTGTATCGCGCCGAGCCGGCGTTGTGGGAGGCCGACTTCGACGAGGCCGGTTTCCAGTGGGTGAACTGCAACGACCGAGCCGACTCCGTGCTGTCGTTTTTGCGCCGGGACAAGTCCGCAGCGGGGATGCTGCTGGTCGTCATCAACTTCGGGCCGGTTCCGCAGAGCGGCTATCGGGTCGGCGTCCCGGTCCCGGGCCGGTGGGAGGAACGACTCAATAGTGACGCCGCCGCCTATGGTGGGGGCAGTCCCGGCAATGACGGCGGCCTCGAGTCGGAGAGGCAGCATGAGGACGGCTTTGGCCATTCGCTGCTCATCCAGTTGCCGCCCTTGGCCCTGATTGTTTTCCGCCCGGCCAATTTGCCGTTGCAGTGACGCAGGGCTTGCGACAGGGTTTGGGCCGTGACCCGATGGAAGGCAGCATTGGCCGGCTTGGCCAAGCGCGGCATGAGCCTCATTTTTCCCGAGGTGTGCCAGTTGTGCCGTGATGAAGCGGCCAAGCCGGAAGACGGCTTTGTCTGTGATGGCTGCCGGGCCAAGTTTAAGCCGATCCAGCCGCCGTTTTGCCAGCGGTGCGGCCAGCCGTTTGCGGGGGAGTTCAGCGGCGACTTCGAATGCGCCAACTGTTTGGAAATGGAGCTGCAATTTGAGTTTGCCCGGGCAGCGATGAAGGCCAACGTGGAGATGCTCGACGTGATTCACCGCTTCAAGTACGGGCAGGCGCTCTGGCTCGAGCCGCTGTTCGACCGGTTGCTGCGGGAGCAGGCGGTCGAACAAATCCGCGACTGGCGCGGCGATTGCCTTGTGCCGGTGCCGCTTCATCCGGTACGGTTCCGCGAGCGCGGCTTCAACCAGGCCGCGCAGTTGTGCCGCAACCTGGGCCGGGCGACCGGCCTGGAGATTGAGACCCGGGCGGTGAAACGAACCCGAGTGACCCAGACCCAAACACGACTTTCGCGGAGCGAGCGCTTGGCCAATATGCGTGGAGCCTTCGCGCCCCATCAACGGAGATTGAACGGCAGGCGTGTTGTGCTTGTCGATGATGTCCTGACGACCGGAGCCACCACGAGCGATTGCGCGCGTGCCTGCAAAAAGGCGGGCGCAGCGGAGGTCGGCGTGTGGACGCTTGCGCGAGGGCTGGGTTCGCCGAGCCACTGAACGATATGTCCGATTTATCAGATTTTTCCAAGACCAGCCCGCAGCTTGAGACGGTGGATGTCGAGTCCATCCCGACCGGGCTTGAGCCCGGGAGCGGCTCCGCAAAAATGAAGATCGGTGCTGACGCGCCCCGCAAGAAAAACATCCCCAAGGGCTTGTGGACGAAGTGCGGCAAATGCGCGGAGCTGATCTACGACAAGGATCTCGAGGAGAACCTGAAGACCTGCAGGTCGTGTGGCTACCATTTCCCGATCGCGGCGCGGGTGCGGCTGGCGTCGCTCGTGGAGGAAAAGTCGTTCAAGGAGATGGACGCCGGGATGAGCAGCGTGGACATCCTCAAGTTTACCGGTGTGGCGTCGTACCCGTCCAAGCTCGAGCGGTACCAACAAAGCACCGGAGAGAACGACGCCGTCATCACCGGCCTGTGCCGGATGGGGTCGCACCGGGTCGCCCTGGGCATTATGGATTTTTCGTTTCTCGGCGGCTCGATGGGCTCGGTTGTCGGCGAGAAACTCACGCGCCTGATCGAGGCTGGAACGCAGAAAAAACTGCCGGTCATCATCGTATCCACCAGCGGCGGCGCCCGAATGTACGAGGGGATGTTCAGCCTCATGCAGATGGCCAAGACCTGCGGCGCGCTGGCGTACCATTCCGAGGCGCGCCTGCCGTACATCAGCGTGCTGACGCACCCGACCACCGCCGGCGTGATGGCGAGCTACGCCAGCGTCGGCGACCTGGTGATTGCCGAGCCGGGGGCGATGATCGGTTTCGCAGGCCCGCGTGTCATCAAGGACACTACGCAGGCGGAGCTGCCGCCCGGCTTCCAGACGGCGGAGTTCCTGCTCGATCGCGGAATGATCGACGCCATCGTGACGCGCAACCAGATGCGCGAGTCGCTGATCAATTACCTCGACTACCTCACCGCCGGCATGGCCAAGCCCAAGGCCAAGCGAGCCCCGCGCAAAAAAGCCTCCTAAGCGGTCGCTTGGCTGTCGTTGGCGGCGTGCCGGGCCAGTTCCGCTTCGCGGGCATCCTGCAGTTGGCCAACGAGCGGATGCGTGCCAAGCGCCGTGCCGTTCACTTGGCCAACCGCACAGATTCCCATTGCCGCCGAGGTTAGCACCATCGCCTCGACCTGCTGCAGGCGCTCCGGTGCGGCCGACGCCTCCCGCACCGCTTGGCCAAGTGTGGAGGCCAGACTGAACACCAGTCGCCGCGTCACGCCGGGCAGGACGCCATCCGAAATTGGCGGTGTGTGAAGCACCCCATTCTCAACCCAGAACAGATTCGCTGACGACGCCTCGGTGACGTTGCCGTCGGAGTTGAGGATTAACCCGTCGTCCATTTTTTGTGCTGTCGCCTCGCGCTTGGCCAGGATGGAAACGAGTTTGTTGGCCGACTTCACCCCGGCCAGCGGATCGCCGATGGCGACTCGCGCCGTGGTCGTTTGGAGCGACAACGGCTGGCTCGGTGCGGTTGGCAGCGGATGCTGCGTGAGGAGCAGCGTCGGTTGCTCCTCGCCGGTGACACCGTAACCACGCTCGCCCACGCCGCGCGAAAGCGTGATCCGCAAGAGGCTCTCCGGTGCGTCGTTGCGGCAGGTCAACTCATGAACTTGGCCAAGCAGCGACTCTGTGGATTGGGGCAGGGCTATGCCAAGGGACCCTGAGCCGTCCGCAAAACGCATCATGTGCCAACCCCAAAGGAACGGCCGTCCGGCATGAATCCGGATCGTCTCAAACAATCCGTCGCCGTAAAGAAACCCGCGGTCGCTCGCCGACACTTGAGCTTCGTCCATGGGAAGAAACCGGCCATTCAGTGAGACTGTCGGAAAGGGGGCGGGCATGATGGGCGGTTCAGAGACCGGGTGGGCAATTTGAACGGGAAGAAATGGGGTGACCGACGGGACTCGAACCCGCAACAACCAGAATCACAATCTGGGGCTCTACCATTGAACTACGGCCACCACCCAGGCCGGGCAACGTACCGCATCCCGCTCGGGCCGGTCAAGCGTCTCGCTGTTTTCGCCTCTGCAGAGGGCTAAACTGGGGGTTGCATCCTTGTTATGCGTGGCCTACTTTTTCGCCGACTAGGAGTGTTTTGCGTTTCAGCCAACGGTGTGCCGTGCCGGGTTGGGTTTTCGGTTTTGCTGTGCCTTGCGGGTTCGCTTGGCCAAGCGCTTGAGCCGGAGCCGGTCGTCGTTTTTCCCCCGGAAATCAACCTCTTGGCCAAGGGCCGACAGCAGGTCGTGGTGCAACAGCGCTTGGCCAACGGGCTGTCTGCGGACTGGTCGCGCGAGGCGGTGTATGCCAGCAGCGACCCGTCCGTGGCGGTGGTGGAGCAGGGGGTGGTGCGCGCGCAGGGCGAGGGCTTGGCCAAGCTGCGTGTCGAGGCCGCCGGGCAGGTGGTCAACGTCGATCTGTTTGTCGGGGCGAAGCGAGGTGATCACCGATTGAGTTTTCTGGGCGACGTGCTGCCGGTGCTGGGGCGGGCCGGGTGCGCGGGGGGGAGTTGTCACGCCAAGCCGAAGGGGCAGAACGGGTTTTCACTCTCGGTGTTTTCATTCGACCCGGCGGCTGACTACCGGGAGGTCGTGAAGGATGAGCGCGGGCGGCGGGTGTTCCCGGCGTTCCCGGCGGAGAGCCTGCTGCTCCAGAAACCGACGCTCGCCGTCGAGCACGAGGGCGGCAAGCGGCTCGAGGTGGGGTCGCCGTTTTACCGGATCATCCATGACTGGATCACGCAAGGGATGCCGTATCGGCTGCCGGGCGAGTCCGAAATTGAGGGCATCTCCGTTTTCCCGGGCGGGCAGCGGTATGCCAAGTCGGCAGAACAACAGTTGGTGGTGACCGCCCGTTTTGCCGACGGGACGAACCGGGACGTCACGCATCTGGCCGACTATTCGTCGAACGACAAGGAGGTTGCCGGGGTCAATCACGACGGGTTGGTGCGGGTGGGCACGCTCAGCGGCGAGGGGGTGATCGTCGTGCGTTACATGGGCGAGGTGGCGCAGGCGCGGATCACGGTGCCGACGGACCGGCGGTACAACGACGCGGTGTACGCCGGGCTGCCGCGCAACAACTTCATCGACGACCTGGCGTATGCGCGTTTTCAGAAACTCGGTTTGTTGCCGAGCGACCTTTGCAGCGACCCGGAGTTCATGCGGCGCGCCTTCATCGACACGATCGGCCTGCTGCCGGAGCCGACGGAGGTGCGGCGGTTTCTTGCCGATGCGTCGCCGGACAAACGCGCCCAGCTGATCGACCGGTTGCTGGACGATCCGGCATATGCCGACACGTGGGCCAATCGCTGGGGCGACCTGTTCCGCCCGAACATCGCGCGCGTCGGCCTCAAGAGCGCCTACACGATTGACAACTGGATTCGCGAATGTTTCGCCGCCAACAAGCCATACGACCAGATGGTGCGCGAAATCGTCACCGCCAAGGGCAGCACGCACCGGGTTGGCCCGGCGGTGATCTACCGCACGCGCCGCGAGCCGGAGACGTTGACGACGCTGTTCAGCCAGTCTTTCCTTGGCGTGCGGCTGGAGTGCGCGCGCTGCCATCACCACCCGAACGAGCAATGGAGCCAGCGCGATTTTTACCAGTTCGCCGCCTTCTTCGCCGAGACCAAGCGCAAGGGCACCGGCATCTCGCCGCCAATCTCGGCCGGCACCCAGTACATTTATCACGCGCCGGGTGGCACGGTGCGGCATCCGGTCAGCAACGAGGCGATGCAGCCCACACCGCTGGCCGCCAAGCCGCTGGACACGCCGGCGGGTATCGACCCGAGGGAGACGCTGGCCGACTGGATGCTCGAGCCGGGCAACCCGTTTTTTGCCCGGGCGATGGCCAACCGCGTCTGGGGGCAGTTTTTCGGGCGTGGCATCGTGCATCCGGTGGATGATTTCAGGACGACGAACCCGCCGACGAACCCAGCGCTGCTTGACGCGGTGGCGGCCGACTTCGCCGCGAACGGTTTTGACCTCAAGCGCCTCATGCGGCGGATCATGAATTCGCGCCTCTATCAGCTCAGCTCGATCCCCAACAGGACCAACGCGCAGGACACGCGCAGTTTTTCGCGCTTCTATCGGCGCCGGCTTTCGGCGGAAAACCTGCACGATATCGTCGTGCAGGTCACCGGCGTGGGGAGTCGATATAATAACCTGCGCAGTGACGCCCGGGCGGCGGAGTTGTGGACGACCATCATGGACTCGCCGATGCTCGAGTCGTTCGGCCTGCCCAACGCCAGCCGGAACTGTCCCGTGGAGCGCGACGACCGGCCGAGCATGGTGCAGGCGCTGCACCTGATGAATTCCGAGACACTGCAGGCCAAGCTGGCCGACAAGAGCGGCCGCGCCGCAACGCTTGGCCAGGCGGAACGGTCGCCCGGGGAGGTTGTTGATGAACTGTATCTCTCGGTTTACTCCCGTTGGCCAAGCGCGGACGAGAGGGCCGTGGCCGCCGCGGCGTTTGCCACAGAGGGAGCCAAGCGACAGGAGGTGGTGGAGGATCTCCTATGGGCCTTGCTTAACTCGGCCGAGTTTGTCTTTAATCACTGAAACGAAATGAATGCGCTGAACAGAAACTGTGCGGGGATCGCGCGCCGGGATTTTATCCAGCTCGGCACCGGCGGCGTGCTGGGGCTCGGCATGGGCGACTTGGTGCGGCTGCGGGCCGACGCGGCCCGGTTGGCCGGGAAGGCCAGCCCGGATCGGATGAACTGCATCCTCGTCTGGCTCGACGGTGGGCCGACGCATTACGAGACGTTCGACCCGAAGCCGGACGCGCCGTCCGGGGTGCGCGGGGAGTTCAAGCCGATCCCGACCACCGTGCCGGGCGTGTCGTTCTGCGAGACGATGCCAAAGCTCGCCAAGACCCTCGATAGGATGGCCATCATCCGGTCGATCTGCCACAAGGATCCCAACCACGGCGGCGGCAACCATTACATGATGACGGGCGCGCCGACGCCGGTGCCGGTGAATTGCGGTTCGTCGGTCTCGTTTCACCCGTCGTTCGGTTCGACGGTGTCGCACCTGCGGGGCATCCGCGACGGGCTGCCGGCGTACGCCACGCTGCCGCGCAAGTCGCGCTCGGCGGGGCCGCATTTTCTCGGCGGCCAGCACGCGCCGTTTGTCATTGATGGCGACCCGAACCGGACGGGATATCGTGTGCGCGACGTCGTGCTGCCCAAGAGCATCAGCGAGGGCAGGGCCAACACCCGGCTCAAGCTGCGCCGCTCGCTCGATCGCATGCTGCGGATTGCCGATGCCGCCGCCGCAGACCCGGCCGTGGAGTTCGACAGCTTTTACCAGCAGGGCATTGACCTGATTTCATCGACCAAGGCTCAGGCGGCGTTCGACGTGGAGAAGGAACCGGCCGAGGTGCGTGACCGCTACGGCCGGAACGACTTCGGCCAACGCTTGCTGCTGGCCCGCCGCCTGGCCGGGGTCGGCGTCTCGTTCGTCACCGTGTACAATGGCGGCTGGGATCATCACACCAACATCTTCAAGGAGCCGTTCAGGAAAAAAGTCGAGCGCGTCGACACCGGCATGGCGGCGCTGATCAACGACCTGCACGACCGCGGCCAGCTCGACAGCACGCTGGTGCTGCTGCTGGGCGAATTTGGCCGCACGCCGAAGATCAACAAGGACGGAGGGCGCGACCATTGGCCGCACGCGATGTCGGTGCTCGTCGCCGGGGCCGGCGTGCCGCCGGGACAGGTCATCGGCGCGACCGACGTGAAGGGCTACTACGCTTCGGAAAACATTCATTCGCCGGAGGATTTCGCCTGCTCGCTTTACACCAAGATGGGCATCGACCCGCACACGATTCTTCACACCAATACCGGCCGCCCGTTGCCGATCGTCAACGGCGGCGCACCGATCAAGGAGCTGTTCGGGTGAGGCAGGCTCGTTTCGTTTCAACGCTGGCTGCGGTTTTCTGTTTTTTTTCCGCTTGGCCAAGCGGCTTGGCCAAGCCACCTGCGGTCACCAGTATCTTTCCCGCCGGTGGCCAACGCGGTTCAAGTTTTGAACTGACCGCAGCCGACGCCCCTGACCCTTGGCCAAGCGGGGCGTGGACGAGCCATCCCGGCATCCGGCTTGAGCCGCTCAACGACAAAAAGGGCGTCTACAAGGCCAGCGTGGCGGCCGACGCGCCGGTCGGGCCGCACTTGGTTCGATTTCACAACGCGGACGGTGCCTCGCAGCCACGGATATTTTTCGTCGGCCTGGCCGGGGAGACGGCCGAGGCGGAGCCGAACGACAAGCTCGACGCCGCGCAATTGCTCGAGAACACGCCGGTCGTCGTCAACGGCCGGCTCGACAAAACCGGCGATGTCGACGCGTTCTCCTTCCGGGCGAAAAAGGGTGACTGGATCGTGGCGCAGTGCCACGCCTACTCGCTCGACTCGCCGGTCGATGCGTTCCTGCATCTGCACGACGAGAACGGCAGCAAGGTGGCCTTCGCACCGGACACTCAAAATCTCGATCCACTCCTGACCTGGCAGGTCAGGGAGACCGGCATGCACACGCTGACGTTTGCCGGGTTGGTGTTTCCATTCAACGCTTCCGCCCGCTTTCACGGCAGCCCGCACACGGTGTACCGGATGACGATCAGCACCGGGCCGTTCGCGCGCAACACCTATCCGCTTGGCGTCGAGCGAGGCACAAAAACACCGGTGCATCTGGTTGGGTGGGGGTTTGAAAAACAACAAGCCGTCCAAGCCGCGGTGGTGAACGCTGCATCTTCCGGCGACGCCGCTTGGGTCGGGGCCAACGGCCTGGCCGCGCCGGTGCCGGTGGTGCTCGGCCGCCTGCCGGGCCACCGCGAAACGGAGCCGAACAACTCGATCGACTCCGCGCTCACCCTCGCTTGGCCAAGCGCGGTTCACGGACGCATTGGCGAGGCCGACGACGAGGATCGTTTCGGCGTTGCGGTGGCCAAGGGCGACCGGCTGCGGCTGCGCCTGCGGGCCTCCGAGTTCAACTCCGCGCTCGACCCCGTGCTGTGCATCGAGGACGCCAAAGGCAAACAACTCGCCCGTGACGACGACTCCGGTGACCGGCAGGACGCTAAGCTGGACTGGACCGCGCCGGCGGACGGGACGTATCACCTGGCCGTCAGTGACCTGATCCGCTCCGGTGGCAACGCGCATTTTTACAGGTTGGAAATCGACCGGGTCACTCCAAGCCTCAACGCCACCTTCACGCCGGACCGGCTCGTGGTGGAGGCCGGCAATAGCGCCGAGGCGACCGTGACGATCAGCTTTGCCGACGGCTACAAGGGCAACCCTGCCGTTGTGGTGCGAGGCCTGCCTGACGGCGTGAGCGCACAGATTCCCGCGACTGAAAAAGGCGGGGCGGTGAAGATCATGCTTGCGGCGGCCGAGTCGGCCAAGCCGGCGAATGTTCCGTTGACCCTGCTCGTCGTCGAGCCGGGAACGCCGGCCAGCCTGACGGCCACGACGCCCATTGGGATGGATCGGGCCGGTGGCGGGCGGTTGATCAACTCCGTCGACCACCTTTGGCTGACCGTCAGGGCCAAGGCGGAGCCAACGAAGAAGGCGAAAAAGTAGCTTGGCCAAGCGCGGAATACTTTTTCGTTGATTGCCGCGAATTATCCACTACGATGCGCGCACCGGGTTCGGGATGTAGCGTAGCCTGGTTAGCGCGCCTGACTGGGGGTCAGGAGGTCGCGAGTTCGAATCTCGCCATCCCGACCATTTTCTTTTCCCCGCAAACGACACTTCCTTTTGTCCGTGAACGCCGACCGCATTGAGCATTTTCGTGAACGCCTCGAGGTCTTGGCCAAGGAGATAAACGCTGATCTCGCCGCGAACAAGGATGACACCGGCATCGTCGAATTGGACACTTCCATCGGCCGGCTTTCCCGAATGGATGCCATGCAAAACCAGCAGATGGCCCTCGAGTTGAAGCGGCGACGGGAGAACCAGTTGTTGCGAATCGAGAACGCATACAAGCGGATGGAGGAGGGGCGGTATGGGATTTGCGGGAAATGCAGGAAGCCGATCGACGAGGCGCGACTCGAGGTTTTCCCGGACGTCGTGACCTGTGTCTCCTGTTCGTAAGGCGAGGTTGACGGCCAAACATTTCATTTCGGCGTTGACGCCGGTCTGGCAGGCGGGAAGAGTCGCCGCGTGAACAAGCTCTCTTCGATCCTGTTGGTTTCCCTCATCTCTGCCGGTTCGCTCGCCGCGGAGGACAAGGCGTACAAATCCATATTCGACGGCAAGACGCTCAATGGCTGGACCCAGCGCAACGGCACTGCGACCTATCGCGTTGAGAACGGCGTCATTATCGGCAAAACAAAGGAAGGCAGCCCGAACTCGTTCCTCTGTTCCGACAGGGAGTACGGCAACTTCGACCTCAAGTTCGACGTGAAGGTGGATGCGGGGCTGAACTCCGGGGTGCAGATTCGTTCCCAGACCCGGGGCGGCTTCACGGGTCGCGTGAACGGGCCGCAGGTGGAGATCGAGTCGAGCGGCGAAAATGGCGCGGAGGCCGGTTACCTATACGGCGAGGCGGCCGGCGGATGGATGACCCCCAAGGCCAAGCTCATCCCGCACAAGCATTTCAAGGATGGTAAATGGAACCGCTACAGGGTCTTGGCCAAGGGCGCGAACATTAAGGTGTGGATCAACGGCAACCTGATCTCCGACCTGACCCACGAGGAGAAATTCAAAAGCCACCCCACCGGCTTCATCGGCCTGCAGGTGCACGGCATCGGCAAACAACAAGGCCCCTTCCAAGTCTGCTGGCGCAATCTGAAGCTCAAGGTACTGGAGTAACCCAAGTTTGCAGGCGGGCATCTGTTGGCCAAGCCCCGGCAAACGACCCCGATGAGCGCGGATGTACTATCCGTGAAAATCAGTGATATCCATGTCCGGAACTTGCCCCGCCCGCTGGCGTCCGTCACACTTGTCGTATGATCCGCTTGTTCCTGTTCCTCGTTGGTACGGTGTCTGTCGCAGGCGCTGAGCCGGTCCTGCATTCGTTTACCCGATTCCCGCTATCTGCCGAGTACTTCTCAGAGGGCGCGGGGTTTGGCGATGTGAACGGCGACGGCTTGCCGAACATTGGCTCCGCCGGAATAAACGGCACGCACGTGCTGAGGCACCACGCGCACAAAGTGACCGCTGCCGAGTTCGCCAAGGCGCAGCCCAAGCGCTTCACGCCGCCGCCCTTGGCCAAGGGCGTTTTACCAAAGGGAAAAAATGGCCAAGCGCTGAATCTCGAGCGACCGCGCTTCGCCAACGCCGTGCAGCCACCCGCGCCGCTGGTTTTTGAAAAGCCGCTGCTCGAGGGCGCCACCGCCGAAGACGCGGCCAAGGCGATGACGCTGCCGCCGGGCTTCCGCGCCATCGCCGCAGCCGCCGAGCCGGACGTGATGCAGCCGATCGCCTTCACGCTCGATCATCGAGGCCGGATGTGGGTGGCCGAGGCATACAGTTATCCGCACCGACAGCCCGAGGGCAAGGCGCGCGACCGCATCCTCATTCTCGAGGACACCAACGGCGACCACAAGTTTGACAAACGCAAAGTGTTCATCGACGGGCTGAATCTCGTCAGCGGATTGGAGGTCGGCTTCGGCGGCGTGTGGGTCGGCGCCGCGCCGTATCTGTTGTTCATCCCTGATCACGATGGGGACGACAAGCCGGACGGCAAACCGCAAATCCTGCTCGACGGCTGGGGCTATCAAGACACGCACGAGACGTTGAACAGTTTTATCTGGGGCCCCGACGGCTGGCTGTACGGGTGCCACGGTGTGTTCACCCACAGCAAAGTCGGCAAGCCCGGCACGCCCGACGCCAAGCGCATTCCGTTTAATGCCGGCGTGTGGCGTTACCATCCCACGCGGCACATTTTCGAAGCCTTCGCGCAGGGCACCAGCAATCCGTGGGGCGTGGATTTTAATGAACACGGCCAATGCTTCATTGAGGCGTGCGTCATCCCGCATTTTTTCCACATGATCCAAGGCGGCCGCTATCAGCGGCAGGGCGGACGGCATTTCAACCCGCACACTTACGACGACATCAAGACCATCGCCGACCACCTCCACTACGCCGGCAACATCCGCGATCACGCGCACTGGGGCAAAACCCCCGGCGTCCCCAGCGCCACTGCCGCGGCCGGCGGTGGCCACGCCCACGCCGGCCTGATGATTTACCTCGGCGACAGTTGGCCCGCCCAATATCGCGGCGCTGCGTTTATGAACAACATCCACGGTGCACGCCTCAACATGGATCTCCTGAAGCCAAACGGCAGCGGCTACATTGCCAGCCACGGTCCAGACTTCGTGAAATTCAACGACCGCTGGAGCCAAATCATCAACCTCCGCTACGATCAGGACGGCAGCGTGTACCTCATCGATTGGTATGACAAAAACCAATGCCACCGCCGCGAGCCCGACAACCACGACCGCTCCAACGGCCGCATATACAAGATAATTTACAACAACGAAGAGCGCACCGAAGTCGACCTCGCCAAGCTCACCCCCCCGCCTTGGCCAAGCTCCAAGCCCACCCCAACGAATGGCAGGCCCGCCACGCGCGCCGCGCCCTTCAAGAGCGCTTGGCCAACCAGCCAAGCGGCAAAGAATTCACCCAAGCCCCGCCGCCCTGACCGAATTCGCCCGAATGGCCGCCAAAGATAAATCCCCAATCGTCCGCCTCTACCTGGCCGCCGCTCTGCAACGCACCCCGCTTGCCAAACGCACCGCCGTCCTCACCGCCTTCCTCGCCCACGCCGAAGACGCCGAAGACGCCGATGCCCCCAACCTCCCCCACCTCTACTGGTACGCCACCGAGCCCGTCATCGCCGCCAACAAAACCACCGCCATCCAGTTACTCGCCAAGACCAAAATCCCTAAGGTGCGCCAGTTCATCACCCGCCGTTTGGCATCTGGCAAATAAAGAGAGGGGCGCTGCCCCAGCGCGCCGCGGCAACACCTCCGCCACCCGCAGCAAGCTCTTTGCCACCCCCGGCAATCCTTCCGCCGCTCTCGGCGAGCCCGTTGCCACCGCCGGCAAAGCCCTCGCCAAGCTCAGCAAACCCCTCGCCTCCGGCGGCAAGTGTGTTTCCATCACCGGCGAAACATTCGCCGGATGGGGTTTTAAGTCTGTTGGGTTCGATTCCCAAAACACATCCCACCCTTTTCTCCACTATCCCAATTGGGATCTGTGGGTTCTTTGAATTCTTTTGATTGGGTTCAGAGATGGCTCAGAGAATTAGTCGTGGAGACAACTGTGTAATCTGTGTCGAGATATGTGAGATCTCCCGGAAGACTTGGATCTCACCGTGATTGATGAGTTGCCTGAGACTACCTGATGGGTGAAGGGATAAACTGGAGAGAAATCAACAGGCGACGTTTTAGACAAGTGTTGGATTACATTTCGGACATTCAGCTTTTTTGCTTTTCAAAATTTCGTCGCAATTAGGACACGGATACGCTGTTATACCTTTCATCTTTGTAAGATATAAGCCAATGCTAATGAACAGACCAGCAATAACAAATTTTAATATATTTCCTAATGCACTTGACTCTCGACTTAATTCCGAATTAGCAAGCATAAAACTGCCGCCCAAAATAACCACCGCTCCAGCCACAAGGCAAATTTTCCCAATTGTTAGGGAAACTTTTGATTTACCCTTTAATGACTGTTGGGCAGGCACAGCTTGGGGAGCAACCGGCACAGCTTGGGGAGCAACCGGCACAGCTTGGGGAGCAACCGGCACAACTTGGGGGGGCATTCCTACTCCAGGAACTTCCAAGATTCCAACCCAGTTATTGGTGCTGGAATCCCATATATGAGAGCTGGCATCAAGTAAGCCTTGAGCCAGATACTGATTGATTTGCTCCACAGTGAACGGACCGAGTTGCTGACCTTGATGGGATACGTGGTACATTACAATTCCATCGCAGAGAGAATCCTACCCAACCATCCTGATTCAGACAAGTTCAGAGGATCCTCATCTCAATCCCACTGTTCTCCACAATTCCCACGAGAAACACAGAGAATCACAGAAACGAACAATCCCACCTCTCAATTGCACTGAGACATAGGGATAACATTGAGAGAATTGGGTCTCTCAGGGTTTTCTGAGTGTTCAGTATGATAGCTGTATTTCCCCAGAAAACGGGGGATTCGATGTTCGTTGGGTTCGATTCCCAAAACACATTCTAATCTTTTCCACACTATCCCAATTGGAATCTATGGGTTTGGTGGATTTCTCTGATTGAGTTCAGAGGGTGGTCACATGAGTGTGGGT
>JACNJE010000172.1 GCA_014382705.1 Verrucomicrobiota bacterium | reverse complement strand
ATCGAGAAACCCTTCGGGATGCTCTTGTTGACGTAACCCACCGCATTGACAGAATAAACCTGAGCCGAAGCCCCAGCGATTCCCAATGCGCCGACAAATGCTGTAAGTATTAGTGTTTTAGTTCTCATTTTTTGGAATGGTTTCCGTATGCGGGGTCAAACTGGCAGATGAACCGCGGGGAGTCAACCCCTTTTTCGCATCTTTTTTCGATTTTTTTGAACAGACCTGCCCAACGACTGTCGCATGGCCCGTGTTTGCCCTAAAAACAGGCTGATTTCAACTTAAATCGCTGCCTTTCAGGCTCTTTTTTTAGCCAGTTTTTCGATCTCACCGGCCAAATCGACATCTTTTTGGGTCACTTTGTTCCCGGCATCGTGAGTGCGGAGGCGGATGGTGACCGTGCTGTAAACATTGGACAACTCCGGGTGATGGTTGGCCTTCTCGCAGGAAAACGCCATTTCCGTGATGAAGCCGATGGCCTCGGTGAAGCTGGCAAACCGGTAGGTTTTGCGGATCGTGTCGTCGGCGAACGCCCAGCCGGGCAGCTTGGCCAAGGCGGCCTGTATCGCGGGTTCGGGGAGTGGGGTGCTCATGGCTCGGTTCCAATGATGGGAGGGAATCGTGCCAGCCCGCACATTTTTTTTCAATGCCGGGAATCGGGGTGCGCCATCGGCAAGTGGCATTGACTTTCGCTTGGCCAAGCGGCAAAGGTGTCGGGCGTTTCCGCTGGCCAAGGGCTTGGCCTGCGGCTGCCGGTTGACTGTTCACTTTCCTGCAATGACAAATCGAATCATCGCCTGTGGTGCGCTTGGCCTGTTGGCCGGTGCGTTGGCGGGTTGCGGCCCGAAAATCAAGCCGACGGATCAGGGCATCCGGGACAAGGTGCTGCTCGTGACGGTCGGCGCGAAAACGGAGGATCTCGACCCGCACGTGGTCACCGGGGTGCCAGAGCACCATGTGATTGCGGCGCTGACAGAGGGGCTGGTTGCGGAAGACCCGGTTGATTTGCATCCCGTGCCGGGGACGGCAGAGAAGTGGGAGGTTTCCGCCGATGGCACGGTGTACACGTTTCACCTGCGCGAAAACGCCAAGTGGACCAACGGCGACCCGGTAACCGCGAACGACTTTGTGCAGTCGTTCAAGCGCATCCTCACGCCAGCGCTGGCCTCCAAGTATGCCTACATGCTGTTCGTGATGAAGGGCGCGGAGGAATACAGCCTGGGGAAGTTGAACGATTTCTCACAGGTCGGTGCCAAGGCGCTCGATGAGCGGACGCTGGAGATCACGCTCAATTCCCCCACCCCTTATTTCCTTGCACTGCTCAACCACTACACTTGGTTTCCGGTGCATATCCCGACAATCGAGAAACATGATGGGATGATCCGCCGAGGCAGCGGCTGGACCCAGCCGGAGAATTTCGTCAGCAACGGCGCCTTCAGGTTGAAGTCGTGGCAACTGGGCCGAAAGATCGTAGTGGAGAAAAACCCCCACTACTGGGACGTCGCAACCACGAAGCTCAACGAGATTCATTTTTATCCGGTCGAACTGGAGACCACCCAGGAAAACATGTTTCGCGGCGGCCAACTGCACAACATTTACAACCTGCACACCGACAAGATCGCGACGTACAAGAAGGATCACCCCGACGAGTTGCGCATCAAGCCACACTTGGCCTCCTACTTTTACCGATTTAATGTCACAAGGAAACCGTGCGACGACGTGCGTGTCCGCAAGGCCCTCGCGATGGCGCTGGATCGCGACAGCATCACGAAAAACGTAACCAAGGGGGAACGAATGCCGGCGCTGTTCTTCACCCCGCCAGGCGTGAACGGCTACACGGCGCGGGCACGAATCGAGGAAAACGTCGAGAAAGCCCGGCAATTGCTGGCCGAGGCCGGCTACCCGGACGGCAAAGGCTTCCCCCCGCTCGAACTGCTGTACAACACCACCGAGGGGCACCGGATCATCGCCGAGGCGATCCAGCAGATGTGGAAGAAAAACCTGAACATCGATATCAAGCTGGAGAATCAGGAATGGAAGGTGTACCTCGACCGGCAGCGGGAGATGGATTATCAGGTCAGCCGCGCCGGCTGGACCGGCGACTACCCCGACCCAAACACCTTCCTCGACATGTGGACCTCGTGGAGCCAGCAAAACCAGACCGGCTGGGCCAAGCCGGAGTACGACGCGCTGATCCGCAAGGCGGCCACCACGCAAAACACCGAGGCGCGGCTGGAGGTGTTCCAGCAGGCCGAGGAAATCCTGATGGAGGAACTGCCGATCCTGCCGATCTACATTTACACCCGCGTGTACGCGCTCCATCCCGCCGTCAAGAATTGGCACGCCAACGTGCTCGACCATCACCCGTGGAAACATGTCGACCTTGAGGCCAAGGCAGCCGAGTGAGTCCCGTCCGCTTGGCCAAGCGCTGACCCGATGCTCAAGTTCATTCTCCGCCGAATCCTCGAGACCATCCCGGTGTTGCTCTGTGTGGCGGCGATGACGTTTTTCATGTGCCGCCTGGCCCCGGGCGGGCCGTTCGACGATGACAAACAGGTGACGCCCGAGGTGCGCGAGTTGCTGGACAAGCAGTTCAATCTCGACCAGCCGCTGTACCGACAGTTCATCGACTACGTTGTCAACCTGCCCAGCCTGCAGTCGTTCAAAAACCCGAGCCACACCGTCGGCGGGATCATCAGCGAGAAATTCCCGGTGTCGGCCAAGCTCGGCTTTTTCGCGATAAGCATCGCGCTTGGCTTGGGCGTGTTGTTCGGGGTCATCGCCTCGCTGCGGCCCAACACGTACATCGACTACATCCCGTCGTCCCTGGCGATGATCGGCATCTGCCTGCCGACCTTCGTGATGGGGCCGCTGCTCATTCTTGTCTTTTCGCTGCAGCTTGACTGGTTCCCGCCCACCGGCTGGGGCGGGTTCAACTACGACCAGTTTTTTGCTGCCGACATGGTGCTGCCGTCGCTCACGCTGGGGCTCTTTTACGCCGCATACATCTCGCGGCTCACACGCGGCGGCATGCTCGACATCCTCACGCAGGACTACATCCGCACGGCCAGGGCCAAGGGCGCCTCCGGCCTTCGGGTCATCCTCCGGCACGCGCTGCGCGGCGGCCTGCTGCCGGTGATCAGTTTCATGGGGCCGGCAGTCGCCGGCCTGATCGCCGGGTCGTTCGTGATCGAGAAAATTTTTGCCATCCCCGGCCTTGGCCAGGAATTCGTCAACAGCGTGTTCAACCGTGACTACACGCTGGTGCTCGGCGTGGTGATGTTTTACGCGACGCTGATCATCCTGCTCAATTTGATCGTCGACATCCTGCAGGTCGTACTCAACCCGAAGCTCAAGTTTGACTGACCGATGACCGATGCACCCGCCAAACCAGACGCACCCGGCACCGTCGAGAAAGGCGAATCGCTCTGGATCGGCGCGTGGCACCGGCTGCGCAAAAACAAAATGGCCCTCGCCGGCGGGGCGTTCATCCTGCTGCTCACCGGGCTGTCATTCATCGGGCCGTTTTTTCTCGAGCACGACTACTACACGGAAACGCAACTCGAGGACGTACTGCAGTCCCCCGGCGACCCATACCCGCTGGGCACCGACCATCTGGGCCGCGACCAGCTGGGCCGCATCATCAAGGGCGGGCAGATTTCGCTGATGGTCGGCCTGGTCGCCACGCTCGTCTCGCTCACCATCGGCATCGGTTACGGCACGATCTCCGGATATTTCGGTGGCAAGGTCGACAGTGTGATGATGCGCCTGGTGGACATCCTCTACTCGCTGCCGTTCACCATCTTCGTGATCCTGCTCATGGTGTTCGCGAAAGACCTCGGCGACACGATCGACGCATGGTTCCGGGCGCGCGGCTCCGACTTCTCCATCTCCGGCCAATGGAACATGCTGCTGCTGTTCGTCGCCATCGGTGCGGTGGAGTGGTTGACCATGGCGCGCATCGTCCGCGGCCAGGTGCTGAGTTTGCGGCGGCAGGAGTTTATCGAGGCCTGCATTTCGCTTGGCCTGCCGACGCGACGCATCCTTTTCCGTCACATGATTCCCAATGTCCTTGGCCCGGTGATCGTTTATACCACACTGACCATCCCGGCGGTGATGCTGCTCGAGGCGTTCCTGAGCTTCCTCGGGCTGGGCGTGCAGCCGCCGACCCCGTCGTGGGGGCTGCTCATTAAGGATGGTGCCGACCGGATGCGCGAGGCGTGGTGGATGCTCGTGTTCCCCGGTGTACTGTTTGCAACGACGCTTTTTTCATTCAACTTCGTCGGCGACGGCCTCCGCGACGCCCTCGACCCCAAAACCTCCAAGGACTAAAAAACAACCGCGAATGGACGCCAATGGACGCTAATAATTTACTTTTTAAAGATGAAGTGTATGCGATTGTGGGTTGTGCCATTGAAGTACTCAAAGGAGTAGGCCACGGCTTTCACGAGAAGCCGTACGAAAACGCGATGGTTGTCGAGTTTGGGGAAAAAGAAATACCCCACGAACAGCAGAAGCGTTTTGAACTGAATTATAAAAACAAAGTCGTCGGCGAGTTTATCCCTGACCTGATTGCTTACGGCAAAGTAATCATTGACACAAAAGTAATCGATAGCATCACAACTCACGAGCGAGGCCAAATGATCAATTACCTGAAAATCACAAACCTTCAAGTTGGAATCATCATCAATTTCAAACGCCCAAAGCTAGAATGGGAACGCATCGTACATTCAAAAAACTATTCGCGTCATTTCGAGTCCATTTGCGATTAAAAGACACAGTCAAAAAACAAAGATAAACCAGAAAAATGAAAACACCCCGTTTTCCATTCGCGATTAATTTGATGAAAAAATTTCAACCAAAAGAGACCTTAAAAAACAGGAACCGTTTCGCTTGGCCAAGCGCGTCGTGCTTCCGAGTAATTATTCGCGTCTATTAGCGTCCATTCGAGGTTGAAAAAAAAGAAAAATGCCCCTGCTTGACGTCAACGATCTTACGACCTACTTCCACACGCGCAATGGCGTGGTGCGGGCGGTGGACGGCGTGTCGTTCCAGCTCGAGAAGGGCGAGACGCTGGGCATCGTCGGCGAGTCCGGTTCGGGCAAGTCGGTCACCTGCATGTCGATGCTCGGCCTCATCCCGCAGCCACCGGGACGCATCGAACGCGGCACCGCAACCTTCGACGGCACCGACCTGCTCCATTGCTCCCCAAAGGAATTGCAGTCCATCCGCGGACGCCGTATCGCGATGATTTTTCAGGATCCGATGACGTCGCTCAATCCGTATCTGCGCATTGAGGACCAACTCATCGAGCCGCTGCTCATCCACGGCCTGGCCGACAAGGCGTCCGCCAAAAAACAGGCGCTCGAGATGCTCGATGCGGTCGGCATCCAGGATGCCGCCAGCCGCATCCGCGGTTACCCCCATGAGTTTTCCGGCGGCATGCGCCAGCGCGTCATGATCGCCATGGCGCTGATCACCAAGCCGGATGTCCTGATTGCCGACGAGCCGACCACGGCGCTCGACGTCACCGTTCAGGCGCAGATACTGGAGCTGATCAAGAAGGAACAGCAAGAACTCGGCACGGCGGTGATCCTGATCACGCACGACCTCGGCGTTGTCTCCGGTTTCTGCGACCGCATTAACGTCATGTACGGCGGGAAGATCGTCGAGTCCGGCCCCACCAAGGAGATCTTTTACAACCCGCAACACCCGTACAATCGCGCCCTGCAAAACTCCATCCCCGCGCTGCAGGCCAAGGGCAAGGAACTGTACACCATCCCCGGCATGCCGCCGGACATGTCCAAGCCAAGCGCCGGCTGCTCCTTCGCGCCGCGCTGCGAACACGCCACCCACCTCTGCACCGCCGAGCCGCCCGAGCTGCAGTCGCTTGGCCAAGCGCACACCACCGCCTGCCTCCGCGTGCAGCGCGAAAACCTCAAGCCGTAACCGATGAGCGACGCCTACCTCCAGATTGACAACCTCAAGACCCACTTCCCGGTGGAGAAAGGGATTCTGTTCCGCAAGGTCACCGGCACGGTCAAGGCGGTCGACGGCGTGTCGCTGAGCTTGGCCAAGGGCGAGGTACTGGGCCTCGTCGGCGAGTCCGGCTGCGGCAAATCCACTCTGGGCAGCACCGTCCTGCAACTCATCAAGCCAACCGCCGGCACCGTCACCCTCGGCGACCGAACCCTCACCGATTTGGACGGCAAGGAACTGCGATCCGCCCGCGCCGATTTCCAGATGATTTTTCAGGATCCATACGCCTCCCTCAATCCGCGTATGACCGTTTATTCCATGCTCGCCGAGGCGATTCAGGCTCACCGAAAAACCCCCAAGGCCGAGTTGGCCAACGCCGTCGGCGCGCTGATGGAAAAAGTCGGCCTCGCCGCGCGCTTCATGCGAAAATACCCGCACGAGTTTTCCGGCGGCCAACGCCAGCGCATCGCCATCGCCCGCGCACTCGCCGTCGAGCCCAAACTCATCATCGCCGACGAGCCGGTCTCCGCGCTCGACGTCTCCATCCAGGCACAGATTTTAAATTTGCTCAGCGACCTCACGCGCGAGATGGAACTGACGATGGTTTTCATCTCACACGACCTGTCGGTGGTGAAACACATCTCCGATCGCATCGCCGTGATGTACCTCGGCCGCATCGTCGAGATCGGCCCGGCGACGAAGGTGTTCGAGCACCCGCAGCACCCTTACACCAAGGCGCTCTGCAGCGCGGTGCCGATGCCCGACCCCGACAGCGAGAGCACCCGCAAACGCATCCTGCTGCCCGGCGATCCCCCGTCGCCGCTCAACCCGCCCAGCGGCTGCACCTTCCACCCGCGCTGCCCCCATGCCGAGGAACGCTGCCAAGCCGCTTGGCCAAGTTTCGAGTCGCTCAATAACGACACCCACCAAGCCGCCTGCGTCCGCCTCACCGAGCTGAACCAATAACTCTTTCCCAAAATGAAACGACCCTTCCTCTTTTTCGCTGCTGCCGTCCTGTCGGTTGGCTTGGTGGGCTTGGCCAAGGCCGAGCATGTTCACGGGCTGCAGTGCGGCCACGGTGCCACCGTTTGGTCGAGCATCGACTCGCCGTCGCAGCGCTACGCGCCCGACCGCGCGGTGGACATCGGGCAGTTCGACCTCGACGTCACGCCGGACTTCAAGAATCGCCGTGTCGCCGGCACGGCCACGTTTACCTTCCAGCCGATCCTCAAGCCGCTTGGCCAACTGCGGCTCGACGCGCACGACCTCGAAATCAGCGCCGTCTCCGGCAGCGCCGAGATTGACGCTTGGCGGAACACCGACCGCGCGTTGATCGTCACTTTCGCCAAACCGCTCGCGGCGGGTGAGCAAGCCAAGCTCACCGTCACTTACGAGGCCGAGCCGAAAAAGGGTCTCTACTTCCGCACGCCGGAAATGGGCTACGACCCGGGCGACACCCACATCTGGACGCAGGGCGAATCGATCGAGGCGCGGCACTGGTTCCCCTGCTTCGATGCGCCGAACGAGTTTTTCACCTCGACGATGACCTGTCGCGTGCCCGACGGGATGGTCGTACTCTCCAACGGACGCAAAGTCAGCGACGCCGTCGATGCCGACTCCGGTTTGCGCGTCGTCAAATGGAGTCAGGACAAGCCGCATGTCAATTATCTCATCACGCTCGTCGCCGGTCACTTCAAGCGGCTGGAGGAAAAGCACGGCGATTTGTCGATGTCGTTCTGGGCCGCACCGTCCGACTTTGCCAACGCCGCCAACTCGTTCCGCGACACGAAGGCGTGCATGGAGTTTTTTGAAAATGAAATCGGCGTGCCGTATCCGTGGGCCAAGTACGACCAAGTCACCGTGCAGGATTTCCACTGGGGCGGCATGGAGAACACCAGCATCAGCACGCTCAACGCCTCGACGCTGTATAGCAGCGAGACGGAAAACATCCGCAGCAGCCAAGGGCTGATGGCACACGAGTTGGCGCACCAATGGTTCGGCGATCTGGTCACCTGCAAGGACTGGAGCCATCTTTGGCTCAACGAAGGCTTTGCCTCGTACTACACGCACCTGTTCGCCGGGCACAAGGACGGCATCGACGAGATGCGCTACGGCCTTTATCGCGACCGAAAACGCCTTACGAGTCGCGGCAACGACACCTCTGCGATGGTCAACCGCAACTACGCAATCCCGGAGGAGATGTTCCGAAAATACGGCTTCCTCTCCTACACCAAAGGCAGCTGGACGCTGCACATGCTGCGCTCGCAGCTCGGCCCGGACTTGTTCCGCAAATGCGTGAAAACCTACCTCGAGCGGCACCGCCACGGCAACGTCGTCACCGAGGATTTGCGCTCGATCATCGAGGAGTTTTCCGGCCAATCGTTCGACCGGTTTTTTGATCAATACGTCTTCCACGCACACCATCCCGAGTTGAAAATCAGCTACGCGTGGGACGAGAAAACCAAGCTGGCCAAGCTCAGCGTCAAGCAGGAACAAAAGGTCGATGCCAACGTGCTGCTCTTCCACGTGCGGCTGCCGGTTCGTTTCACCGTTAATGGCCAAGCGGTCGACCGCTCGCTGCACATCACCCAGCCGTCAGAGGATTTTTACCTCCGCTTGGCCAAGGCACCGGAAATCGTGCGGATCGACCCCGACATAACGCTGCTGGCCAAGCTCGACTTCACGCCGCCGACCGCGTTGCTGCACGCGCAGTTGGCCGACGAAAACGACGCGCTTGGCCGCCTGCAGGCCGTCGAGCTGTTGGCCAAGCGCAAGGACAAAACCACCCGCGACCTACTGAAGCACGTGCTGCAGAACGATTCGTTTTACGGCGTGCGCATTGCCGCCTCGCGGGCGTTGCGCGGCATCGGCGGGGACGACGCCCTCGCTGCGCTGATCGACTCGACCGACCAGCCCAACGCCAAGGTGCGGCAACAGGTCATCGGCGACATCGCCAGCCAGTACAAACCGGCCGCCTTGGCCGCACTCAAGCAATGCTTGGCCAACGAGAAGAACCCGTCCATCCGCGCCCGTGCCATCGGTGGCCTCACCGGGCACGACGACAAGCAGGCGCGCAAGCTGATCGACGCCGCGCTTGGCTCCGAGTCGTTCCGCCATCAACTCGCCGACGCCGCCGTGAGCGCGCTGCGCAAACAGGACAACCCGGCCAGCCTCGCCAAGATTCGCGCCGCGCTGGAGAACGACGGGGTCAAGTACACCACTCGTGGCTACGCCAACGCCCTGAGTGCGGTCGGTCACCTCGCGCGCAACCAGAAAAAGAAAGCCGCCACGCGAAAATTCCTCGTTGGCCACGTGAACCATCCCAAGCGGCGAGTCGCCTTGGCCGCCATCGGCGCGCTTGGCCAACTCGGAGATCCGCGCGCCCTCGCCGTGCTCGAGAAATTCACCGGGGCAGCCGAGGGCGATCCCGCCCGAAAAGCCGCCGAGCAGGCGATCGAGACGCTGCGCGCCGCCCGCAAACCGGCTGACGATTACCAGAATCTGCGGAAGGAAGTCACCAGCTTAAAGCAGTCCAACTCCAAGCTAACCAAGGAGTTGGGCGACCTCAAAAAACGGTTCGACGCCGTCCTCCCCGAAAAAAAGTCGGAGGAGAAAAAGTGAAACTTTTGGCGGGCAATTATTGAATAGTCTGGCCGCTACGGTTGTCAGAAACCCAAGCCACAAGGCAAAACAACATGAAAACATTCAAACTCATCGTAACGACGGTCGCCATCTCGATGGCGATGTTCTCCGCCAACGCGGACGAGAAAAAACAGAAGGCTCCCGCCAAGACCGACCAGGCGGCCAAGGAGCGTATCGTCCGGGGCACTATCATGTGCGGCAAGTGCACGCTCAAGAAAACCGACGCCTGCCAGGCCGCGTTGCAGGTCAAGCGCAAGGGCAAGGACGGCAAGGAAGTCTCCCGTGTTCTCCTCCTAAAGAACAACGACGTCACCAAGGCGTTTCACAGCAAGATCTGCGGGGGCGACAAGATCGCCGTCGCCGTGACCGGCAAGCTGGATGGCAAGGGCAAAAAGCGCGTGCTGGTTGCCAGCAAGATCAATGACAAGCCGGCCCCCGCCAAAAAGGGCGGCAAGAGAAAAGGCAAGGCAACCGACAAGAAGAAAAAGAAGGACGCCTGATCGGCCCTCCCAATTTTTCAGCACGCCCCGGCCAAAATGGCTCGGGGCGTTTTTTTGTGGCCAATCGAAGTCGCCGCTTGGCCAAGCGCTTGTCGTTTTTGTTCCTTCTCCCAGCGGGAGAAGGTGGCCGAAGGCCGGATGAGGGAGAGCGGGGTGTTTTTAAATGCGGCTCCGAATTGGCCAAGCGCTCTCCCTCTCCCCTGCCCTCTCCCGCTGGGAGAGGGAGTCAACGCGCCCGCTGTACGGAGTCGCCGCTTGGCCAAGGTTCAGCCGGGGGGCCAAGCCATCTTGCGGCCGCCGAGGATGTGGCAGTGCAGGTGCGGCACCGTCTCGCCGGCGTCCGCGCCGTTGTTCAGCACGAGCCGGAAACCGCCCTCCCCCAAGCCAAGCGAGCGGGCCACCTCCGCCGCCTTGAGCATCAGGTGGCCGAGGAGCGCCTGGTCCTCCGGCTGGGCCTCGTTGACGCGCGGGATCGCCTTGCGCGGGATCACCAGTACATGCGTCGGTGCCTTCGGCGCGATGTCGCGGAACGCCACGATCTGGTCGTCCTCATACACGATGTCGGCCGGGATTTCCTTGTCGCAGATTTTCTCGAACAATGTCTTTTCCATCTTATCCATTATGAATCCACCTCCACAGCGCCGGCCTTTTCGGTCGGGCAGCCGGCGCGGAGCCAGCCGTTGATGAACGGGTCAAGGTCGCCGTCCATCACGCCCTGCACGTCACTCGCCTGCACGTTCGTGCGCAGATCCTTCACCATTCGGTACGGCTGGAAGACGTAGCTGCGGATCTGGTTGCCCCACGAGATGCTGCCCTTGTCGCCGTAGAATTTTTCCAGCTCGGATTTCTGCTCGTCCTCGCGCAGGGCGGTGATCTTGGCCATTAGGATGTTCATGGCGGTGGCGCGGTTCTGGTGCTGTGAGCGCTGGTTTTGGCAGGCCACCACGAGGCCGGTCGGGATGTGCCGGATGCGCACCGCCGTCTCCACCTTGTTGACGTTTTGCCCGCCCTTGCCGCCGGAGCGGAAGGTGCCGACCTCGAACTCGGCCGGCGGCAGTTCCTCCTGCTCGCTTTCCTCGATCTCGGCGATCACGTCGATGCTGGCGAAACTGGTGTGGCGGCGCTTGTTCGAGTCGAACGGCGAGATGCGCACGAGCCGGTGCACGCCGCGCTCGGCCTTGCAGTAGCCGTAGGCGTTCTCGCCGGTGACCAGCAGCGTGGCGCTCTTGATGCCGGCGACCTCTCCCGGCAGCAGTTCACTGACCTCGACCTGCCAGCCGCGCTCCTCGCCCCAGCGCTGGTACATGCGCAGGAGCATGTTCGCCCAGTCGCACGACTCGGTGCCGCCGGCGCCGGCGTTGATGGAGAGGATGCAGTTGCTGCGGTCGTGCGGCCCGTCGAGCATCAACTCCAGCTCGAGTGAGTCGAGCTGCCCGGTGAACTTGGCCAAGTCGGCCACCAGCTCCGACTGGATCTCCTTCCGCGTGGCCTCGTCCTCGCCGTCGGCCAACTCGAGCATCGTCTGCATGTCGGCGTGCCGCGTCTCGGCCTTGAGCAGCGGCTCGATGCGGCGCTTGATCGCCGACGACTCGTCGACAAGTTTCTGGGCGTAAGCACGGTTGTCCCAGAAATTATCCTGAGACATCTCCCCCTCGATTTCAGTTAAACGGTTTTGTGCCTTGGGAACGTCAAAGATACCTCCTGAGATGAACGACCCGTTCCGCGGCGGCTATCAACTGTTCCTCGATCTCCTCAAACATAACGCGGGCAATCTATTTTTGTGGGTCTCGAGTTTCAAGTTCATTCCCAGATTCCCTGCTCCCGGAGTTGCTTCTCCGCCTGTTCGGCCCAGCCCCGGTTGGCGGCAGGGCTGGCCGGGCTGGGGTGCAGGATGCGCCCCAGGTTCACGTCTGCTTGGCCAAGCACCTCCGCCGCCTTTTTCTCGGCAAACCCGCCGACGGCCACCAGCCATTCCGGTTGCAGGAGTTCCACCACCTTGGCCAAGTGCGCGTTGCAAATCGCCTCAAGCGGCCGGGTCTCGGCGGCCGGCAGCTTGTCCGGCGTGCGGTTGCGGCCGGTCTCCTCGAGGAAGGCCAACGGACAGTAGTTCACAACGAAGTGGTCGGCGAAGAATGCTTCCGGTTGGCCAAACTTGTCGGCGAAGAACCCCCAAAACCGGCGGCCGCTCACTTCGCTGCGCGGGCATTGCAGCCCCAGCACGGGGCGCTTGGGGTGCTCGTTTGCCGGCTTGCCGATCGGCGCGTCGATGCGCAACCAGTCGCGCACCGCCGCCACCTCACCGAACGGCACGCCAACCTGCGCCATGCCAAACGGCCCCGGGTTCATGCCGAGGAACACCGCGCGCTTGGCCCCGCCGCCGTAGCGGCCGAGGAATTGTTCGTGTGCCGCCCAGGCGTAGTCGAGCGGGTTGTACACGCACTGCACCGGCGGCGCGAAGCCAAGCCGGTTGGCGGCATCGCGCAGTTCGGCGGCGGCGGCGATGAGTTTGGAGGCCCCGGCGGTGGTCGGCACGCGGGCGTTATAGTCGGGAAGGCCCCGCTTGGCCAAGGTTTGCATTGCGGCGGGAACGGCTTGGGGTTAGCGTCGGCGCTGTTCGCAGCCAGACAACCATGAGTGACAAAATGATGATGACCATCGCCCATGCCGTCAACGACGTGGTGGTGGTGGTGCTGAAGACGCCGGAAATCCTCGAGCCGGTCGGGATCACGCAGGAAAAGTTTTTCGCCAAGGTGCTGGGCTACGACGAGACCGGCCTGTGGGTGCAGTTCCCCGACTTCGAGCTGCCGGTGCGCGTGGGCGAGGAGTCGGGCCTCTGGATCCCCGAGTCGATGCAGCAGGCGGATGCCTCGGTGATGCTCCCGTGGGGCGCGATCGCCACCGTGATGCATTTCCCGGGCGTCGAGGGCTACGACAAACCGAGCCCATTCAACCGCGACATCGGGTTCAACACATCGGACGAAGCGTAGCCGCCGCAGCGCGCCAAACGGGGCGGCCGGAACCCCGAAAAAAATGTCGATTTCCCCGCTTGACTAACTGCCCACGTGGGTCATCTTTCCCAAAAGTATGGGCTTCCGGAGACGCCGGATTTCCATGTTGCAGGAGTGAAAGCATGCTAAAAATCAGCGCAGGTGGAAACGGCGACGGGTTTTGCGACGGCATCGCCCGGCGGGACTTCATTCGGATCGGGGCCATGGGCGTCGGCGGGTTGACCATGGCCAACCTCCTCGAGGCGGAGGCACGGGCCGGCACCGGCTCCTCCCACAAGGCGGTCATCAACATTTTCCTCCCCGGCGGCCCGCCGCACCAGGACATGTTCGACCTGAAGCTGGACGCGCCCCGCGAGATCCGCGGCGAGTTCAAGCCGATCTCCACCAACGTCCCCGGCCTGCAAATCTGTGAGGAGTTCCCACGCATGGCCCGGATGATGGACAAGTTCACCGTCATCCGCTCCATCGTCGGCGCCACCGGCGGGCACGACGCCGAGCAATGCATGACCGGCCGCTCGCCGCGCAACCAGCCACCCGGTGGCTGGCCCAGCATCGGCTCCATCCTCTCCAAGCTCAACGGCCCGGTGAAGCCAGACATGCCGCCGTTCATCGGCCTCTCGCCCAAGACCGGCCACATCCAGTGGAGCGATCCCGGCAAGGCCGGCTACCTCGGCCCGGCGCACGCGGCCTTCAAGCCGTCCGCCGATGGCAAGGAGGACATGACGCTCAACGGCATCACGCTCGAGCGGTTGAGTGAGCGCAAGAAACTGTTGCAGAGCTTCGACCAGCTCCGCCGCGACGTCGACAACTCCGGCCTGATCGAGGGCATGGACGCCTACAACCAGCAGGCGTTCGGCATGCTCACCTCCGGCAAGCTCGCCGAGGCGCTCGATCTCGGCAGGGAGGACGTCAAGCTGCGCGACCGCTACGGCCGCGGCACAGCCAAGCTGACCGCCGACGGCGCGCCCAAGCTGCTCGACCACTTCCTGCTCGCCCGCCGGCTCGTTGAGGTCGGCGTACGCTGCGTCTCGCTTTCGTTTAGCCGGTGGGACTGGCACGGCGGCAACTTCAACCGAGGTCGTCAGGATTTCCCCATGCTCGACCAGGGCCTCACCGCGCTCGTGGAGGACTTGCACCAGCGCGGCATGGAGAAGGATGTCGTCGTGGTCTGCTGGGGCGAGTTCGGCCGGACTCCGACCATAAACAAGGACGCCGGCCGCGACCATTGGCCCCGCGTCTCGTGTGGCCTGCTCGCCTGCGGTGGGCTCAACCACGGCCAGGTCATCGGCGCAACCGACCGACTCGGCGGCGAGGCGAGCGACCGGCCGGTGACCTTCGCCGAGGTACACGCCAC
This sequence comes from Verrucomicrobiota bacterium, assembly GCA_014382705.1. GTDB lineage: Bacteria > Verrucomicrobiota > Verrucomicrobiia > Limisphaerales > UBA1096 > UBA1096. The sequence continues at coordinate 1,960 of JACNJE010000172.1, read as the reverse complement.
GCTGTACCACGCGCTGGGCATCGACCCGAACGCGACCACGATCAACGACCTGAACGGCCGGCCGCGTTACCTCGTCGAGAATAATGCCCAGCCGCTGCATGAGGTCGTCTGAGCGGCGAACCCCCTTTTCCCGAATCCCTCCTTGGCCAAGCCGGGAGGGATTTGTCTTTGCGGCGGCGCTGCTCGGCACGGCGCTTGGCCAAGCGGACGATCTCCGGCTGACAATCAAGAGCACCGCCCCGCTAACCGTTCACTGGAATGCCGGCTCGGTCACCCGGCCCGGCTCCCTCTCCATCATCCCCGACACCCAGCTCGAAACCACGACCGATCTCATTGATTGGCAGCCACTTGGCCAAGCGCAAATCGGCGGACTCGGCCTTGATCCGCAGACTGCCAAGCGCACCCTCCGCGCCTCCACCGGCACTCGGTATTTTCGAGTCCGCTCGCGGGTTAGCCTCGTTGCGGCCGACCTTCGGGGTGCCGATCTCCGGGGGGCCAACCTGGCCCACGCCGACTTGGCGTTGGCCAAGCTCAACGGCTCGAACCTCACGGGGGCGAGCCTGACCGGGGCCAACTTGGCCGAAGCTGTGCTCGGCAACGCCGACCTCACCGGGGCCGACCTCACCAGCGCAACGATCGCCCCGTGGCACCACTACCCCGAGGCGGTTTACCACAACACCACCCTGCCGGACGGCACCGTGAAAACCGACTCGCCCGACCGGCGGCTGCTGATTCAGATTTACGTCGACGGCGCACCGAATGTGAAGTTGGCCGGTCGCGATTTTTCCGGATGGGACTTGCGCGGCGTGGAATGGCAACACCGGAATCTGGCCAACTGCAACTTCACCGGGGCCGACCTGCGAAACACCAAGCTCGCGGGAGCCAACCTACGGGATGCCATCGGCTTCGACCCGGCCGACCACGAAGGCATCGTCCTTGACAAAACAACACTCCCGGACGGCACGATCAGCGACTAAAAAAACACTCAGTCGTCGGGCCAGGTGAACTGCACGGCGTCGGCCTCGCCGGTCAAATGAACCGCGCGGTCGCCGACGAGCAGGTGCATGTCGTGGCCGGTCTGTTGCGGGCCGGCGAGGTTGGGTCGCAGGCCACCGTAATGGTTGCCGCGAAACCGATGCGGGTCGATCTCACGCTGCCATTCGCCTGTCTCGGTTTGAAACAGCCGCAGCCCCACGCTCGCGCCGTGCAGCAGGATGCCCCGCGCCGTTGTCGTTGATTCGCCGTCGAACACAAACCGGTTGCCCTCCACCAAAAAACCGCGTGTGTGATCCCAAAGCCGCAGGCCGTTGTGCCAATACGCGAACCGCGGCGCGTGCGGCGCGATCAACCGGAAGGTGTTGTCCCGGATCACGAACGCCTTCCCGTCGTTCACGCTCCCGCCGCCGACACAGGCGAAAAAACGGTTGTCTCGGATCACCACGCCGCGGTTGCCGCCGGTGTCGAAGTTGAACCCGATGCCGCAGTTCGTGACGGTGTTCCCGTAAAACTCCGCCCGCCGCAGAAACGCCCCTCCGAACGCAATGCCGTTGGTGATGTTCCGGATTTCGTTGTGATGCACCCGAGCCCGGACGGTGCCGTTCACGGGATCCGCCCCGCGGTGGCTGACCATGATGCCGGTGCAGTACGGCCAAGCGGTTCCAGTGCCTGGCCCGCGGACAAAGTCCTCCACCAAACAGTGCCGAATCTCAATGATCGAGTCGCGGTAACCCGGCAGATTCGCCCCGTCGCCCATGCCGGAAATCACTCGGATCGGAAACACCTCGCGCCACGACGGCCGGCCGCCCACCGCGCCGAACCGGCTCACCTGCACCCGCTCCACCAGCGCCTGCCTGGCCAGCAGGTCGATGCCGGACGCTTTTTTGAGAATCGGCCCGAGCGCCTGTTTCATGCCGTCCCAATTGCAGTCGAGCGACACATCCGCAATGCGGATGTTGTCAAA
>JACNJE010000110.1 GCA_014382705.1 Verrucomicrobiota bacterium | reverse complement strand
TACTAGTACTACTAGTACTACTAGTACTAGTAGTACTACTAGTACTACTAGTACTCGTACTAGTACTAGTACTAGTACTAGTACTAGTACTAGTACTACTCACTCCTCCAACAAGGATAACCAAGTGGTGGTCAGCCCGGATGTAGGGGGGCTGAAAATGGCCCACGCCTACTCGGAAATGCTCGGAGCCGATCTGGCAATCGTCGCCAAACGCCGCACGAGCGCCACCAACACGGAGTCGGTGGGCATTATCGGCGATATTGAAGGCAAAAACGCACTTTTAGTCGATGACCTCACCGAGACCGCCGGCACGCTGGTCAATGCGGCGGCCATCCTAAAGGAACACGGGGCGGCAAGTGTCCGGGCCTGCGTTTCCCACACGATTCTCAACGATTTGGGCATTGACCGGCTGAAAAACTCTTGTATTGACGAATTGATCACGACTGATACAGTCCCCCGCCCCGAAATCGAGGGGTTGAACATTAACACCCTCTCCGTTGCGGGGTTGCTGGGGGAAGCCATCCAGCGAATCCACAACAATTCCTCGGTGAACTCGCTGTTCCGCTTCAAGGGAGCGCGCACCACCTGAGCGCCGCCGGGGAGGCATTTTTGGGACAAATTACATGAAAGCAATCTCATTGGCCGCAAGTCCGCGGACGTTGACCAAGACCACAGGCAGCAAAAAAGTTCGTCAGGGCGGAGGCCTGCCCGGCGTTGTTTACGGCAACGGCGACCCGCAGAGCATCGAGCTTGAGGCCAAACAGTTTGGCAAGGCGGCAAAGTCCACCGAGGCGAAGAACTTCCTCGTCGAACTGGTAATTGAAGGCGAAAAGAGCATCGCACTGGTGCAGGATGTCCAGAGGAACCCCCTGACCAACGGATTCATCCATGTCGATTTCAAGCGCCTGACCAAGGACAGTGTTGTCACGGCACAGGTGCCGCTGCGCCCGGTTGGCACCGCCGAGGGCGTGAAGCTGGGCGGCGTCATGCAGACCTCGATGCACACCGTCACGCTGAAAGGCCGGCCGGCGGACATCCCCGAAAGCCTCGAGCCCGATGTCACAAACCTTGATGTCGGCCAATCCCTGCACTTGGTGGATCTTGACCTGCCAAAAGGGGTCGTCGCGATCGGTTCGCCGAAGGCTTTAGTGATCGCCATTGCAACCTCCCGCATGCAGATGATGGCCGAGGCCGAAGAGGCAGCGGCGGCGGCAGAGGGGGCGGAAGAAGCCACTGCCGAGGGCGAAGCCCCGGCACAAGAAGGTGCCAAGAAAGAAGACGGTGCCGAGGGCGGGGACAAGAAGGAAGGTTGATAATTTTAAGTGGCGACCTGCCGGATCGGCCGGTTCGCCGTGATCTTTGAGAAGGCCCGCGTATGGAAGAGACATACCTGATCGCGGGCTTGGGCAATCCCGGGAAAGGGTACGCCGACACGCGGCACAACGCCGGGTTCATGGTGCTCGACCGCTTGGCCAAGCGCTTGGGCGCGGAGTGGGAAGTGAACAAAAAGTTCGCCACCCACTTGGCCAAGGGCAGGCAGGACGGCAGCCCCGTCCTCCTGTGCAAGCCACAGGGCTACATGAACTTGAGTGGCCAATCCGTGGTGCCGTTGGCCAAGTTTTACCAGATTCCCGTCGGGCGGATCATGGTGGTGGTCGATGACATCGACCTGCCGCTTGGTGCCGTACGGATGCGCCCCGGCGGCGGCACAGGCGGCCATCGGGGTCTGGATTCCATCCAGGGGTTGCTGGGAAATGACGCTTTTGCCCGGCTCCGGCTGGGGGTCGGCCGCCCGGAACCAAACCGGGAAGTGTCCGGCTTCGTGCTCGGCAGATTTGCCGAGGCGGAAGCCGAACTGCTGGGAAAGGTGCTGGAAACGGCGGCGGACCAACTCGCCTGCTGGGTGCGGCAAGGCATCGGGCCGGCCATGAACAATTACAACGGGGACTGTTCCCCGACAGGAAACAAGACAGATGACGAAATACGAAGGGACGATCATCCTGAAGGAGACGGGGCGTGAGAGCACCGTCGAGGAACTGCAGACCCTCATCTCGGCCGAGATCGACACGGCCGGTGGGAAGGTCGGCGAATTCAACGCCGTGGGCCAGAGGAACTTTGTCCGGGTGGCCAACCGCAAAAACCCGGACGGCTACTACCTCGAGGTCACGTTCGAGGGCGACCCGGCAGCGACTGGCGACCTGAAAAAGCGCCTGCTCAAGCTCAAAGACGTCTTCCGCGTATTCTTCACCAAGCCGGGGTGAATCGCGGGTTGATTCCGGATTGCAACCCGATTAAACTCCTTTCATGGCGAGCTTCAACAAAGTCATCCTGATGGGCAACCTGACGCGCGACCCCGAGTTGCGCTACACCCCCAGCGGAACCGCAATCGCCAAGCTGGGCCTCGCCGTCAACCGCGTCTGGCGGGACGCCGAGGGCCAGCAGAAGGAGGAAACCACTTTCGTGGACATCGATGCCTTTGGAAAACAGGCTGAGACACTTGGCCAATATATGCAGAAAGGCCGCCCAATCCTGGTCGAGGGCCGCCTTAAGCTCGACCAGTGGGAGGACAAGAACACCGGGCAAAACCGGAGCAGGCTCGGCGTGGTACTCGAACGGTTCAGCTTCGTTGGCGGCGGAAGTGGACAAGTCGAAAGCGATGGTTCTGCCCCACGGCAATCCGCTCCCCCTCCCTCCCAACCCGCAGACGGGCCGCCTATTGACGGCCCCGGGGACGACGACGTCCCGTTCTGAGCGAAAAATTTACAAGCAGCAAAAGCGACTCATGGCAAAAACTGACGTTATTCTAATCAAGAATGTGGACGGACTGGGCGGGGAATCCGACCAAGTCAACGTGGCCACAGGCTACGCCCGCAACTATCTCCTGCCCCAGGGACTGGCCATACCGATGACCGAGGGCAACGAGCGCCGCCTGAAAGCCCTTCGCAAGGTTCGTCGGGATCGCGAGATCCGCGAGGCCAAGGACGCGAAGGAACTGGCCGCCAGCTTCAAGCACTTGATTCTCCACCTCAAGGCCAAGACCGGCGACACCGGCAAAATGTACGGCTCGGTCACCCCGGCAAACATCATCGAGCAGCTCTACGAGCAGTTCGAGATCAAGATCGACCGCCGCAAAGTTCACCTCAACGAGCCGATCCGCATGGTGGGCGACCACGACGTCGAGTTGCGACTGCATCCAGAGGTCGCCACCACACTTAAAGTGCGCGTGGAGAGCAGCAACCCGCTCCCCCAAGAGGAAACCGAGGCCACCGCGGAGGAGGCTCCGACAAGTTAACCGGGGAACGACATCGTGACGAAGAGCAAGACAGCGCTGTTGATGGGGGCTGTCTTGCTTTTTTGTGGGTGCGAGTATGAGGTGCCCTTGACGAAAGAACCCTCCGTTGCAGTGGATTCATCCGTGCTCGGCCTCTGGGAACTCATCCCGGATGCCGGGGAAGAAAAAGAAAAAAAGGAGCGGATGATGGTTCTGAAATACTCGGGCACCGAATACATGATTCATTATCCCATCGGGGAAGACGCCATGTATTTCCGGGCCTACCCCGTCAAGATCGGCGGGGTGCAGTGCGTCCAGCTTCAGGCCATCGGCACCCACAAAGGCTCCCCGGACAAGGAGGAGAAAAACCTTTACCACGTCGCCTCGTATCAACTGAACGGCGCGAATCTCGAAATCAAGCTGTTGAACGCCGAACTGGTGGATGACGAACTCAAGACCTCCGCCGCCCTGACACGCTCCTTCAAGAAGCACAAGGGACACAAGAATCTGTTCATCAACCCGGGGACGTTCCGAAGGGTTGAAAAATAGTCCCGCCGTTCAAGCGCTTGGCCAAGGTCAGCCGTGCTTCTCGACCAACTGGCGGAATTCGCCAAACAGGCCGCTTGAATCGTGCGGCCCCGGCGACGCCTCCGGGTGGTACTGCACGCAGAACACCGGCTTGGCCTTGTGGCGCAGTCCCTCGACCGTCTGGTCGTTGAGGTTGACCCGGTTCACCGCCACGTCGCTTGGCAGCGAGTCGGCGTCCACCGTGAAGCCGTGATTCTGCGACGTGATCTCCACCCGGCCGCTCTCGAGATCCTTCACCGGCTGGTTGGCGCCGCGATGGCCGAACTTCAATTTGCTCGTCCTCCCGCCCATGGCCAAGCCGAGGATTTGGTGGCCAAGGCAGATACCGAAAATCGGCAACCCATTCTCCAGTAACGATTTAACCGCCTCCGCCGCATACGTCACCGCCGCCGGGTCGCCGGGGCCGTTTGAGAGAAAAATACCGGCCGGCTTGTGCTTCAACGCCTCCTCCGCCGGTGTGTTCGCCGGAACCAGCGTCACCGCAAAGCCGGTCTGTCTCAGCTTGCGCAGGATGTTGTACTTGATGCCGAAATCGTACGCAACAATCGGGATGTCCGCCGCCGGCATCGGATCGCGCTGGATCCGGCCGTCGATCTCGCGTGGCCCCTTAGGCAGCCGGAATGCCGGGCTCAATGCATCCTCCTCGTCCCATGCAAATGCTGACTCGTGGGTGACTTCCTTCACGAAATCGACACCGATCAGGCCCGGCCACGCTTTCGCCTTGGCCAAGGCGCTCTCGGCGGTGGCTCCCTCCTCCGTCGTGAGGTAGCCGTTCATTGCGCCGCGGACGCGGAGCTTTTTGGTCAGCGCCCGCGTGTCGATTCCCTCGATGCCGGGGATGCCATTGCGCTCCATGTAGTCACCGAGCGAGCTGTCTGCACGGTAGTTGCTCACGACCGGCGACAACTCGCGCACGACAAACCCGCTGGCGTGCGTCTGGTACGACTCCACGTCCTGCTCGTTGACGCCGTAGTTGCCAATGAGCGGATAGGTCATCGTGATAATCTGCCCCTTGTACGACGGGTCGGTCAGGATTTCCTGATACCCCGTCATGGAGGTGTTGAAACAAACCTCCCCGGCGACCGACGCCGCAGCGCCAAACGCCTGCCCCTCGAAAATAGTGCCGTCCTCCAGTGCGAGGATGGCCTTGGGCCCCAAGCCAGACATCGCCGGGGAGAGTATGGACATGGCATCCAATCGGCAAGATGTTCCCACCGCGAATTTGCCTTATGCGTCGTGATGAACAACAACTTGGCCAAGCGCTTGGCCAAGCCGCCCTGCTCCCGCTTGCAGTAAGAACGGCCGTTTTTCGGCTGAAACAGCTTCACATAACCGTTGACAGCCAAGGGTTCGCGGGTATGATTTCGCGCCCTTTTTTCGGGGGTAAATGGCTAAGCTGACCATCAACGACATCGACCTGCGGGGTAAACGCGTGCTGGCACGCGTCGACTACAACGTACCGATGGCCGAGCAGGACGGCATGATGGTGATCAACGACGACACCCGCATCCGCGCCACGCTGCCGACGCTCAGGTTGATGATCGAGCGCGGCGCGAGAATCACTCTTGCCGCGCACCTTGGCCGGCCGAAGGGCGAGCGTGTGCCGTCGATGAGCCTGCGTCCCGTCGCCGACAAACTCGCCGGCTTAATCGGCCAGCCGGTTGCCTTTTGCGATCGATGCGTTGGCCAAGCGGCCGAGGATGCCGCAGCCAAGCTGGAGGACGGCGGGCTGCTGCTATTGGAAAACGTCCGCTACCACGCCGAGGAGGAGGCCAACGACCCGGCCTTCGCCGGGCAGCTCGCTAAGGGCACGGACATTTTTGTGAATGACGCCTTTGGCGCCGCCCACCGCGCACACGCCTCCACCGTCGGGGTGGCCAACCTCATTGCCGCTCGAGGCGGCCAATGCGTGGCCGGCCTGCTGATGGAGCGCGAGTTGCAATTTCTAGGCGACGAACTCGAGTCGCCAGAGCGCCCGTTCGTTGTGATTCTCGGCGGGGCGAAGGTGTCCGATAAAATCAAGGTGATCGACCGTCTGCTTGAGAAGGCCGACACGATTCTCATCGGCGGCGCGATGGCATACACCTTCAAGCTGGCCAAGGGGCTCACCGTCGGCAAGTCGTTGGTGGAACCCGACAAGGTCGACGTCGCCCGGGCCGCTCTCGACAAGGCTGCCGAGCGCGGCGTGCAGTTTTTGATCCCGACCGACAACATCATCGCCGAGCCGACGGAGATCGACGGCAAGTTCGCGTTTGGCGATCACCGCGTGAACGACAGCGAAAACATCCCGGTCGATTTCGAGGGCGTCGACATCGGCCCCAAGTCGGCGGAGGTGTTTCGGGGAGTGGTCGCCGGGGCGAGGACGATTTTGTGGAACGGCCCGATGGGCATCTTCGAGGATGAGCGCTTTGCCGGGGGCACGTTTGCCGTGGCCAAGTCCGTGTGCGAGGCGACCGCCAACGGGGCCAAGAGCATCATCGGCGGCGGCGACAGCGTGAAGGCGCTGAACAACGCCGGCCTCGGCGACCAAGTCACCTTCATGAGCACCGGCGGCGGAGCGAGCCTCGAGTTTCTCGAGGGCAAGGCGCTGCCCGGCGTCGCGGCCTTGACCGACAAGTAATTTGCAAATGGAAAAAGAACGGAAACTCTTTATTGCTGGAAACTGGAAGATGAACAAGACCGTCGCCGAGTCGCTCGACTTGGCCGATGGGTTGGTTCGCGAACTCAAGGATGTGACGGAGGTGGACATCGCCGTCTGCCCGCCATTCACCGCGCTGGCCGCGGTGTCGGAGGCAGTCCTCGACTCCAACATCCGGCTCGGCGCGCAAAACATGAGCGAGCACGGCTACGGCGCCCACACCGGCGAAACCGCCGCCGGAATGCTCAAGGAGTTCTCCGCGAGATACGTCATCCTTGGCCACTCCGAGCGGCGCCAATACCAGCGCGAGTCGGACGAACTGGTCGCCGCCAAGGCCAAGGCCGCGCACGAGACCGGCCTGAAGCCGATTGTCTGCGTTGGCGAACAGCTTGAGGATCGAGAGAGCGGCCGTACGGAGGAGATCGTCGGATCGCAGATCCGCGGCAGCTTGGCGGGCTTGACCGCCGGGCAAATGGAGGGCACGGTCGTCGCCTACGAGCCGGTTTGGGCCATCGGCACCGGCAAAACCGCCACCTCCGCCCAAGCGCAGGAAGTGCATGCGTTCATTCGCAACCTGCTGGGCGACCTATTTGATGAGGACACGGCCAAGCGGGTGCGCATCCAGTACGGCGGCAGCGTGAAGCCGGACAACGCCCGGGAGTTGATGAGCCAGCCGGACGTGGACGGTGCGCTGGTCGGCGGTGCCTCGCTGGATGTGAGAAACTTTTCCGAGATTATCCTGAACTCGATCTGATAGAAAAATAGAACCATGACTGTCCTGATTGGAATATTGACAACCGTACTTGTCCTGAACTGCTTTTTCCTCGTGCTGCTGATCCTGATTCAGCTGCCGAAAAAGGAGTCCGGCTCCGGCTTGGCCTTCGGCGGCGGCACGCTGGACATGGCACTCGGTGCCGGCGCGGGAAACATGCTGACCAAGCTCACCAAGGTCTCCGCATCGCTTTTCCTGTTGCTTTGCCTCGTGCTGGCCATCATCGGCAACCCCGGCAAGGACGACCTCAGCACACGCATCGGCGCCCAAGCGGCCCCCGCCACGACTCCGGCCACAACACCCACCACGGTGCCGGCCACGACACCGGCGGCCACGTCGGTTGAAGCGGAAGTGACCGGCAAGATGGATGACGCCCTGGCCGGTGCTGCGGACTCCCCTGCACCGAAGGCTCCCGAAGTGCCCACCCCTCCGGCTGCCCCGGAGAAACCGGCTGAATCACCGGCCACACCGCCGGATGGCGCGGAGAAAAAATAACCGGGAGTCTCCCATGACTTTCAACGGCGTTCCTGTGCATCGGCTGGGGACGCTTTTTTTGTGCCTCTGCCTGCTTGGCCAAGCCGGCTGTTTTCAGCAGCACGAACCGGCCGACTTCGTCATCATCAACGGCCCCGACCCCGAGTCGCTCGACCCGGCCATCATCACCAGCCAGGCGGACGGCCGTATTGTCTCGGCGATGTTCGAGGGGCTCACCCGCTTCAACGCCGTCACCGCCCAGGCCGAGCCGGCCTTGGCCAAGCGCTGGGACATTTCCGGCGACGGCATCGTTTACACATTTCACCTGCGGGACGGCATTCGTTGGTCCACCGGCGAGCCGATCACTGCGCACGACGTCGTTTACTCGTGGCGCCGCGCCGTCGATCCCGCCACCGCCAGCGATTACGCCGGGATGCTTTTTTATGTAAAAAACGCCGAGGCCATCAACGGCGGAAAGATCACCGACCTCGCCCGGCTTGGCGTGCGGGCCATCAACGACCAAACCGTGCGAGTCGAGTTGGCCGCCCCCACCCCGTTTTTTCTCGAGCTGTGCGCCTTTTGGACACTGGCCGTCGTGCCCCAAGAGAGTATCGAGCAACACGGCGACCAATGGTGCCTCAGCCGGCCGCTGCCGGTGAGCGGCTCGCACACGCTCGACTTCTGGCGGGTGCGCGACCGGATTCGCCTCCGCAAAAATGAACACTACTGGGACGCGGCCAACACGCGCAACGGGGTCGTCGACCTGCTGCCGGTTGAGGTGCCGGCCACCGCGATCAACCTTTACGAAGCCGGCCAGGCCGATGTCATCTGGGACAAGAGCCTCGTGCCGACCGAGCTGCTTGACGCCCTCAGCCCGCGGCCCGACTTTCACCGGTTCGACTACCTCGGCACCTATTTCGTGCGATTCAATATCACGAAAAAACCGCTCGACGATCCGCGCGTCCGCAAGGCGATGGCGATGGCGATCGACAAGGCCCGACTGGTCACGAAATTCACCAAGGGCGGCGAGCGCTTGGCCGCCCACTTTGTCCCGCCCGGCACCGGCGACTACACCCCGCCAAGCGGCCCGGCGCACGATCCCGGCTTGGCCAAGCGACTGCTCGCCGAGGCCGGCTACCCCGGCGGCGACGGTTTCCCTGCTGACTTCGAGTACCTGTTCAACTCGAGCGACCTGAACAGGAACATCGCGGTTGAGTTGCAACGCATGTGGCGCGACACGCTGGGCATCCAGATCAAGCTGCGCCAGGCGGAAAACAAGGTGTACCTCGCCGCCCAAAGCGCGCTCGACTACCACGTCTCCCGCAGCAGCTGGATCGGCGACTACAACGACCCCAACACGTTCCTCGACATGTTCATGGCGCAGAACGGCAACAACCGCACCGGCTGGGTGAATGCCGACTACGACCAACTCATCCGCCGAGCCAACGCCACTTCCGACTTGGCCAAGCGCAACGCGCTGTTCCGCGAGGCGGAAAGGCTCCTCATCGCGGATGAACTGCCGATTGTTCCTCTGTTCTTCTATGTCGGCATCAATATTTATCACCCGGAGCGCATCGGCGGCATCCACCCGAACATCCTGGACATCCACCCCATCAGCGCCATCTACGCCAGAAAACCCGGCCAAGCGGAGAAAAAGTGAGCAAAGCCGTTTTTAACGCTTCACTTTTGGCGCGGATTTTAAGACATTTGCCGCCCTTTTTCGCCGGGAAAACGACAGGCTGAAGACCCAACTTATTGGGTCTCAAGGCTTTTCGACTTCCCAGCAACAGAAAATCTATGACCGCTTCGAAAGATAATGCACCGTGGGTGACCTTCCGCCCCGAGATCAAGGTTCTTGACTGCACCGTCCGCGACGGGGGCCTCATCAACAATCATCAGTTTGAGGACGACTTCGTCAAGGCCGTCTACGACGCCGCCATCGCCGCCGGCATCGACTACATGGAACTGGGCTACAAGGCCTCCAAGACGCAATTTGCCCGCGCGGACCACGGCGACTGGAAATATTGCGACGAGGACGACCTGCGCCGGATCGTCGGCGACAACGACAGCCCGCTCAAGCTCACCGCGATGGCCGACGCCGGCAAGACCGACTACAAGACCGACATCCTGCCGGCCGAGCAAAGCGTGCTCGACTGCATCCGCGTCGCCACGTATGCCCACCAGATCCCCACGGCGGTGGACATGATTCAGGACGCCCACGACAAAGGCTACGAAACCTGCTGCAATATCATGGCCATCAGCACCGTCGCCGACTCCGAGATCGACCAAGCGCTGGACACACTGGCCGGGACGCCGGTGGAGACCGTCGTCGTCGTCGACAGCTACGGCGCGTTGTACCATGAGCAGATTCGTGAACTGGTGAAAAAGTATGTCACCATGGCCAAGGCCACCGGCAAGGAGGTCGGCATCCACACGCACAACAACATGCAACTCGCCTTCGCCAACACGATCGAGGCGATCATCCAGGGCGCCAACCGCATCGACGCCACCATGCTCGGCCTAGGTCGCGGTGCCGGCAACTGCCCGATGGAACTGCTGCTCGGCTTCTTGAAAAACCCGAAGTTCGACCTTCGCCCCATCTTCAAGCTGCTGCAGGATCAACTCATGCCGCTGCGCCGCACCAAGGAATGGGGTGCCCTCATCCCGTACGTGGTCACCGGCATCCTAAACCAGCACCCGCGTGCCGCCATGCGCGTCCGCGACACCGAGGAGAAAAACAAGTTCCTCGACTTCTACGACGCCTGCACGTCGGAAGCCTGAGTCAACCACAAGACTTTTCTGTTCCCCAACGTCGGCCCATCGGCCGCCGTTTCCTTTCCCGCTGGCCTCGGTTCACCTCCCCCGCTAACGTCCGCCCGTGGACGCGCGCGAGGCTTTGGTGGTGTTGAATCTGCTCGAGGGGATCGGGCCGGTTCGGGTGCGGCAGTTGCTCGAGTTTTTCGGCGATGCAGCAAAGGTGCTGCAGGCGAACCGCTCGGCGCTGGTGCGCGTCAAGGGTATCGGCGACGACCTGGCCGGCACGATCGTCCAGTGGCAATCCACCACCGACTTGGCCGGGGAATTGAAGCGCGTGGAGGAGTTCGGTGCGCGGCTTGTGTTTCAGGCCGATGATGAATACCCGGAGTTGCTTCGCGAGATTTACGATCCTCCAATCCTCCTTTACGTGAAGGGCCGCCTGCTGCCGGGAGACAAAAACAGCATCGCCATGGTCGGCGCTCGGCGCACGACGCATTACGGGCAGGACGCCGCCCGCAAGTTGGCCTACCAACTCGCCGGGCACGGTGTCACGGTGGTCAGCGGCGGCGCGCGCGGCATCGACTCCGCCTCGCACCAAGGCGCGCTCTCGGGCAAGGGGCGCACGGTCGCCGTGCTCGGCAACGGCATCAACATCGTTTACCCGGCGGAGAACGCGGAGTTGTACGGGCGCATCGCCGACAACGGCGCAGTGATCACCCAGTTCCCGTTCAACCGGAAGGGCGACAAGCAGAGCTTCCCGATCCGCAACCGCATCGTCGCCGGGATGACGCTCGGCACGGTGGTCGTCGAGGCCGACTTGAAAAGCGGCTCGCTGATCACCGCCAACATGGCCGCCGACAACAACCGGCAGGTGTTCGCCGTGCCGGGCCGGATCGACTCACCGCAAAGCCGCGGCTGCCACAACCTCATCCGCAACGGGGCCGCGCTGTGCGAGAACGCCGACGACATCCTCACCGAGTTTGAGCATCTTGCGCTTGGCCAAGCGCCTGGCCAAGCGGATGAAGCGGAGCCGGTGCCGTTGGCCAATCTTACGGAGCAGGAGCAGGCGGTGTTCGACGTTCTCGACGCCACCGAACAACCAATCGACACGATTATCGCCCAAAGCGGACTGCCCACGCCGACAGTTTCGGTGGCGCTACTCGGGCTGGAGATGAAGCGCTTGGCCAAGCAACTCCCCGGTAAACTTTTCACCCGCCGCTGATTCCGCGGATTAAAAACGCAGAGGGCTGCTGAAAGGGTTTTTCACGCGAAGGCGCGAAGCCGCGAAGAAAAGAAAGAGAGGGGGGAACCGCAAATGGACTCGAATGGACGCGAAGGATTGTTTATCCGCAGATGAGCGCAGATTTGTTTCCTGTTTTAATCTGCGATCATCTGCGTCATCTGCGGATTCCTTCCTGTCCATCCTGGCCATCGATGTTCATTTCTCTCTTTTCGCGTTCATTGGCGTCCATTCGCGGTTGATATTGATGCTTCTTCGCGGCTTCGCGGCTTCGCGTGAGTTTCTGGTCGAGGACGAATTTGGGTACTCCGCGCCCACTGCGTTTAGTCGGGAGCAGACTCGATCTTGGCGGCGGCGTTGGCCCAGTTAATCGGTTTATCGGGCAGCAGACCGAGATAAAGGATCGCCGCGACGCAGAGGCCAAGCGCGATTCGTGTTGGCCAAGCGATCGGTACCGGCGAGTCGTCGGAGGTGTCTTTCGGCCAATAAATGGCGCGAATGATGCCGAAGTAGTAGTAGATCGACACGACGACTCCGAACACTGCCACGGCCAGCAGCGCGAAGTAACCGGCGTCGCCGAACGCCTTGGCGGCAACCGATTTCACCAGCAGAAATTTGCCGAAGAACCCGGCCAACGGTGGGATGCCGGCGAGCGACACGGAGCACAACGCCAGCACGAATGCCAGGAACGGCGAGCGTTTGTTCAGCCCGGCGAGACAGGCGATGTCCTCCCCTTCCCCTTCGCTGGTGATGAGATGGATGATCATGAACGTCGCCACAAGCGTGAACAGGTATCCGGCGAGGTAATACAAAATCGCCGCCTTGCCGTCGTCCGACTGGGCCACGATGCCCATCAGCAGGTAGCCGGCGTTGGCGATGCCGGAATAGGCCAACAGCCGTTTGAGATTGCGCTGCGGCACGGCGCAGAGGTTGCCGTACAAAATTGTCAGCGCAGCAACCACCATCAGCATGCCCGTCCACTGGGCGGTGAGTTCCGGAACGACGCTGCCGAACAGGCGGATCAGGAGCACGAAGCCGGCCGCCTTCGAGCCGACCGCGAGAAACGTCGTCGTGGGCGTCGGCGCGCCCTGATAAACATCCGGTGCCCACACCTGAAACGGGAACGCGGAAATCTTAAACGCCAGCCCAGCGAACACGAACAACATCCCAAACAAGAACACGTTGCTCCCCAGCAACCCGGCGTGCGCGGCGCGGATCGCGTCGAACTTGAGACTCCCGGCCTCGCCGAACACGAGCGCAATGCCGTACACCAAAAACGCCGACGACACGGCACCGAGGATAAGATATTTCACCCCCGCCTCGAGAGAGTGCAGCCGATGCCGCTGAAAGCTGACGAGAATGTAAAACGTCACCGTGATCAACTCAATCGAGACGAACAACAGGCTAAAGTCGTTGGCCGACGAGGCGAACATCATTCCCGTCAACGCGAACAGGATGAACGCGAGATACTCCGACACGCCGCCCCTCAATCGCGCGGCGAAGTCCACCGCGAACACGAGCACAAAGATCGCCGAAAGCAAAAAGAAGCGTTTGAAAAAAAGCGCCAAGGCGTCGAGTCGGTAAATCCCGCCGAACGCCTCGGCGTCGGCCAAGGCGGCGTATCCGCCGCGAAAGCTCAGCAGAAACACAAGGCCAAGCGCCCCGGCGGCAACCCAGCCCAGCGAGCGGCGAGCCGTCGACGGCAGGAACAGGTCGGCGAGCAGAATCAACAGGCCAAGCGCCGCGACCATCATCTCGAGTTGAACAAATTGCAATTGACCGTCCATGTCGATTTACCGTTCGGCCGGCTTGGCCAAGCGCACGATTTTCGCCGCTTCGCCCTCGATGCCCTTGGTCAGCAACCCCGGCACGAAGCCGAACACCAGCAGCGCGCCGAGCAACAGGCCAAGCGCCGTCGCGATCAGCGGGCTGACGTCGCCCGCCTTGGCCCAGTCGCCGCCAAGCGGCCCGTGCAGGATGCACCGAATGGCGCGCATCATGTACAGGCCGCCGATCACCAGCGCGCTCCACGCGGCGATGACCGTAACCGTCTTCAGCCCGGCCGACCAAGCGGCAAAAAAGATCGTGATCTCACCGGCGAAATTGGCAAAGCCGGGCAACCCACAACCAGCGAACAGCGCCATCAGCAACGCCGAGCCGGCGAGCGGCATTTGGCGCAGCAACCCACCCATGCGGCTCATGTCGAGCGAGCCGGTTTGCCGATACAGATGTCCGCTCAAGCCAAAGGCCAAGGCGGCGAGCAGACCGTGCGCGATCATTACCAGCACCGCGCCGGTCAGCCCGATCACGTTCAGGCTGGCGATGCCGAGAAATATGAAACCCATGTGCGCGACACTGGAGTTGCCGATGAGTTGGTTGAGGTCTTTTTGGCGAACAGCCACCAAGCCGCAGTACAGCAGATTGGCCAAGGCCAGCCACGCCAACACGCCGAGCCAACTTTGCGCGCCAACCGGTGCCATCGGGATGGCCACGCGGATAAGGCCGTACAGGCCGAACTTTTTCAGCACGCCGGCGTGCAGCATCGCGGTGGCGGTCGGTGCCGCGCCGTAGCCAAGCGGCGCCCACGTGTGAAACGGCCACAGCGAAACCAGAATGCCGAAACCAAACATCAGCAGCGGAAAAATCCACTGTTGCGCCGCCTCGTCGATTGGCGATTCCTGCACCTTGGCGATCAAGTCCGGGATGCTGAACGACTCCGCGCCGGTCTGCACGTAAACGCCGATGAGGCCGATCAGCGCCAGCAACGCGCCGAGGCTGAGGTAGAGCGTGATTTTGTACGTGGCGTAATTGCGCCTCGCCCCCCTGCCCCACACACCGATCATGATGAACGTCGGCACCAGCGCGAGTTCGTGAAAAAAGTAAAAGAAAAACAGATCCATCGAGGCGAACGCGCCGAGGATACCGCCGATCATCAGGTTGAGTAGAATGTGAAACTCCTTCACCCGATGCGTGATGTCATCCGCGCAGCAGGCCGCCGCGAACGCCACGATCGCCCCCATTAAGATGATGCCGATGTTGATGCCGTCGGCGGCCAAATGAAGATGCAGCCCGAGACTCTCGACCCACACGACTTTGGTTTCAAACTGCAACCCGCCGCCGACCTCGAACGAGCAAAACGCAATCAACGCGCACAGCAACGCCAAGCCGGACGCGCCGATCGTGATGCTGCGGATCGCCCGCCGTTGGCTGCCGGGCACAACCCCGACAGCCGCAGCAGCAAGCAGCGGCAACAAAACAATGATCAACAGCCAATCCATCTCACGGTCAACTCAACGTAAAAACCAAAAGTACGGCCATGCCGGCGGCGAACCAAAAGGCGTATGTTTGCAGGTTGCCGGTCTGGGCCAGGCGCAACACCCGCCCGGCCAACTCAGTCGTGCCGTGTGCGCCGCGCACCAACAACCCGGCGATCACCCATCGGTCGAAGGCATCCGCCAGCTTGGCCAAGTTCTCCTGCACGTGGTCGATGAGCCATTGGTAAATTTCGTCAAACCAAAACCGGTCGCGCAGCGCCTTGGCCAAGCGGCCAAACCGGGCCGGTAGCGGGTCGGCCTTGGCTCCGCTGTAGGCGCTATTGGCCAGCAGCATGCCAAACACCAGCACCCCCAGCGACGCGGCCAACACCAGCGGATTCGGTGCGTGCGCGTTGAAGTAACCGGCGATGACCGACGGCACCGCAAGCACGAGCAGCGGCACGGTCATCACAGCGGGACTCTCCTTCGCTTGCTCGGCATGGCTCGAGCGCGGCTTGCCCATGAACGCCACAATGAACAGTCGCGTCATGTAAAACGTCGTCAACAGTGCGACGAACACGGCGACGAGAAACAGCAAAAGATTGTTCTCCAGCGCGACGTCGAGGATGGCCTCCTTGCTGAAAAAACCGCTGAAGAGTGGCACTCCACAGAGCGCCATCGTGCCGATCAAAAACGTCCAGTACGTCTTGGGCATCCGCTCGCGCAGACCGCCCATTTTCCAGATGTCCTGCTCGTGGTGCAGCGCCACGATCACCGAACCGGCCCCAAGGAAGAGCAGCGCTTTGAACGACGCGTGCGTCGTCAGGTGAAACATCGCCGCGTCGGGAGAACCCAGCCCCACCGCCATCACCATGTAGCCGAGTTGTGAAAGTGTGGAGTAGGCCAAGATGCGCTTGATATCGTCCTGCTGCACCGCCATCAGCGCGGCTAGCAAAGAGGTCAGGCCGCCGATCCAGGCGACCGCCTCCATCGCCCACGTGCCGTCGATCAGGAAAAACACGCGGCACAGCATGTAGACGCCGGCGGCCACCATCGTCGCCGCGTGGATGAGCGCACTGACCGGCGTCGGGCCTTCCATCGCGTCCGGCAGCCAGACGTGCAGCGGCACCTGGGCGGACTTGCCCATCGCCCCGCAGAAAATCAAGAACCCGGCCAAGCCGGTGATCATTGCTGTCTCGCCGGAGACCGCCTTGGCCAAGTCGCCAAACTCAACCGAGCCAAGCGCGGCCCACACCACCAGGATGCCAATCAAAAAACCAAAATCGCCGACGCGATTCGTGAGGAATGCCTTCTTGGCGGCATCGGCCGCACTGGGTTTCTCGAACCAAAAGCCGATCAACAGATAACTTGAGACACCAACCAACTCCCAAAAAATAAACATCATCACGAAATTGTCGGCCAACACGATACCGAGCATCGAGAAAACGAATAGGCTGAGGAAGGCAAAGTAGCGTGAGATATCGCGATCCTCCTTCATGTAACCCAGCGAGAAAATATGGATCAAGCTTCCGACACCGGTGACGACGCAGAGCATCAGCTTGCTAAGCCCGTTGATCTGCAAACCGATGTCGATCTGCAGTCCCCCAATCGCAAGCCAAGTGACGCTCGGATGCAAGTCGTCACCCGCAGCAACCAGCAGCAACGTGAGCAAAAATGAACCGACAACCGCCCCGACGGAAATCGCCGCGCTGGCCTTGCGCGAACGGAACACACCCAGGCCGATGGCCGCCGCCGAGAATAGCGGGAGCAACATAATGAGCCATGCAGCGGTGTTCATCGTTTACAGTTTCATCGTGGCCAAGTCCGCCACCTCGGCGGTCTGGCGTTTGCGATACAGCGCGACAATCAGGGCCAAGCCAACGGCCACTTCCGCCGCCGCGACGGTGATGATGAAGAACACCATCACCTGCCCGTCCAGATTTCCGTTGAAGCGCGACATGGCCACGAGTGCCACATTGGCGGCGTTGAGCATCA
The DNA here is from genome assembly GCA_014382705.1 of Verrucomicrobiota bacterium. Classification (GTDB taxonomy): domain Bacteria; phylum Verrucomicrobiota; class Verrucomicrobiia; order Limisphaerales; family UBA1096; genus UBA1096. Next base: position 44,109 of record JACNJE010000110.1, on the reverse strand, counting down.
GCTCGAGCGACATGTAGATAATCAGCAGGTTGCGCCGCACGATCACGCCCAGCAGGCCGATCGCAAACAGCGCGCCGCTCACCAGCAGGTATTGGCTCAGAGTCGGCTCCATCAGCGTGGCTCCTTTCGGCTCAACAAAATCACACCAACCATCGCCACCAACAGCAGGATGGAGACGATCTCAAACGGCAGGATGAATCCCTTTTCGACGCTGAACAGCGCTTGGCCAAGCGCGCGTGTGCTTCCCACCACCTTGGCCTGCGCAGCCTCCGCTTGGCCGGTGTCCGCCGCCCCCTCGTGACGCTGCGCGACCTCCCCGTACGTTGTGTCGATCGAGCTTTTATAGACGAGGAACAACGCGCCGACAGCCATGAGTCCCATGGCCAAGCTAACGAGATTCAGCTTGCGTCGTGCGCCCTCCCGCAGATCCAGCAGCATAATCACGAATAGGAACAACACCATTACCGCCCCGGCGTAGACGAGGATCTGCACCGCCGCGAGGAAGTAGGCGTTGAGCAGGACGAACAGCCCGGAGATTGAGATCATCGTCGTCACGAGGAACAACGCGCTCGTCACCGGGTTGCGGCTGAACGGGTTCGCCACCACCAACAGCGCACTCAGCACCGCCAGCCCGGCGAAAATGTTGAACAACGTTCCTTCCATCTTGTTAAGCTGATGATTTAATCGTATTCTGAAAAGTCATCGTTAACAAATCGCGTTCTCCCTCTCCCCGGCCCTCTCCCGCTGGGAGAGGGAGCTTGGCCAAGCGCAGCCCGCCTGGATTCCTTCTCCCTCAGGGAGAAGGTGGCCGGAGGCCGGATGAGGGTGAATGCTCGTATGTTTTATTGTAAATGCCACTGTTTGATTTCCGGATTAACAACTCAACTCGTCAGTGGAATTCAGGTTGCTCACCGGCTTCCCGTGTTTTGGTTTCCCACTTCTTGATCCCCTCGCCCACCCCGTCCTGCACGTGGTGATCGTAGGCGCGCTTGTCCGCGCCACCCAGCTCGAGCAGTTTCTCCATGTCGTAAATCAGCTCCTCGCGGCTCTCGCCGGTAATGGCGTAGTCCTTCAGCAAAAAGATCGCCTCCTCCGGGCAGACCTCCTGGCAGTAGCCACAATAGATGCAACGAAGCATGTCGATCTCGAACTCCTTCGGCATCTTCTCCGCACCGTCGCGATCGACCACGCCGGTGTCGCCCGGCGGGGTGATGCGTATGGCCCGGGGCGGACAGACAAACTCGCACAACTGGCACGACACGCACTTGGTTTTTTCGTCCACATCCTTCACCAAATACGGCGCGCCCCGGTACCCGGTCGGGACATCCCATTTCTCCTCCGGGTACTGCATCGTGGTTTTGGCAGCGAATTTTTTTTGTTTATCGCCGTACACCCCGGAGCGTTTTCGCGAGAAAAAATGACGCAGCGTGACCCTGAAGCCGTTGAGCAGCGTCGGTAAATAAAGCCGCTCCCACCAGGTCAATTCTGTGCGATTTACTTTCATCGTTTCACCCTCAACTGTGCATCACCCACAGCACGATGGCCGTCAGAATGATGTTGGCCAGGCTCAGCGGCAGGAATCGTTTCCAGCCGATGTTCATCAATTGGTCGTAGCGGAATCGCGGCAGCATCCAACGCACCCAGATCATCAGGCCAAGGAACATCGCCGTCTTGGCGATGAACACCGCGATGTGCACCAGCCCTTGGCCAAGCGACTGGGCCGGCGTGTTGAAATAATCGCCCAGCGGCAGCATCCAGCCGCCGCAGAACAGCACCACCATCAGCGCCGAGCCGGCGATCATCGCGGCGTATTCCCCCATGAAAAACAACGCGAAGCGCATCGAGCTGTATTCGGTGTTGTAACCGGCAACCAGCTCGGTTTCCGACTCCGGCAGGTCGAACGGCAGGCGGTTTGTCTCCGCGAAAATGGCGATCAGGAAAATCGCGAATGCCAACGGCTGCTTGAACAGGAGCCAAGCACCGCCGCGCTGATAGTCGATCACCGAGCCGAGATTGAGGTCGCCCACCAGCATGAACACCGGCACGACCGCCAGCCCCATCGCGATCTCGTACGAGATCATTTGCGCCGTCGACCGGATGCCGCCGAGGAACGGGTATTTAGAATTCGAGGCGTAGCCGGCCAGCACGACGCCGTACACGCCCAGCGACACAATGCCGAAGGTGAACAGGATGCCGACATCGAGGTTGGCGATCACCATTCTTTGCGAGCCGAGCATCGAGCCAAACGGCACGACGGCAAGCACCACGAACGACGGCACCATCGCCACCGCCGGGGCCAGCCAGTAAAACACCCGGCGCACGTGAGCCGGCGTCAGGTCCTCCTTGACCAGCGCCTTCAACCCATCAGCCAGCGGTTGGCCAAGGCCAAACAGTTTTATGTTCGTGAACGGGATGCCGACGCGGTTCGGCCCGACGCGATCCTGAATCCACGCCGAGATGCGCCGCTCGGCCACGACCGCGTAGGCGACCATCGGCATCACCACGGCAAACAGGCACACCACCTTGAGCAGCGTCAGCACCCACGGCTCGGCGAACAGTCCTGTGATCGAGACAAGCATCACAGTTTCACGTCCGCGCCCGTATCGCCCAAGCCGGCCCAGGTCAGGCCGGCGGCCTTGAACGCCTTCACCTCGTCTGCCATTTGATTAAACAATCCTTCGATGCTGTTGAAGCCGTCGAGGCCAGTGACGGTGTGGACGAGCTCGTGCAACACCTCCCACTCCGGCAGTGCGTCGCCCGGCGGCTCGAGGGCTTTGTTCAATTTCTGCACACGCCCTTTCACGTTGGTGAACGTCCCGCGTTTCTCGGCATGCGCGCAGCCCGGCAGCAGATAATCGGCCATTTTCGTCGTGGCGCTTGGCAGGATGTCACTGACAATCAATGTTTTAAGTTTACCGAGCAGCTTGGCATCGATGCCGTGCTGCGTGACGTCCTCGCCGCACACGATCAGCGTCGTGACCTTGCCGGACGCGATGCCCCTGGCGATGGCGCCCAGCTTCAAGCCGACGCGCTTGGTCGTGATGCCGGTCAACCGCGCGCCGGTGGTGTTCGGGTTGCGGTCGGCGGCGACGAGCAGATGATCCGCCTCGCCGTTGCGCCGCACCGAGTCCGTCAACGCCTTGAAGCGCTTGGCCAATTTGCTCAGCAGGAAAAGCTCCTCGTTGGTTTGGCGCGCCGAGGCGACGATCGCCACCGAGCCTTCCCCGGCCTTGGCCAAGTGATCGGAAATCTCCTCAAGCGCGCTTGGCCAAGTGGTGTCACCCTTTGGCCCGCGCAACTTGGCCAAGCGATCGTCGCGGCCGATCCATTTGTAATCGAGCCGGCCGGCATCGCACATCCAATCGCTGTTGACCGCGTCGTTTTGCCGCGGCTCGTAGCGGAACATTTTGTTTTCGCGCGAACCGATGACGGTGTTGCAACCGGTGCCGCAGCCGGTGCAGAGGCTTTTGGTTTCCTTGAGAAACCAAACGCGCATCTGGAAACGAAAATCGTCGGACGTCAACGCGCCAACCGGACAGAGATCCACCGTGTTGAGCGTGTAATTGTTGTCGAACGGCTGGCCGGGATAGGTCGATATCGCGTTATAGCTGCCGCGGTTCACGATGCCCAGCGCGTCGTCGCCGGCCACATCAGCGGTAAAGCGGATGCAGCGGGTGCACAACACGCATCGCTCGGCGTCGAGCGTGATGCGCGGGCCAAGGTTCACCGCCTTCGGCTTGTGCACCTTCACCTCGGCAAACTGGCTCTCGGCTTGGCCGTGTTCGACCGAGTATTCCTGCAGCTTGCATTCGCCAGCCTGATCGCAGATTGGACAGTCGAGCGGATGGTTGATGAGCAGCGACTCAAGCACCGCCTCCCGCATCTCCCGGGTTTCCGGGCTGCTGGCGTAAATCTCCATTCCGGGAATGATGCCGGTCGCGCAGCCGATGACACCGCGCGGCGTGCCCGGCTCGTACGGGAGCTGCATCGGGAACACTTTGGGAGAACCGTCCTCGTTCGTCGGTGGTTTACCGTCCGGGCCTGGCCGCCCCGGCATGGCGACGTGGACGAGGCACATCCGGCAGTTGCCGGCCACCGGCAGCTTGGGGTGGTAACAGTAGTGCGGGATCTCGATGCCGGCGTGTTTGCAGGCCTGCAGCACCGTGGTCGGCTCCGGGTGGCCCTGCCAGTTCGGCGTGGTGCGCGGCACCTCAACGGCGCAGCCGTCCACTTTCACCGTGACGGTGTCGACTGCCGGGTCTGTCCGCTTGACTGCCATCGCTATTTCGTTGCGGCCTCCCCGTCGCGCTTGGCCAAGCGGGCCTCGTCCTCCGCGCCGCGCTGCTCAAAATCATCGCGGAACTTGTCCACGAAACTCATCACCGGCCAGGCGCACGCCTCGCCAAAGGCACAGATGGTCCGGCCCTGGATGTTCTGCGCGATGTGCCGCAAATAATCGGCGTCGCCCTTCCGCGCCTCGCCGGTGCGCATCCGCTTGAGCGCCTTGGCCATCCAGAGCGAACCTTCGCGGCAGGGGGTGCATTGACCGCAGCTTTCGTGCGCGTAAAAGTCGGACAAATTGCCCAGCGCCTCGACCATGTCCACCGAGTCGTCCAGCACGATGATGGCGCTCGAGCCGGACATCGAGCCGCATTTCATCAGCGTGTCGAAGTCGTACGGGATGTCGAGCAGGTCGAGTTTCTGCTCGGTGACCTCGCCCCACTTGTCTTTGCTTTGGATGGTGAACTTCTCGCCGGCGCGAAACACCTTTGACGACGAACCGCCGGGGATGATAGCCCGAAGCTTTCGGCCGTCGCGCAGCCCTTGGCCAAAGTTTTTGTGAAAGATCAATTCACCGAGGGTGGCCTTCCCGACCTCGATCTCGTAATAGCCGGGCCGCTGGACGTTCCCGCTCAGGCTGACAATGCGCGTGCCAGTGTTGCCCGCCGTGCCCAGCGAGGCGTAGGCGTCGCCGCCCATCTCCATGACATGCCGCACGTTGCAGAGCGTCTCGACGTTATTGACGATGGTCGGGCACATGTAGAGGCCAAGCGCCGCAGGGAAGTACGGCGGCTTGATGCGCGGGTACGGCCGCTTGCCCTCAAGCGACTCGATGAGGCCGGTTTCCTCGCCGCAAATATACGCGCCCGCGCCGCGGTGCACGTGGATCTCGAGGTCGTATTTCGTGCCGCAGATGCCTTTGCCGAGGAAGCCGTTGGCTTTGGCCTCGTCGATGGCGCGATTGAGGATTCTCGCGCCCTCGGGAAATTCACCGCGAATGTAAATATACGCCAGCTTCACCTCGTTGGCGTAACACGACAGGATCATGCCCTCAATGAGCTGGTGCGGATCCTTGTGAAGGATCTGCCGATCCTTGAACGTGCCCGGCTCGGATTCGTCAGCGTTGCAGATCAAATACACCGGCTTGCCGGACTTGCGGTTGACAAAGTTCCACTTCACGCCGCAGGAAAACCCGGCACCGCCCCGCCCGCGCAAACCGGACGCAAGCACCTCCTTGCGAACGGTTTCCTGCGGCGTCACGACGACACCCCCGGCCTTCCTCGGCTTGAGCCGGAAGACCTTTTTCAACGTCCTGTAACCGCCGTGTTTCAGGTAACACTTTATGTCATTCGTGTAACCCGCCTCATCGACGTGCTTCAAAACCAGTTTAGTTTCTTTCGGCATTCAGCGATTCGGGCCTTGACTCATCTGGCCCGGTTTAATTATGTATTGCCCGCACGGCGTTGCCGAATAGTGTAACGGTAGCACGAGTGACTCTGACTCACTTTGTCTAGGTTCGAATCCTAGTTCGGCAACCAACTTCATTCGTCGTATTTCTCCAGGATTTCATCCGCACCGTCGTTCGAGACGCTCTCGTAAAAATCATCGTTGCACATCATCACCGGTCCGGTGCCGCAACTGGCAAGGCACTCGGCGTACTCGACGCCAAACCGGCCGTCCTTCGTCCGCTGCAGCCCCGGCGCATCGGCATCCAGCCCAAGCCGTCTGCAGAGATGCCCGTGCAACTCCGCGCTCCCGGCCAGGGCGCAGCTCAACGTGCGGCAAACCCGCACCACGGTTTTCCCGGGGTCGTGCTCGCGCAGCATCGGGTAAAACGTCACCAGCTCGTGGATGTTGATCGGCTTCAAGCCGAGCTTGGCCGCCGTCCATTTTTCCGCCTCGACGGAGATGAAACCGAACTCATCCTGCAACGCGTGCAGCACCATCAGCGACGCACTGCGCTTTTCCGGGTAGTTCTTCACCAGCCGGTTGATTTCCCTCTCCAGTTTTTTGGGAACCACAAAACTCATCGATCGCATTCCCCCATCACGAAGTCGAGCGACCCCAGAATCGCCACCACGTCACTGATCATGTGCCCCGGCAGCAGGTCAGGCAGGATGCCCAAGTTAACGAACGACGGCGCGCGGATCTTCAGCCGGTACGGCACACCGCCGCCCTTGCTCATGATGTAAAAGCCAAGCTCCCCCTTCGGGTTCTCGGCGCCGAAGTAAACCTCGCCGGCTGGCGCGTCCTGCCCCTGCGTCACCAGCATGAACTGGTGGATCAACTCCTCCATGCTCGAGAGCACCTTCTGTTTGTCCGGCAAAACGATCTTTCCATCGTCCACGTTGACCGGGCCGCCCGGCAGCTTGGCCAAGCATTGATCGAGCAGGCGGACGCTCTGGCGCATCTCCTCCATCCGCACGAGATAGCGGTCGTAACAGTCGCCCGTCTCGCCGTACGGCACGTCAAAGTCGAGCTGGTCGTACACGAGATACGGGTGCGCCTTGCGAAGGTCATGCTCGACGTTGCTCCCGCGCAGATTCGGGCCGGTCAGGCCAAAATCGATCGCGTCTTCCCGGCTGATCACGCCGACGTCCTTCGTCCGATCGACGAAAATCTTGTTCCGCGTCAGCAACTTGTCCGTCTCGCCAATGGCCACGCTGACTTCCTTGGTGAACTTGGCCAATTCCTCCGTCCAGCCCTCCGGAAGATCCCGCGCCAACCCGCCAATGCGCGTGTACGTCGTCGTGAAGCGCGCGCCGGTCAGCGCCTCGATCAGGTTGTAGATTTTCTCGCGCTCGGTGAACGTGTGCAGGAACACCGTCATCGCGCCGACATCCATGGCAAACGCCCCGATGCCGAGCAGATGCGCCGAGATGCGGGCCAATTCGCAGCAGATCACGCGGATGTACTGGCAGCGCTCCGGCAACCTGTCGTGAATGCCGAGCAGCTTCTCCACCGCCAACGCGTAGGCGACATTGTTGGCCAGCGGCGCGAGGTAATCCAGCCGGTCCGTATACGGAATGAACTGGGTGTACGTCATGTTCTCGGCGATCTTCTCATCGCCACGATGCAGGTAGCCGATCTCCGGGTCGGCCTTCGTGATGATCTCGCCGTCGAGTTCCAGAACCAACCGCAGCACCCCGTGCGTCGCGGGATGCGACGGCCCCATGTTCAGGGTCATCGTTTCGCCCCGCACATCCTGCAACTCGTCCAGAGCCTGCGCCGAGCGTGCCGCCGAATCCCCGACCTCGATTTCCCGGGTTGCCTCCATCGATCAGCCTTCCGGGTTGCGCATGCGCGGTTCGCGCACAGTCGAGTCCCCGCCACCGGCCACGGTGACAAACGGCCCGCCCTCGAGCGGCGCCGGATCGGAGAACGCCACGTCCGGCATCTCGCTTGGCTTGCCGGCCAGAGGGAAATCCTTTCGCAACGGAAAATACGGGTAGCCCTCCCACATCAGGATGCGGCGCAGATCCGGATGCCCGGCAAACCGGATGCCCATCATGTCGTACGCCTCGCGCTCATGCCAATTGGCCGTGCGCCAGACACCGGACACCGTCGGCAGTTCCGACAACTCCTCGCTCACGCCGGTCTTCAGGCGCAGATGGCAACCGTGTCCGTAACCGTAAAGGTGATACACCGCCGTCCAGCGCGGGGCGTCCGCATCGTTATCAATCGTGGTGAGATCAACGAGATAGTCAAAACCAAGTTCTGATTTCGCAAAATCACAAACCTCGGCGACCCGCGACGCCTCCGACACCTCCAGCGTCAGTTCGCCCCGAAACTCCACCGGCCCGGAGACGACCGCCATGAACTGCTGCTTGAGTGTTCGGGCCAGTTGCTTCGCGCTCATCCGGGTCTCAGGCAACTGCCGCCTTTCTGGCGCGGGCCGGCTTGGCATCCTTGACGTGAGGCTCGTGTGAAAGTTTGTTCTGAAGAGTCATCAACCCCTCCAGCAATGCCTCCGGGCGCGGCGGACAGCCACTCACATAAACATCCACAGGCAGAATCCGGTCCACGCCCTGCAACACCGCGTAGCTGCGGTACATGCCGCCGGTCGAGGCGCAGGCTCCCATCGCGATCACCCATTTCGGCTCCGGCATCTGGTCGTAAATCCGGCGCACTGCGAGCGCCATTTTGTAGGTGACCGTGCCGGCCACGATCATCAGGTCGGATTGGCGTGGCGAAAACCTCATCACCTCCGCGCCAAATCGAGAAATATCAAACCGGCTCGCCGCCGTTGCCATCAACTCGATCCCGCAGCAGGCCAAGCCCATCGGCATCGGCCAGAGTGAATTCTTGCGAAACCAATTCACGGCAGCCTCCAGAGTGGTGTGCACAACATCCCCCTCGACCTTGGAATTATAGCCTATTTCGGTGCTGCCCATGATGGCTTTACGACGCCTGACGCAAAGCTATCGCCATCCCTTGGTAAGGTCAAAATCAATTTGTGAAAAAATTCACAAAGTCGGCCCTATGCCGTCCTTCCGCATGGATTACGCTTGGCCAAGCGTTCACTGATTCAGTCGAAGACGAAAGAATTTGGCTTTATCATCAGGTCGCATTAAGGAGATGTATTCTATGGTATCCCCCGTTCCATCAATGACTTGGACTTGTTCCCACTCCGTTAAATCGGCAGATGACTCAATGACATAGCGTATCCCTCTATTTGAGGTAAAAAAGATCGTGAACGTAGTTTCATTATCGTTAAAGCTTATGTAATCATCGCCTGAATGCTCTTTTTCTGTTTTTAACGTTACCCAAGCGCCGGGATATTGATGTGACTTCCCAAACAGTGCGAAACTCAAGTCTGAGCTGTTGCGACTGGCTTGGTGCACTTCCGCCGCGATCACGTTTTTCCCATTGGTCAAGCGGGCGCCGGATAGCTCGAACGTGGCGTAAGCATTCTCGTCCACGATCGTGCTGCTGGCGAAGGTGGTATGCCGTGCGGTGCGCGAAAGGTTGCTGTCGCGGTACACTTCCTTGCCGTTCAGGTAAACCGCCGCCGCATCGTCACGAAGCAACTTGAAGGTCAGCCGGTCGATCAACTCGACCGCGTCCACCTCGAACGTCTGCCGGAAATAGGCCGTGGCGCGCTTGTTATCCGGGTTGGTGCCGTAGCTGATTTCCGTGGCCTCGTTGCCGTTGCCGTAACCGAGCAAGCCCGGCCCAACCGGCCAGGCGCTGTCGTCAAAGTCCGGCTTGGCCCAGTTGCGGTTGGGCGCGGTCACTTCGTCGTAAAAGCTCCACCGGCCGCCGACTGATACCACCATCCGTTCCAGTGACGCATCGGCCTTGGCCAAGCGATACAGGAAACGATCGTCTCCGGAGAACCCGTCGTCCGGGGTGTAGTCGAACGTGCCGTCGGGCCGGAACGTCAGGCGGCCATGTTGCGGGCTGGCCAAGAGTTGCGCGTGGGTTGTCAGCGACGCACCGGCGTCGTTGGCCAGCACACCCTCCTCGCGCTTGGCCAAGCGCAACGTGCCCCCCGGCGCGACGCGAAACGCATCCGCCCGGGCCACCACAACGCCCTTGGCCAGGGTTGATGTCTTTTGGGTGTCCACCGACCAGGCGGTGCCGAGTTTGTTTTTCGCGTACAGCCGGTAGTACAGGACGGAACCGGCGGCCAAGCTGTTGACCCGATGGCGGAGCCGCCCCTCCTCATCCGGCAATACTTCGCTGGAGTGATCCCACTTGGTGGCGTCCGGGCCGCTGTCGGTTTGGCCCCAGACGAAAAATGCCCTCGTGTTGGCCGCGACCCCGGGCAGGCGTCCCGCGAGTGTGACCGACTCCGGTGTCTGCTCGGCCGGCGGCTCGCAAACAACCTCCGGCAGGCGCGATTTGCCGGTGTCGGTCGCAACGAGCTCGGCGACGATCAGCATGTCGGAGCTGGTCAGGCCGCTGTTCAGGCCGTGAATGGCGAGGATGTTTTTGCCGGAGCGCAACCGGTTCCCATGCCCGCTGATGTCGAACGATTCGTACCGCACCGCCAGGGAGTCGTCGTGCGTGGTTGTTGCGCCGGAGTTCCACTGCGGATTTGGCGGCGCGTTGGCGGAGGCCACCCGTTTGCCGTTGAGGTAGGCGACGAAACCGTCGTCATATTTCATCCGCAGCCTGAGTTGCCCGATCGCCGCCGGATCGTCGATATCGAAGGCGTACCGCAGGTAAAGCGACTCGGCCTTGTTGTACATTTGCGTGCGGAAATTGAGCGCGGAACTGATGAGCGACTGGTAGCCGCTGCTGCGCTCGTAGCCGGCCCCGTTGCGGCCGCGTTCCCAGGTGGCGTCGTTGAAATCGGCTGCCGTCCATGTGTCATCGTGGCGGCCGTGGGTCGGCACCCAGCCGCGTGCGTCATCACTGGCGCTCAGGAGCGTGTCGCTGGCACCGTCCACGATGACCTGCACCGTGCCGCTGGCGCGCTGGCCAAGCGCGTCCTCGATCGTGTACTCGATCACCCCGATGCCGCTGGCCGAGCTTTTCGCCTTGAAGGTCAGCAGGCCGTTCGGGTCGTTGCGGCGGCGGCCGTCGCGCATCACTGGTGAGCGATGGACGGTCAGGCTGCCCAGTTGGCTGGCCCTCGAGCGCGCGCTGAAAAGACGAAAGCCGCTGGGGAAATAGTCCTGCCCGTCCCGCCCCTCACCGGTGGTGCCGACGGCGATGACCGGCTCGGTCTTGAACGCGCCCCGCAGCCCGGCCGCGTGGTCGTTGGCCAGCGGGTTGAAGCTGACCGTTTCGCCGGGGCTGAGGTACAGCACGTCCGGCTCGGCGACCGGCGGCTCGTTGATGTAGTTGAGTGTCAGGGTTTGCCGCTTCCCCCCGGCGCGGTACCAGATGGTTTCGCTGCCGCTGGCATCCGCGTCGGCGCGCAGGATGTACACTGCCGAATCGCTGATCATCTCGTGCATTGCCGCCTGTTCCGGCGGGCGCAACTGGGTGATGTTGCCGTCGCCGGGCAGCTTCAGGGTGCGCGCCTGGCCCGCAGCCAGGTTCAGCTCGTGGGCGTTGCCCTCGGGATCGCCGACCACCACGGCGACGTCGCCCTTGTGCAGCCAGCCGCGGCCGACATCGCCGCGCACCGAGTAGCTGAACCAGACGGTGCCCGCGAACCCGGTTGACGGCGTGAACACCGCCTGCCCGTCCGCGATAGCCACGGACCCGGCGTAACGCGGCGTGACGCGGCCGACCTCCGCCAGCGTCAGGCGGTTTTCCTGACCGCGATAAACCTGTTTCAGGTCGTTGGCCAACACGTCGTAGCGGATCTGCTCGCCCGGCGCGGCCCAGGCGACGTCGTCCACGGCGAACGGCATCTCGTCCGGGTTGCGCATGGTCGCCGGCCCGGTGAGCCGTCCGCCGGCCCGGTTGTAAATCTGCGACGCCGCCGTGAACTCCTGCCCCTCGATGTCCTTGAAAAAAGAACGCTCCTCGGTCGTGTATTGCCCGTTCATGATGCCGCCCAGCGAATGGGACGAGCCGAACACGTGCCCCATCTCGTGGCTGGTCAGCGCCCAGCCGAAACCGGGCCGCAACACGCCGACCCCGTTGCGCGTGTGCAGCGCGTTCTGGTAGGCGATGCCCAGGATGCCTCCGCTCAGGCCGTCCCCGAAACGAATCGCCACCGTCTGCCCGTAGGTGGACTCGGGGCGCCACCGCTGCGTCCAGTCCGCGAACTCGTCCAGCGTGCCGCCGTTGTCATCGAACGGAATGTCGTCGTAGTCATCCGAGTCCGGCGTGAGGATCAACTCCTGCATCAACACCCGGATGCCCAACTGGTTTTCGTAGATCGCCGCCACGTTGGCCATCAGCGCGAGGGTTTGGCTGGTGACTTCCGTGAGGTGGTTTTTCGAGTTCAAGCCGGTGGCCAACTTGTCGAGCGCGACTATCACCGTGGCCACCTTGAGTGACGCCTCGTAGCGCGGCGGGTTGGCCGGGCTGCCGAGCACCAGGGTCGGCGCGCCGGTCACCGGATCCAGCCCGGAGCTGGCCATCATTGGGTACTCCGGCGACGGCTCGAGCGTGGCCGGCTTGGCTTCGCTCCAGTCCGGCTTGGCCAAGCCGTCGAGCGACATTGTCCGATACGCGCCGGTGCGCGGGTCGCGTGCGCACGCCAGCGTCGGCTGCCGGCCGGCCAAGGCCTTGAACGATCCGGCGCCATCGCTCCGAAACTGCACCTGGCCGCCATCGGCCAAGCGCACCCCCCCGGCGGCGGAGCGGTTGGCCAGTGCCAGCGTCGCCGTGTGCACTTGGCCATCGTCGCCGATGGCGCGGCCGTCGAAAACTCGCAGTTCGGCGTCGAGCCGGCCCGTTTGGCCAAGCGTCGTGCGGTAGCCGTCGGCGAGCAGCGCAAAATCACGGAAGGAAAAGTCGAGCGGCTCGCGCCCCGGCAGTTGCAGCCGCAGCGGCTGGCCGCGGTCGATCGCCTTGGCCAACGGCGGCGGCTCCTGTTGGGAAGATGCCGCCGGGCGCGATGCCCGCTTGGCCAAGCGCTTGGCAGATTCCACCGGCGGTTGGTCAGGTGTTTGAATCTGCGAAGTGACGGCAACGGTTGCCTGCCAATGGTCGCGGCTTACAAAGGCGGCCCCTGCCAACGCGACCGCAAATAGCGCCACCCCTTGCTTCAATCTGCATCTCATCTTCGTCTGCGCCTGGCGTTGGGTTGCCTTGGTTTTCCTTTGCGCTGGGGAGCTGTTTGGGGGGGCGCGTTCCGGGCTGGCTTCGACTTTTTTTTGCCCTTGGCCGGCTGGGGGTTGACGACGCGAAAGTCGGCCTGTTTCTTATGCAGGTCGACATTCTCGATCTGCACTTTCAGTTGATCGCCCGGTGCGATCTCGTTGCCGCGCAGCCGGCCGACGAGGCGGCCCCGCTCCGGCACGAACCGGTAATGGTCGCCGCTCAGGCTCAGGCGCTTGACCAGTCCCTTCAGGCCCAGCTCAGTGATGTCCACCATCGCGCCGATGTTGCGCACCTCGGTGACCATCGCTGTGTAGGTCTCCGGTTTTTTCCGGTCGAGCTGCCGGCGCAAATGGCTCAGCAGCTTGATGAGTTTGCTGTCCAGCTCGGCGTCGGCGGAGTTGCGCTCGGTCAGCGAAATATGGTCGGCCGCCGTCGCCAGCGCCGCGGCGTCGAGCTTGGCCCGCTGGTACACGACGCGGTGGACGATCAGGTCGGCGTACCGGCGGATCGGCGAGGTGAAGTGAACGTAGTCGTCCTTGGCCAGGCCGTAGTGGCCGATCGGCTCGGTCGAGTAGCAGGCCCGCTTCATGCAGCGCAGGTAGCCGATCCGGAAGACGTCCGCAAGCGGATGTCCCTTGAGACCGGCGAGAAATTTGCCGGCCTGTTTCTGGTCGGACAGATTGCCGGCGCGCAGCCCCATCAACGCCGCCTGCGCCCGGAGGTTGTCCAGCTTCTCGGTGTCCGGCTCGTCGTGGACGCGGTGGATCGCCTTGACGCGGCGGCGCTTGATCTCCTTTGCAACCGCCTCGTTGGCCAGCAGCATGAATTCCTCGATCAACTGGTGCGACACGTCGTTCTCCACTCGGCGCACCTCGCTCAGCCGGCCCTTGGCATCGAGCAGCACCTTGTGCTCCGGCACGTCGAGATCCAGCGCGCCTGCCCGGAAGCGGGCCTGCCGCAGCTTTTGCGCGAGGCGATGGGCGTCGTGCAGCATCCGCTCGATGTCGCCCGATGGCGGCCGCTCGAGGATCGTCATCGCTTCCTCGTACGAAAAGCGGCGTTTCGAGCAGATGACGGTCGAGTGAAACTTTGCCTGCTCGACCCGCCCTTTGTCGCTCAGCACAAACTCCACGCTGCGTGCCAGCCGATCGACGCCCGGCTTGAGCGAGCACAGCTCGTTGCTCAGCGCCTCCGGCAGCATCGGGATGACGCGGTCGATGAGATAGGTCGAGTTGCCGCGCCGCCGCGCCTCCCTGTCGAGCGCGCTCCCGGGCGTGACGTAGTGCGACACGTCGGCGATGTGCACCCACAAGCGCCACCGCCGCCCCTCGAGGCGCTCCAGCGAAATGGCGTCGTCGAAGTCCCGCGCGTCGGCCGGGTCGATCGTCACGACACAATGTTTGCGGCAATCCCGGCGGCCCTTGCCGTCGGCCGTCGTCACCTTCGCGCCCAGGCGCCGCGCCTCGGCCTGCACCTTGTCCGGGAAGCGCGTTGGCAGCTCATACTGCCGGATGACCGACTCGACATCGACACCCGGCGCGCTTGGGCTGCCGATCACCTCGAGCAACCTGCCCTCCGGCGCGTTGTGGCGCGACGGCCACTCGGTGATCTCCACCACCACCCGGTCGCCGCGCTTGGCCTTCGGCTTGGCCGCTTGGCCAAGCTTGGGCAGGTAAATGTCGTGCGTGATCCGCGGGTCGCCCGGCACGACGTACCAAAGCTGCCGCGATTTCTCGAGCGTGCCGACCACCTGCGTGCGGGCGCGCTCGAGCACCTCGACCACCTTGCCGCTTGGCCCCGGCGGCGGGCGATGGCCCCGGCGGCGCGCGGGCGGCGGGGCCGAGTCCACCCGCACCAGCACGCGGTCGTTGTGCATCGCCGTGCCGGCGGCGTTGGGAGAGATGTCGATGGCCGGCTGCGACGCATCGGTGGTGACCACCCGGCCGCCGCCGCGGCGGTTCATGAGGATGCGCCCGGCGACCAGGTCCTCATCCACCGGGAGCGCAAATCGCTTGTCCGGCAGGGGCACCACCCGGCCCGATTGGACCAGGCCGCGCAGTTCGCGCCGCACCTCCCTGGCCTGCGCTTGGCCAAGCCCGAGTTTTTTGGTGAGGTCATCCGCCCCGGCTGGGACGTACTGTTTGCGCCCCAACAGGCGCAGAAGTCGATTTTCAAGATTCATTAAGTGATGACACGGCTCCCGGGCCGCCCAACCCTCCGGCGCGCCTCCAGCAATTTCATTGCCACCGCCACGCTTGTATCGCGCGGCAGAAGCCCCCACAACGCTAACCTTCCGAAATCCGCCGACAAACCGCATCGGCACGTGGACAGCCCTCAATTAAAGCCAGCAAACCACCCACCACAGATCAAGCCAAAAAGCCCCCGTTTGTGTGAGGATCACGCAAATCGAGTGAAACTCACACTCTTCAACCCTGTTTGGCACTCCGAATCGAATCGTAATTCGACCCTGAAATGATGGCATTTCGTGTGCTATTTTTTTTTAAGTTTGGCGTTGACAACGGTTCAATCGGACACGAGGCTGCGCCTTCCTTTCACCCGTACGGTAAGGTGTTTTGAAAGTGTTAACTGTTAACTAATAAAACGAGAATTGCATCATGAAGCGTTTTCATAAAAACAAAGTCGGGGCCTTCACGCTCATCGAGCTGCTGGTCGTTATCGCAATCATTGCCATCCTGGCCGGCATGCTCCTGCCCGCGTTGGCAAAGGCAAAGGCAAAGGCTCAGCGCATCTCCTGCGTGAACAACCTCAAGCAGGTAGGTATCGCCACCCGCATCTACGCGACGGACAACCAGGATCGGTTCCCGTGGCAGGTGAGAGCGCTGGAGGGGGGTTCATCGGAGTTCCTTGACAAGAAATTCAAAACGGAAGTTTGCCGGCATTGGCAGGCGCTTGGGAACGAGCTGAGCAACCCGAAAGTGGTTCGATGCCCGCGAGACACCCGCACGGAATCCACCACCTTTGATAACGCAGCCGATGTGGATCGCCGAAACAAGAGCATTGTTCCGTTCTGCGAAGGGACTGAAAAGAAACACAAGAACGGCAACAAGAGCATGAGCTACTTCTTGGGCCAGGAAGCCGACGAATCAAAGCCGCAATATATCCTCGCCGGTGACCGTAACATTGCTTATGGCAACTACAACAACGACGAGAAGCAAGCCGATTACATCTCGTTCAAGAAAACGGATTTGAGCGGCAATAACGTTAAAAAGAAAGCGATGTGGACCGAGAGCCTCCACGAGGAACAGGGTGATATTCTTCTGTCTGACTCATCGGTTCAGCAGGCCACCACCCAGAAGCTCAACCAATACATAAGCGAAACAGGGCCTTCATCCTCTAGCACAACTGTTTTGATTTTCCCGGACGGGAAATAACCTGATCGAACCCTTTTTCAAAGACCCTCCCTTTTCGGGAGGGTCTTTTTTTTTAGCGGCAGCGACTGTCCCCACTCCGAGACGCACCCGGTGTCATGCCGAGGTGCTTGGCCACGCACAACGCCCACTCGAATCTCGCCCGATTTGCGTTTGACTCCCGAGCCGGGGAGGGCTAGTTTCCGTCCGCAGCAAGTCTTTCAGTCCACACGCGGCTGACCGGCTTCATATTGAACTTTCAAAATCATGAAAAAGACAACCGTTCGCAAGACACTGGGCACCAAGGTTCTGCTTGGCTTCACGCTCATCGAGTTGCTGGTGGTGATCGCCATCATTGCCATCCTGGCGGCGCTATTGTTGCCGGCCCTGGCCCGGGCCAAGGACAAGGCCCACAACTCCATCGACTGGAACAACAACAAGCAGATCATGCTGGCCTTGAACATGTTCACCGGCGACCACGAAGAGTACCTGCCCCACCCCACCTGGGGCGGTAACGGTAGCGGCCCCACCGGCTGGGCCTATGCCGGCAGTTCGGGGGAAAATAACACAGGATTCAAGGCAGGCTCCCGGTGCACGGTCGCGTCCCACAACTGGAAAGGCACAACCGGCATGCCGTCGTATGCCAGCCCAACCACCGTAAACGGCTTGGAAAAACAACTGGCCGGCCAGTACGAATCGTTCAAGCATGGCCAATTGGGGAACTATCTGGTAACTCCCCAAGTGTTGATGTGCCCCAAGGACAAGGCCACCTCGACCGGCCCCAACAAAAAGCTGTTTCTCCAGCGCCCCATCAAGCTGACCAGCTACACGTGGAACGGCAACATCATTTTCTTTCACGCCAAGCCCAGCCCACAAACGGGCGGATATGATGCGAGCAAGGTGCGAAAGATTTCGGCCACCGACCCCGGCGACATCGTCCAGTGGGAAACGGATGACAGTAACCCATTTTGGTTCAACGACGCCGGCAACCAGCCGCATGAGGGGATTTCCCAGCGCCATGTCAGCAGCTCCACCGCCCGCAATAACCGGGATGATATCGGCGGGGCGTCCACGGTGGGCATCGTCTCCGGGGCATCGGTCAACCTGACTTACAAGAAGTTTTATGCGATGGCCCAAACGGGGGGCCGCCCAACCGCCCCGAACGACATCTGGTGGGGCAGCTCCAGCCGCTGAGTCGGGGCCTTTCGATAATCGCTCCGCGAAGATCGCATAAAAATAATCCGGGGCTTCACACCCTCATCCACCCTCCTTCTCCTTGGGAGAAGGAATGCAGCGCAACGCGCTTGGCCAAGCTCCCACTCCCAGCGGGAGAGGGCCGGGGAGAGGGAGAGCGCAACAGAATCCACGACGCCATGGATCACACGAAACAAGCGTCGGCATGAAACCACACCCCTCCACCCTCCGATGGCTGGTTGCGTTGTCGATTGTCGCCGTTGTCCTGCTGGCCATCAACCTCACTGAACCGCCCGGGCAGAGCGGCCAAGCGCTTGGCCAAGCGCAACCCCCCTTCGCCGCCACCCTGCCGTTCAGCCGCGACGACAACGAATACGCCGGCTCGGCCGCCTGCCGCGACTGCCACGCCGATGAACACCAAAGCTGGCACGCCTCGTATCACCGGAGCATGACCCAGCTCATGTCGCCCGACACGGTCCGGGCGGCGTTCGACGGCCAAGCGCACGAGTTTCAGGGCGAGCGCTTCACGATGCACCGTCGCGGCGACGAATATTGGACGACCATCGAGAGCGTTGACGCGGCCAACGCCGCGTCCGACGGCCGCGATCCCGAGGCGTTGCACCTGCGGCTCGGCATGGTCACCGGTTCGCACCACATGCAGGTCTTTTGGCTGCCCGGCATGATGGGCAACCTGCAGATCGGCTTCCCGTTCGCGTGGCTCATCGACGACCAACGCTGGGCGCCGCGCAACAGCCTGTTCATCCGCGACCCGCACACGGTTCTCAGCAAGGAGAACTGGAACCTGACCTGCATCCGCTGCCACACCACCGGCCCGCAGCCCCGGCCCAACCAGGCGGAGCGGCGCTACGCGTCGCGCGTGGCCGACCTCGGCATCTCGTGCGAGGCGTGCCACGGCCCGGGCACGCGGCACGTCGAGCGGCAGCAACGCTTGGCCAAGCTGCCCGAGACCGAACGCCAGGCGGCGCTCGACGCCGAGCCGTTGGCCATCGTGCAGCCGGCCGACCTCGACCCGGTCCGCAGCTCGCAGGTTTGCGGCTCGTGCCACGGCATGAAGTGGTTCGACCAAAGCGAGGAGTGGACCACGCACGGCTTCCGCTACCGTCCCGGCGATGACCTGGCGGCAACCACCCCCATCATCCAACCATCCAAGTTGGACGAGCAACCGTGGCTGAAACCGGTGCTCGAGAAAAACCCGGACATCCTCGGCGACTTTTTCTGGCCGGACGGCCACATCCGCGTGACCGGCCGCGAGTACAACGGCCTGCTCGAGTCGCCCTGCCATCAGCGCGGCAAAATGTCGTGCGTCAGTTGCCACTCGATGCACGACAGCGATCCCAACGACCAGCTCGCCCGCGGGATGCGCGGCAACCGGGCCTGCCTCCAGTGCCACGACGAGATGGCCGCCAACCTCACCGCGCACACCCGCCACGCCGCCGGCTCGGCCGGCAGCAACTGTTACAATTGCCACATGCCGCACACGTCGTACGGCCTGCTCAAGGCCATCCGCGGCCACACCATCGAGACGCCCGATGTCGCCGCCACGCTCGCGACCGGCCGGCCGAACGCCTGCAACCTGTGCCACCTCGACAAGACGCTCGACTGGACGGCCGAGCAGCTGGCCAAGCGCAACGGCCGGGCCAAGCCGGCCGTGCCCGCCGAACACCGCACGACCGCCGCCTCGGTGCTGTGGCTGCTCAAAGGCGACGCCGGGCAGCGCGCGCTCGCGGCGTGGCACATGGGCTGGCCACCGGCGCTCGAGGCCAGCGGCAGCGGCTGGCAGTCGCCGCTGCTCGCCGAGTTGCTCAACGACCCGTACTCCGCCGTCCGCTACATGGCGCACAAAGCCCTGATGAAGCAGCCCGGTTTTGGGGCGTTCGAGTACGACTTCGTCGCCGACGAGCCCAACCGCTTGGCCAAGCGCGAGGCCGCCTTGGCCAAGTGGAAATCACCCCCGACAAATCCCGCCGGCGTGTTGCTGAGCCCCGACGGCAAACGACAAACCAACCCAGTGCAGCAACTCATCCAATCCCGCAACAATCGCCCCATGCGACTGCGGGAGTGACCACGCGGGAGGGGCAAGTTCCACCTTGCCCCATTTCAAAATGAATTTGGGACGAGGTGGAACTCGTCCCTCCCGTTCACGCATCGGTTGGTCAGATGAAGCATCGTTCCGTCGCTCGATTGACGGCTTGCCATCAAATCGTTCCGTTTTCAGACTGCGCGTCCCGTTCCAATGAACGTGTTTCACCCAAAGAACCGCCGCCGGGTTGGCTTCACCCTGATCGAGTTGCTGGTGGTGATCGCCATCATCGCCATTCTCGCCAGCCTGCTGCTGCCGGCGCTGGCGCGGGCCAAGGAGCAGGCACACCGCACCACCTGCAAAAACAACACCCACCAATGGCTGCTCTCGCTGACGATGTACGCCGGCGACCACGACGGGACGTTCCCGCCCGGCGGCTCGGGCAACCCGTACTGGAACTCAGTCTGGTTTCGCGACACGATGACGAACCAATACCATATCCGGCGGCCGATGTTCTACTGCCCGTCCAACCGGAGCTGGAACCGCGACGATTTCTGGGCTTGGCCGGGCGGACGCGACTCGGTGATGGGCTACTTCTATTTTGCCGGTGAGAAGCGCTACTCCAATAACAAGTCACTGTTTCAGGAGCAGGTACGCACACCGGTGTTCGCGCTCAAGACCACGGATGACCCACATTACAGGGTCATCTGGGCCGACCTGAACCGGAGGCATCAAGGCTCGTGGGGGCGGCCGGGCGATCCCAACCTGCTGATGCGGGGTGTCAACCATTACAACGACCGGGGCGACGAGCCGGACGGGGCCAACCAAGGATTTGTCGATGGCCACGTGGAATGGATCCATGGCGCGACCTTCCGCGATAGACCGAAAATGATGGGCAACCTCTATTTCTGACCCGGGCCATAACCGGTTGTTTGTCACAAAATGGTCACAGTGAAAAAAGTCCTTGCAGGGCGGGGAAAGTGCTGTATGCTCCCGCCCGTCTCACACGGCGTGTGAATGTAAGCGCTGTCGTGGGTATCTACACTTATCTAACATTATATTCTCTGAACTATCCCCGGAGGGGTTGCAGGTTTCTTCAACCTGGCCCCTCCGGTTTCGTTTTCGAAGCGACATTTTTTTCAGGCAAAAAAATTGAAACCATCTGCCAAGGTTCACGTATATTGGGGCGAACGTGAGGTTTTCCCCGATGCTTTACCGTGCAGGCGCACGGCTGTGCCTGTGGCTTGGCTTGGCTTGGACTGCACCGGGATTGCCCGGGCAGCCCACGGTTGAGTTGCACCCTGCGACGGCGGGCGACGCCTTCAAACTTTCCGCCGCAAACCTGCCCAAGCGCGGCGTGTCCGTGATCTGGAAGGCGGCCGGGGGACTGGCCAAGGGCGGCGATTGGGCGGCGGTGCACGCGTTCCCCGTCCAAAAACAGGCGAAAGCCGCCCTCCCCATCCAGTCCGGAATCACCGGCTCGGCATTCTACCGTCTGTCGTGGCAGGACATCGACGTGCCGCCGAACATGATCTGGATTCCGCCGGGGGTATTCAATATGGGCAGCCCGGAGGACGAGCCGGGGCGTTACCCGGACGAAGGCCCGGTGCACGAGGTGACCATCCCGCACGGGTTCTGGATGGATCGACACGAGGTGACACAGGAGCAGTTCGAAAAACTAATGCAATCCAACCCGAGCAGCACTTCTCACACAGCCAACCTGCCGGTGAACCGGATCACCTGGCAAGAGGCCAACGACTATTGTGATCGACTGACAGAAGCTGAACAACAGAGTGGCACGTTGCCGCTTGGCTTTGTGTACCGCCTGCCAACCGAGGCAGAGTGGGAATACGCCTGCCGCGCCGGAACCGAGACGGCATATAGTTACGGCGATTACATCGGGGATCTCAGTCAGCATGGCTGGTGGGCCGGTAACAGCGGCGGCTTCCCGGATCCAGTCGGTCAACTGACCCCCAACCCGTGGGGACTGTACGACATTCACGGCAACCTGTTCGAGTGGTGTCTCGACACGTATAAACCTTACCCGGGAGGACGGGAGCTAACCTCGAATACAACTCTCAAGGTACTGCGCGGTGGCGCGTATTACTGCCCGAACTACATCCTGCGCTCCGCATGCCGGGCCGAACCGCAGGCACCGGGCTACCGCTGGGTGCTGGCCGGCTTTCGCGTGGTTCTTGCGCCGGCGCTTGGCCAAGCGCCGGAGTGACCGCCCGGGTGGACGCCGCCTGGCCAAGCGCCTGGCCAAGCGAATCCTCCCACCTCGCCAAAGAGAGTCTTGACTTCCGCCATTGAAACCGAATTATCTGCGCCCAACAAGAGGCGAACGATCTTAGCCAAGCCGGGAGGGGGGAGACTGGATCGACGAGGAGCATCATGCAGCCTGAGTTGCTTTCGAGCGTGAACGACGTCTTGCGGCGGGTCGGTGCGGCCGCTGGACCGTGTGCCGGCTCCCTGCTGGTGGCGCTGCTGGTGGTGCTGGCGGTGGGATTCGCCTGTGCGCCGTTGGTGCTCTCGGCCATTCTTGCGCCGAAAAAACCGGGGGAAATCAAGGAGTCGGCCTTCGAGTGCGGGCTGGAGTCGAAGGGCGACCCGTGGGTGCAGTTCAAGGTGCAGTACTACCTGTACGCGCTGGCGTTCGTGATCTTCGACATCGAGGTGGTGTTCCTCTACCCGTGGGCGGTGGCCTTCACGGATCTGTCGTTCGGGGCGTTCCTGGCCATGGGGGTGTTCATTCTGCTCTTGGCTGAAAGTTTGATTTATCTCTGGATCAAGGGCGTGCTGACGTGGAAATGACAACCCCAAACACATCCCCCGGCATCGATCTCGACGACACGACCCGCGCGGAACTGGAGCGCGCCGGGGTGATCGTGTCGAAGGTCGACACCCTCTACAACTGGGCGCGCGGCGGCTCGGTCTGGCCGCTGACCTTCGGTCTGGCCTGTTGCGCAATCGAGATGATTGCGTCGGCCACATCCCGTTTTGACATCTCGCGCTTCGGGTCGGAAGTGTTCCGCCCCACCCCGCGCCAGGCCGACCTGATGATCGTCTCCGGCACGGTCACCAAGAAAATGGCGCCGCAAGTAGTCCGGATTTACAACCAGATGCCGGAGCCGAAATGGGTGATCGCGATGGGCGCCTGCGCGATCTCCGGCGGGCCGTTCAAGCAGGGCTACAACGTGCTCAAGGGCATCGACCGCTACATCCCGGTGGACGTTTACCTGCCGGGCTGCCCCCCCCGGCCGGAGGCGGTGCTGCAGTCGCTGAACTATTTGCAGGAGAAAATCCGCACGCAGGACATCCAGTCGGATCCGGCCTTCACGGCAGGGCGACGACAATACCCGGTGCCGGAATTCACGGGAACCGACCTTGAGCCGCCCTACAACCCGGAGGTATGGCAGCCCCCGGCCAATCCCAACGCCCAACCGCTGGAGGAAGCCACGGCGTGAGCGAACGTTCTCACGAACCCGTGTTGCAGCAGTTCCCCGAAGCGGAATGGGACGAGGCCGCCGGCGCGATCATTGCACCGCTTGGCCAAGCGCGCGCGCTTGCCGAGTGGCTGCTTGGCCAAGGGGTCGATTATTGCAGCAACGTGACCGGCGTGGATTACCTCGAGCGCGAGGTGAAAGAGAAGGTCACCGGGGAGGATGGCAAGGTGGAAACCGTGACCCGAACCGAACCGGGCCGGATGGACGTCGTGTATCACCTTTATTCCATGCGGAAACAAACCGGCCCGCTGGTGCTGAAACAACGCACCGGTCGTGAACACCCACAGGTACAGTCGCTCACGCCGGTGTGGCGGAGTTGCGAACTGCAGGAACGGGAGGTGTACGACCTGTTTGGCGTCGATTTCACCGGGCATCCGGATCAGCGCCGCATCTTGATGTGGGACGAGTTCGAGGGGCACCCGATGCGGAAGGATTACACCGAGCCGTTCGACTACGAGTGGGAACCGACGCCGCACGACGAAATCCTGGACAAGCACCAGAGGGGGAAAGTGATCGTTTGAGCAGCGCCACAGCGACAGCACCCAACTACGAATTGATCCAGCAGGACGGACTGGACACCGGCCTGCTGGAAGTCTCGATGGGGCCGCATCATCCCAGCACACACGGCGTGTTCCGGATGGATGTGAAACTCGACGGCGAAACGGTTGTGGATCTTTCGCCGGTGTTTGGCTACCTGCACCGCAACCACGAAAAGCTCGCCGAGAACATGAGCTACCTCGGCAGCATGCCGTTCACCGACCGGCTCGACTACTTCAACAGCATGACCAACAACTGGGCCTACGCGCTCGCCGCGGAAAAGTTGGTGGAAATTGAAGTCCCGGAGCGCGCCGAGTATTTGCGCGTGATCATGGCGGAGTTGACGCGACTGGTGAACCACCTCTCGCTCGTCGGTTTTTTTGTGAACGACCTCGGCGCGCTGGGCACCCCGCTGCTGTATGCCTTTCGCGAGCGTGAAAAAATTCTGGACCTGTTCGAGCAAGCCAGCGGCGCGCGGATGATGTGCAATTATTTCCGCTTCGGCGGCCTCCGCAACGATGTACCCGAAGGGTGGCTCGACCGTGCCCGGGAGGTGGTCGACCGCTTCCCGGTTTTTCTCGACGAGTACGAGAAGTTGCTTTGCGAAAACGAAATCATCCTCAGCCGCACACAGGGCGTGGGCAATCTCTCCCGCGACTTGGCCATCAGCGCCGGCATCACCGGCCCGATGCTCCGCGCCAGCGGCGAGCGCTACGACCTTCGGAAGGTGGATCGGTACGGCATCTATGATCGGTTCCAGTTTCGCGTGCCGTACTCGGACGGCGATGTGGGCGACTGTTACGATCGGTTCATAGTGCGGATGCTGGAGATGCGGGAAAGCATCGGCATACTCAAGCAGGCCTTGGACGGGATTGAACACGGCCCCGTGCTGGGAAACGCCCCCAAGGTCTTCAAGCCGAAACCAGCGGAGGTTTACGGGCGTGTCGAGGCGCCGAAGGGGGAGCTTGGATTTTATCTGATCGCCGATGGCACGCCGAAACCGTACCGGTATCGGGTGCGTCCGCCGTCACTCATTAATCTGACTGTGCTGCGCGACATGTGCCTCGGCCAAAAGGTGGCCGATGCCGTCATCATTCTCGGGAGCATCGACATCGTGCTGGGGGAGGTGGACCGATGAGCCTGCTCGGCGGTGGCATTTTGAAGGGCATGGCGGTGACGCTGCGGAATTTCGTGGGTTCCTATTTTGACCGGGACCGTCTCACCACGAATGATTATGCATGGCGCGCCGGCGACTCCCTCCCCCAACACGCGGGGGAATACCCGAAGGAGGAAGGCGAACAGCTTCGAGACACCACCACGGTGAGCCAGTACAGCCGCAACTTTCCGATGCTGCTGCATGACGAGGGTGAAGCGATGGACACCATCCGGTGTGTCGCCTGCCAGATCTGCGAGCGCGAATGTCCGCCCCAGTGTATTTACATCGAGAAGAGCACGGAGAAAATGGAACGCGGCGGGAACAAGGCCCAGTTTTACCCAGCCAAATTTGACATCGACGTGTCGGTCTGCATGAGCTGCCAAATCTGCGTGGAGGTGTGCCCGTTCGACGCCATCGTGATGAACAGCCAGTTCGAGCTGAGCACGTCCAAC
This sequence comes from Verrucomicrobiota bacterium, assembly GCA_014382705.1. Lineage (GTDB taxonomy): Bacteria > Verrucomicrobiota > Verrucomicrobiia > Limisphaerales > UBA1096 > UBA1096. The sequence goes on along the minus strand of JACNJE010000110.1, from coordinate 18,898 downwards.
CGCTTCGGCGGCCTGTTGCTGCGCCGTGACGATTTGCTGAAGAGCAACGGCTACTATCACAAGATCCATCCCGAGGAGGCGGCCGCGCGGGATCGGCGCATGGCCGAGGAGAAAGCCGCCAAGGAGGCCAAGAAAAAAGCCGCCGCCGAGGCCGCCAGGAAAAAGGCCGAGGAAAAAGCAAAAGCCGAGGCCGAGGCCGATGACAAAAAACAGGAGGATACCCAATGAGCCCCGACCTTGTCCGCGATATCCTCATCGCCACCGTGCCGTTGATGGTAATTTTTCCAACGCTCTTTGCCTTCACCACCTGGCTGGAGCGCAAGGCTCTCGCACGCATCCAGAACCGGATCGGCCCAAACAAGGTGGGCGTTCCCCTCACGCGCTACGGCGGCCGCTTTAGCCTCTTTGGCCTGGGCCAGCCGCTGGCGGATGGCATCAAGATGCTCTTCAAGGAAAACATCGTCCCGCGCGATGCCGACCGCCTGTTCCACCTGCTCGCCCCAATCCTCGCGCTCATCCCCGCGATGCTCGTGCTGTGCTTTCTGCCGATCGAGTTCCCATGGACAGAGTCCCTTCTGCCCGTTCAGGCGTTTCTGCTCGATGGCGCGGTCATTTTCTTTTTCGCCATCACCGGCCTCAACACGCTCGCCATCTTCATGGCCGGCTGGGCGTCGCGCAACAAATACTCGCTGCTCGGCGGCATGCGCGCCATCGCGCAGATGGTCAGCTACGAAATCCCGCTGGTCTTGTCCGCCGTCGTCGTGGTGATGATGGTCGGCAGCCTTAACGCAGCCGAAATCGCCAATGCACAAGCCGGCTGGAATTGGTTTGTGTTCACCCCGTGGGGTCTCGCGGCATTTGTCATTTTTTTTATCGCCTCCCTCGCGGAAACCAACCGCTCGCCGTTCGACCTCCCTGAGGCCGAGAGCGAAATCATCGCCGGCTACTTCACCGAGTACAGCGGCTTCAAGTTCGCACTCTTTTTCCTCGGCGAATACATCGCCATGTTCGCCATCAGCGGCCTGGCGGTCACCCTCTTCCTCGGCGGTGGCGCAGGCCCCGGCATAGCCACCCTGCCGTGGCTGTCGGCCATGTGGTTCATCGCGAAAATTTTTGCCCTCATCGCCGTTATGATCTGGCTGCGCGGTACCCTGCCCCGCCTCCGTGTCGATCAACTCATGGGCTTTGCGTGGAAATTCCTGCTGCCGCTTTCCATTTTGAATATCCTCGTCGCGGGCTTTGCACATTTCATCCCACAAGAAAACATTGTCTCCAAGGTTGCCGTGTGGGTGGTGAGTCTCGGGATTTTGTACATGGCCGCTAAGGGGCTGAATCAACTGAACCGCCCGAATGTACGCCCGCGCGACTACAAGTACGCTGAATGAACGAGGAAATCGCATTTTGGATGTTGTCCGCCATCGCCGTGCTTGGCGCGCTGGTCGCGGTGCGTAAACGCAACCTCATTCATGGCGTGTTCGCGCTGATGGTTTTTTTCGCGGGGCTGGCGGGCTTGTTCCTGCTGCTGCTGGCAGAGTTCATCGCGGCAGCGCAAATCCTCGTGTATATCGGCGCGGTGGGGATTCTGCTGCTGTTCGCGATCATGCTCACCGAGCGGGTGGCCGGCGACGACGGCCGGCGGATGACTTCGCGCGGATGGTTTTGGGGGCTCGTCGCCGCCGTTGCCGTTTTTGTTGTTTTATTGCTGCCACCCATTCAGCAATTCCCGTCGCCGGAGCACGCGCGAGCGATCGAGCCTTCGGTGAAAGAACTGGGGGAGAAATTGATGCACCCTTACGTGGTGACACTGGAGGTGCTGGCGTTGCTGCTCACCGCGGCGCTCATCGGTGCAGTCACCGCAGCACAGGGCGTTCGCATGCCAAAAGAGGAGGATTCACCGGAATGACCCTGCACCATTACCTCATTTTGGCGGCGGTGCTTTTTTGCGTTGGGTTGATAGGTGTGTTTACGCGCCGCAACGCCATCGTCGTGCTGTTTTCCGTCGAGATTATGCTCAACGCCGCCAACCTCAACTTCATCGCCTTTTGGCGCTACAGCGAAAACCCCGCGCTGCTGCACGGGCCGTTGTTCACGCTGTTCGCGATCGCCGTGGCTGCTGCTGAGGTGGCCGTCGGCCTGGCGTTGGTGATTGCGGTTTACCGGCATTTCAAAACCGTGGACTTGGAGTCCATGGACACGTTAAGGGAAGAATGAGCACCACGACCTTGACCCTCATTCTAACCCTCATTCCGCTGCTGCCGCTGTTGGCCGCCACCCTGACGTGCGGGCTGCAGAACGGCCGCCGCGCCGCTGCCGTGGCCATCGTCGCGATGCTTGGCTCGTGCGGCTTGGCGATCGCAGCCCTGATCGAATCTTGGGGCATGTCTGAGGCGCAGCGATATACGAACGACATCCCTTGGCTCACTGTCGGTGAAACGTCCATTTCGTTTGATTTCGTGCTCGATCCCCTCACCGGCGTCATGGCGGCGATGGTCACTTTCATCGGCCTGCTCATTTTCATCTACTCCGCCGGCTACATGAAAGACGACCAGCGCATGGCGCGGTTTTTCTGTTACCTGTCGCTGTTTGCCGCCGGGATGCTTGGCCTCGTGTTGGCCAACAGCCTGTTGCTGCTGTTCATGTGCTGGGAAATTGTCGGCGTCGCGTCGTATCTGCTCATCAGTTTTTGGAATCACAAACCGGAAGCCGCCGCCGCCGGCAAAAAAGCATTCATCGTCACGCGCATCGGCGACATCGGTTTTCTCATCGGCATTCTGCTGGCGTTCAAGACCACCGGCACGCTGACGCTCTACAATGAAGCAGGAAGCGGTATGTTGCAGCAGGATCTCACTGGCACCGTATTCGGCATCAGCGTCGCAGCGGTGATCAGTCTGCTGCTGTTCATGGGCGCAGTGGGCAAATCCGGCCAGTTGCCGTTGCACGTGTGGCTGCCGGACGCGATGGAAGGCCCGACGCCGGTCAGCGCGCTCATCCACGCCGCGACAATGGTCGCGGCCGGCGTGTTTCTCGTGGCGCGAACGTTTCCGCTGTTTGAAGTCGGCGGCACGCTGCCGGTGGTGGCTTGGGTCGGGGCGATCACCGCGCTCGTTGCCGCGTTCATCGCGCTTGGCCAATACGACCTCAAGCGCATCCTCGCCTACTCGACGGTCAGCCAGCTTGGCCTGATGATGGTCGGCCTCGGCGTCGGCGGCGTGTCGGTGGGAATGTTTCATTTGTTGACCCACGCCTTTTTCAAGGCGCTGCTTTTCCTCGGCGCGGGCTCGATCATCCACGGCTGCCACGAAGAACAGGACATCCGCAAAATGGGCGGCTTGGCCAAGCCGATGCCGGTGACCACGATCGCCTACCTTTGCGGCACGCTCGCGCTGGTGGCGTTCCCATTCACGAGCGGTTTTTTCAGCAAGGACGAAATCCTCGCCGGCGCTTGGGCCACGAATCAACCGGTCTTTTGGATCGCCGCCGCCGCCTCGCTGCTGACGGCGCTCTACATGACGCGTCAATGCCTTTATGTATTCCCCGGCGTACATCGCGGCGAGCACACGCCGCACGAAAGCCCGCGCATCATGACGGTGCCGCTCGTCATCCTCGCCCTCTTCGCGCTTGGCCTCGGCGGCTTGGCCAAAGGCACAATTTTGGACAAACTCCCGCACCTTGATTACGAGCACACAACCATCGTCCTCGCCGTCAGCATCGCCGTCGCACTCGGTGGCATCGCGCTTGGCTGGCTGATTTACCGAGGCCGCGCGCTTGGCCAAGCGGCTGATCCGCTCGCCGTCACGCCGCTCGTGCGCAAGCTGTGGTTCGACGAACTGTACGCCGCCACGGTGGGCCGACTGTGGGCGTTGGCCATCGTCATCGCGGAACAACTCAATGAGCTGCTGCTCTTCATACGCGACTTGGCGGTACTGCTGGCGGACAGAATTGGCAACGCCTTCGCCGTCGGCGGCGACCGCAAATTGATCGACACGCTGGCCTTCGACGGCATGTGCAACCGGCTGCGCTCGGCTGGCCACGCCGTGACCCGCCCTCAAAACGGCTTTCTCCCCGGCTACCTCCGCCTCATCGCGCTCGGTGCCGTCGCGCTCGGCATACTCGTGTTTTGGTTATAATGATCACCGCACTCACATTGGCCCCGGTGGTGGCGGCCGTGCTGATGCTGGCTCTGCCGGAAGCCCGCGCACGCGCCGTGGCGCTCGTCGGGGCGCTGGTGTCGCTGGCGTTGGCGGTGTGGATGCTGGTGCAGTTCGACATTACCGCCGCCGGTTTGCAGTTCAGCGAAAAAGTGGCGTGGATTCCCGCGCTGGGCGTCGATTATTTCGTCGGCCTCGACGGCACGAACGCACTGGTGCTGCTGCTCTCGGCGCTGCTCGCTCCCCTCGCGGTGGCGGCTTCGTGGCAGCACACCGACCGGCCGCGCACTTATTTCGCGCTGCTCAGCCTGCTGTTCACCGGGCTGTTTGGCACCTTCACCGCGCTGAATTTTTTCCACTGGTTCCTGTATTGGGAACTGGTGCTGGTGCCGTCTTTTTTCCTGATCAAGCTCTTCGGAAAAGGCGGGGAGCGGCACAGCGCAGCGCTGAACTTTGTCCTGTTCACCGTGCTGGGCAGCGTGGCGATGTTGATCGGCTTCCTGTTTTTGCACCAGCAAACCGGCACGTTTGATTTCATCAAACTCGCCGAAAAAGGCGTCCCGGTCAGCCCTCTGATTTTCTGCGCGATCCTCGCCGGGCTGTGGGTGAAGGTGCCGCTCGCGCCGCTGCACATTTGGCAGGCACCCGCGTACGCCGCCGCGCCGACACCGGTGGCCATGCTGCTCACCGGCGTCATGTCGAAGATGGGCGTGTACGGTTTCCTGCGAATCATAGTCCCCATCTTCCCTGAGCAACTGAAGCAGCACGCTGGCACGCTGATGGCTTTCGCGCTGCTGACGATCCTGTGGGGCGCATTCGTCGCGCTGCGGCAAACCGATCTCAAGCGGCTGCTTGCCTTCTCGTCGCTCAACCATGTGGCCTATTGCGTTCTCGGCGTCGGCGCGCTGGGCATCACGGCGGACGGACTGAAAGTGGACGCGCACGCCTTGGCCAGACAGGGCGTCATCCTGCAATTGTTCGCGCACGGCTTGGCGGCGGCCGGCTTGTTTTATCTCGTGGGCCTGCTCGAGGAACGCACCGGCTTGCGCGGGCGGAATGACTTCGGCGGACTCAGCGCTGTCACTCCCCGGTTCGCAGCGGTGTTTTTCATTCTCACATTCTGCTCGCTTGGCCTGCCGTTTATGGCCGGGTTCGCGGCGGAGTTTTTAATTTTTAGCGGCACGTTCGCCGTCGCACCGGGCGTGACCGTGGCGGCCACGCTGGGCCTGCTGGCCACGGCGGTCTTTTTGCTAACCATGTTGCAACGTGTTTTCACCGGACCGGTCAACGAACAAAACAAGTCCATGCCGGATCTGACCCGGAACGAAATCCTTATTTTAACCCCGATCATCATCCTTGTTTTCTGGGCCGGCATCTACCCCGCAACTTGGCTGGAGTTCAGCCAAAAGTTGACCCAGTTGATTCCCTGACATGACCGCGCTGCTCACCCTCATTCTCAGTTTTATCGGCGCACTGGTGTGCGGGCTGATGCCGGCGGGAGCGCACCGGCAAATCCGCTGGGTGGCGTTGGCCTTCGCGACCGCCGGACTGGGCGTGTCGGCGGTCTGTTATGCAAATTATTCCGGCGGCGAGTTCGCGGACTTGGTCGAAGCCGACTGGATTCCTTCGCTCGGCATCGGCTTCGCCACCGGGTACGACGGCATCAGCCTGCCGCTGCTGTTGGTGACCGGCTTGGTGGCAGTTTGCGGCGTGTTGTTCAGTTGGACTCTCGAGTCTCGGGCCAACCAGTTTTACGCCTTTTACTTCGCGCTCATCGGGGGCGTGTACGGCGTGTTCCTGTCGCTCGACCTGTTTTTGCTGTTTGTGTTTTACGAAATTGCGGTGGTGCCAAAATATTTCCTGATCGCCATTTGGGGCGGCGCACGACGGCAGTTCGCGGCGATGAAACTGGTGCTCTACTCCTTCGGCGGCAGCGCGCTGGTACTGCTGGGGATGCTCGCGGTTTTCTTTCTGGCGCAGGACGCAAACGGCGAGGCGCTGAAGACGTTCAACCTTTTGGCATTGCAACAGGCGCAGATACCGGCGGCGGCCCAGCAATGGCTTTTCCCGCTGATTTTTGTCGGCTTCGCCATCATGGGCGGCATGTGGCCGTTCCACACTTGGGCACCAACCGGCCACGTCGCCGCGCCGACGGCGGCCAGCATGCTGCTGGCCGGCGTGGTGATGAAACTCGGCGCGTACGGCTGCCTCCGCGTGGCGGTCGGACTGCTGCCGGCGGGAGCGCAGGCTTGGGCATCATGGGTGGCCGTGGTGGCGGTCATCAACATCGTATACGGCGCGCTTGTGGCTCTCAAGCAGGACGACTTCAAATACGTCATCGGCTACTCGAGCGTCAGCCACATGGGCTTTGTGCTGCTCGGCATCGCCACGCTGAACCTCACCGGCCTAACCGGCGCGGTGCTGCAGATGTTCTCCCACGGCGTGATCGGCGCACTGCTCTTCGCGCTGGTCGGCACGGTGATTTATTCACGCACGAAAACGCGTATGCTCGACGAGTTGCACCGGCTGATCGACCACATGCCGGGCATCGCCTGGGTGTTCGTGGCGGCCGGTCTGGCGTCAATGGGGTTGCCGGGATTTAGTGGGTTTGTCTCCGAACTGTTCGTGCTGCTCGGCGCTTGGGGGTCGCTTTCAGGCTGGATCGTTGGCGGCGCTGGGTTGGGCATCCTTCTCACATTCGGCTACACGCTGGTGAAGATTCACGAGGCATTTTTCCGCGAACGAAAGAGGCCGGACGCCAGCCAAGCGAAGACCGCTTATCCGCCGATGACGCTGCCGGAGAAAACCGGCGTGGCGCTGCTTCTGGGCGCGGCGCTGCTCATCGGCCTGTGCCCTTGGTTGTTGACGGACAAGATTTCGCCCAGCCTGAAACTGATGCTCGAGCGCTTGGCCAACTGACAAGGCGACATGGATTATCAACAGCTACTTTTGGCCCTGCTCCCCGACCTGCTGGTCGTGATAGCTTTGTTCATCGCGTTGGGGGTCGATTACTCGCGTCTGCGTGGCAGCGCCTTGGCCAAGCGCTACCAAGTGGCCTGCCAAATCTCCGCCGCCGGGCTGATCGCCGGACTGGCGGTGCTCCTGTTGCAGATCGCCGGGACGATGCCGTTGATGAAGTCCACCGCCGACGGCCAACTGGTGCTGAACACAGGCACGTTGACGTTGAAGGCGCTGCTGTATGCCATGGGGCTGGGCGTGTTGCCCTTGGCCAAGCGCGACCCAATCACGCCACAGGTCAGCGAATATTTTGCGCTCCTGCTGTTGGCCACACTGGGCATGGGGTTCGTGGTGACGAGCCGCAATTTGCTCGGCGCATTCGTCGCGCTGGAGTTGGTCAGCCTGAGCCTTTACGCAATGACGGTGCTCAATCAGGCCAAGCGCGCCTCGGCTGAGGCGGCGTTGAAATACCTGACGTTCGGCGCGGTGTCATCCGGCTTTCTGCTGTTCGGCCTGAGCTACCTTTACGGTGCCACTGGGAAACTCGACCTCACCCAAATGACCGGCCTGCAACATTCTCCAATGCTGGTGCTGGCCTACCTGCTGATTTTCGTCGGGCTGGGATTCAAGCTGGCCCTGGCGCCGTTCCACCTTTGGGCGCCGGATGTTTATCAAAACGCACCGACACCGGTGGCGGGCTGGATCGGCAGTGGCTCCAAAATCGCCGCCGCCGCGCTGCTGCTCGCGCTGTTGCAGCCGGTGTTTGACGCGCCGAAACTGAAGGCCGCCCTCATCCCCGCACTCGCCGCGCTCGCGGTGCTCAGCATGGTGGTCGGCAACCTCGGCGCGCTGCGCCAGACCAACTTGAAGCGGCTCCTCGCCTACAGCGCGATCGCCAACGCCGGTTATCTGCTCGTCGGCGTGGTGGCCTTCTCCGCAGCGGGAAATGCCTCCGTGATTTTTTACATCGTGGTTTATTCGCTCGCCAGCCTGGGTGCTTTCGGGGTGGTCGCGGTGCTGACCGACAAACTGGGCCGCGAGGCGGAGATCAGCGACTTCAACGGCTGCTGGAACACATCGCCCGGCTTGGCCGTGGCGTTTTTGGTGTTCCTGCTGTCGATGGCCGGCATCCCGCCACTGGCCGGTTTCCTCGGTAAATTTTATCTCTTCTTCGCTGCGATCGAGGCGGTACCGGAAGCCGCCACTTGGGTTGACGGCTTTTACTGGCTCGTCGCCTTCGCCCTCATCATGAGTGTCGTTTCCCTCTACTACTATCTGCGCGTGCTGAAAGCCTTCCTCGTCGTCCCCGCCGATAACGGGGCGGCGATCGCGCCTTCAAAAATCGGCTGGGCGACCGGAATCACACTATGCTCGCTGGCCTTGGCCGTCATGGCGCTTGGCCTCTGGCCGGAGCCGTTCCTTGGGCTGCTGAAAAACTGATTCAGAAACCGCGAATCGACGCGAATCGACGCCAATAACAGGGTTAAGCGCAGAGGGCGCAGAATATCGCAGAGAGGGATTTCGATAATCGTCCTCGTACTTCTTCCCTGATCCACGGAAAAAATATCCTGTTCATCCTGTCGATCCATGTTTTTTGTCATGCCCGTTATTGTGCCGCCCCGTTGGGGCTCGTTAGTTTTTTTGCGTGGCTACCCGGAGCTGACGCACCGGGCTATTACCTGCCGCCCCGTCGGGGCTCCCCCTTGGCCAAGCGCACTCCCCTTCCCTTTCCTTCGTGCTCTTCGTGACCTTCGTGGTTTTTCTTTTTTCAGTTCGTGATCTTCGTGCTTTTCGTGGTGGTTTTCCGGTTCAATTGAACATGGATGGGCAGGATGAACAGGATCGGAAAAATTATTCCTGTGCATCCTGTCCATCCATGTTTTATGTCATGCCCGTTATTGTGCCGCCCCGTTGGGGCTCGTTAGTTTTTTTGCGTGGCTACCCGGAGCTGACGCACCGGGCTATTACCTGCCGCCCCGTCGGGGCTCCCCCTTGGCCAAGCGCACTCCCCTTCCCTTTCCTTCGTGCTCTTCGTGACCTTCGTGGTTTTTCTTTTTTCAGTTCGTGATCTTCGTGCTTTTCGTGGTGGTTTTCCGGTTCAATTGAACATGGATGGGCAGGATGAACAGGATCGGAAAAATTATTCCTGTGCATCCTGTCCATCCATGTTTGTTTTTTCGATGACGAGGTACGAAGGACGAGGACGATTGTTTATCTCCTCTGCGGCTCTGCGTTCTCTGCGTTCAAAAAAGCGGTGCGGAGAACCGCACTCCACGAGTGCTGACGCGACTCTCCCCCCGCTTGGCCAAGTGGGGGGCTGATCAGCCCAGTTTCTCCGAAACGGCGGTGAGGGTTTCCTTGGCGTCGCCGAAGAGCATGCGGGTGTTTTCGCGGAAGTAGAGCGGGTTCTCCACGCCGGAATAGCCAGCCGCCATGCTTCGCTTGAGGGCGACGACCGTCCGGGCGGTCCACGCCTCGATCACCGGCATGCCGGCGATGGGGCTGGCGGCATCCTCGAGCGCGGAGGGGTTGACGATGTCGTTCGCTCCGACCACGACGACCAGGTCGGTCTCCGGCAGGTCCTCGTTGATTTCGTCCATCTCGAACACGATGTCGTACGGGACGCGCGCCTCGGCGAGCAGGACGTTCATGTGGCCGGGCAACCGGCCGGCGACCGGGTGGATCGCAAACCGCACCTCGACACCCTTGCCGCGAAGGGTCTCGGAAATCTCGTGAATCACGTGCTGCGCCTGCGCGACGGCCATGCCGTAGCCGGGCACGAACACCACGCTGCCGGCGTCGTCCATCATGCCGGCGACCTCCTCGGCGCTGGTTTCCGTAACAGTGCCCTGCTGCTCGCCGCCCACCGGCGTCGCCCCGGCCGTGGTGCCGAATCCACCAAAGATGACGTTGGCCAGGCTGCGGTTCATGGCGCGGCACATGATGTAACTGAGGATCGCGCCACTGCTGCCGACGAGCGCGCCGGTGATGATCAACAGGTTGTTGTCCAGCATGAATCCGGACGCCGCCGCCGCCCATCCGGAGTAGCTGTTGAGCATCGAGACCACCACCGGCATGTCGGCGCCGCCGATCGCCATGATCAGGTGCATGCCAAGGACAAACGAAATCACCGTGACGATGATCAGCGCAGTCAATCCGCCCGTCCCTTCAGCGCCGATGAATTGCACGCCCAACGGCCAGATGCAGACGAGCACCAAGGCCGCGTTGGCCATGTGGCGTCCCGGCAGCAACAGCGGCTTGCTGCCGATCGAACCACGGAGTTTGCCGAACGCAACGATCGAGCCGGTGAAGGTCACGCCGCCGATGAACACGCCGAGCAGAATCTCGATCTGATGAACCATCTCATGGGCTGCGTCACCGTGATTGAGGTAGCTGGCCAAGCCGACGAGTACTGCGGCCAAGCCGACGAAGCTGTGCAGCATGGCGACCAGTTCCGGCATGGAAGTCATCTCCACGCGCTTGGCCAAGACCATGCCGATGAATGCGCCGATGACCATCAACGGAATGAGCCAAGCGAAGTTGGTGATGCCGGAAAGCAATGTTGCCGCGATGGCGATCGTCATGCCGATGATGCCGTAAACGTTGCCGCGCTTGGCCGTCTCCTGTTGGGAGAGGCCGCCAAGGCTCAACACAAACAACAGGCCGGCCACGAGATAGGCCATGGTGAGCAGGCCGGCCGGGATCAACGGGGGGTGTTGGGTGGCGGCGAGCGTGATCATTTGCGGAACATTTTGAGCATGCGCTGGGTGACCCGGAATCCGCCCGCGACGTTGATGGTGGCGATCAGCACCGCCACGCCGGACAGGATCTGCACCGCCTGATTGCTGCTCGAGATGAACAGCATGCCACCGATGACGATGATGCCGCTGATGGCGTTGGTGACACTCATGAGCGGCGTGTGCAGTGCCGGGGTGACGTTCCAGACGACCATGTACCCGACGAAGCACGACAGGGTGAACACGGTCAACTGGTCGAGGAATTCGGTGCCGCTCCCCCAACCCAACGCGAGCAGCAGTAGGCAGGCAATGCCCAGCAATATCCCGGAGAGTGCCGAGCTACCCTTGGCCTCCCCGGCTTCCCGTGGCTGGAGGGCGGGCGGCTTCGGCTTGGGCGGCGGCGAGGGGGCGGCCGTTTGCGGGGGTGGCCAGGTGATTTCGCCGTCGCGAACCACGGTCGCGCCCCGGACAATTTCATCCTCGAAATCCAGCTTAAACTCCCCGGCACCGCCCAGCAGGCCGAGCAGCTTGACCAGATTGTTGCCGTACAGGGTGCTGGACTGGGTCGGCAGCCGGCTTGGCAGATCGGTGTAGCCAAGGAGGGTCACGCCATGCTCAACCACCCTCTCGTTGGGCCGGGTCAATTCACAATTGCCGCCGCCCTCGGCTGCGAGATCCACGATCACCGAGCCGTCCTTCATGCTGCGAACCATCTCCCCGGTGATGAGGACGGGGGATTTTTTTCCGGGGATCATCGCCGTGGTGACGATGATGTCCACCTCGGCCGCCTGCTCGGCGAACAGCTTCATCTCCGCCTCGATGAACTCCTGGCTCATCACCTTGGCGTAGCCGCCCTCGCCGGTGCCGTCCTCCTCGAACTCCAACTCGAGAAACTCCGCGCCCATGCTCCTGACCTCGTCCCTGACCGTGGGGCGGGTGTCGAAGGCGCGCACGATGGCACCCAACTTGACCGCCGTGCCAATGGCCGACAGCCCGGCAACGCCAGCGCCGATGACCAATACCCGGGCCGGCGGCACGCGGCCGGCGGCGGTGATTTGGCCGGTGAAAAAGCGTCCGAACTCGCCGGCGGCCTCAACCATCGCACGGTAGCCGGCGATGTTGGCCATCGAGCTGAGCGCGTCCATCGACTGCGCCCGGGAAATGCGCGGCACGGCGTCCATCGCGATGGCGTTGACCCTGCGCTTGGCCAAGCGCTCGAGCAGGTCGCCGTTCTGCGCCGGCTGGATGAGGCTGATCAGCGTCGCGCCCTCGCGGGCGAGTTCGACTTCACCCTCCTGCGGCGGGCGAATCTTGAGCAGGATGTCGGCCTTGGCCCAGATCTCCGCAGCGGACAACACGGTCGCCCCGGCTTCCTCATAGAGCGCATCGGGGAACTTGGCCGCCTGGCCTGCGCCGGTCTCGACCGCCACCTCGAAGCCAAGCTTGATGAACTTGGCCACGTTCTCCGGCGCAGCGGCGACGCGACACTCCCTGGCCGCGATTTCTTTTGGTATTCCTATTAACACGATCTCAATAGAAAGAACCAAGGGCATCACCCGATGCTGCCAAGCCAAGCCCTGCTGGCATGGTGACCGGTTGGTTGCCCCACTGAATGAACCGGGACGCTAACAAACGCCCGAGGCCATTCAACCCTTAAACTGACGCACCAGCCAAGGCGCTGCCCTGCGTGACGCCGGGCGCGGGGAGCAGGCTGGTGCCGGCAAGGAATTGGTCGATCGCGCGGGCGGCACCGCGGCCCTCGTTAATGGCCCAGACGACAAGGGATTGGCCGCGCCGACAATCGCCGGCGGTGAAGACGCCCTCGACGTTGGTGGTGAATTCGCCGTGCTCGCCGATGAAGGTTTGCCAGTTGCCGCGCGGGTTTTGGGTTTCGAGGCCGAGCATTTCGCCGACTTCCAGTTCGGGGCCGACGAAACCGGTGGCCAACAGCACGAGATCCGCCGGCCATTCCTTTTCACTGCCGGCCACCTCGCTGAATGGCGCGCCGCCCTCGACCGGCTTGCTCCAGTCGACCTCGACCGTTTTCACGGCCTTCACGCGGCCGTTGTCGTCGCCGATGAACTCCTTGGCCAGCACGTGGTACGCGCGCGGGTCGTTGCCGTGCTTGGCCTTGTTCTCCTCGTGCGAATAGTCGAGGCGATACACGCGCGGCCACTGCGGCCAGGGGTTGTTCGCGGCGCGCTTGGCGGGCGGTTGGTCAAGCAGTTCAAAATTGACGACGCTGGCGCAGCCGTGTCGCAGCGATGTGCCGATGCAGTCCGCGCCGGTGTCGCCGCCGCCGATCACGATGACGTGCTTGCCCTTGGCTGAAGTGTAGGCACCGTCGTCGAGCTTGGAATCGAGCAGGCTCTTGGTGTTGCGCGTGAGGAAATCCATCGCGAACTGCACGCCCGCCAACTCGCGCCCCGGGCATCGCGCTGTGGGATCGAACGGCTTCGTGGCGCCGGTGGCCATCAGCAGCGCGTCGTTTTCCTTCAGCAACTCGTTCGGGTCGATGTACTGCACCCCGCAGCCGCGCTCCTCCATGATCTGCGTCATGTGGCCGGAGGAAAAATCCTCCGCCCGGCCGACATGGGCACACGTGACGAATAGCACCCCCTCCTCCCGCAGGATATTGACGCGGCGCTCGACGACGTCCTTTTCGAGTTTCATGTTCGGGATGCCGTACATCAGCAGTCCGCCGATCCGGTCGGCGCGCTCGTAAACCGTGACGGTGTGCCCGACCTTGTTGAGCTGCGCCGCCGCCGTCAGGCCGGCCGGCCCGGAGCCGACGATGGCCACCTTCCTGCCGGTGCGCACGGCCGGCGGCTTGGGCGTGATCCAGCCCTCAGCAAAACCGCGGTCGACGATGGCGTTCTCGATGTTCTTGATGGTCACCGCCGGATTGGTGATGCCCAGCACACATGCCCCCTCGCACGGCGCGGGGCAGGTGCGGCCGGTGAATTCCGGAAAGTTGTTCGTCTTGTGCAGCCGCTCAAGCGCCTCCTCCCAGCAACCTTTGTAGACAAGGTCGTTCCACTCCGGTATGAGGTTGTCGATGGGGCAGCCGGTGCCGGACTGGCAGAACGGCACGCCGCAATCCATGCAGCGCGCGCCCTGCGTCTGCAACTGTTCCTCGGGCGGGTCGGTGTAAATCTCCCCGAAATCCCCTATGCGCTGCAGCGGATCGCGGTACGCCACCGCCTCGCGCTCGAACTCCATGAATCCTGTTGGCTTTCCCATTGAAAAATCCCCGGCTGCCTAGGCGACCAATTCCTGTTTGCGTTGTTCGCGCTCGGCCAGCACGCGCTTGTAATCGGTCGGCATCACCTTGACAAATTGGCCAAGCGCGCTTCTCCAATTATCCAGCACCTCGGCGGCCACGGCGGAACCGGTGCGCTTGGCGTGTTCCTCGATGAGGCTAAGCAACTCCCCGCTGTCCGCGTCGCTCTCGACCGGCTCCAGTTCCACCATTTCCATGTTGCAGTTGGGTTCAAACTCGTTTTCGGGATCCCAAATGTAGGCGATGCCGCCGGACATGCCCGCGGCGAAGTTGCGGCCGGTGGGGCCGAGGATCACCGCACGGCCGCCGGTCATGTATTCGCAGCCGTGGTCGCCGACGCCCTCGATCACCGCATGGGCGCCGCTGTTGCGCACACAGAAGCGCTCGGCGGCGCGACCCCTGAAAAACGCCCGGCCGCCTGTGGCACCGTAAAGGCAGACGTTGCCGACGATGATGTTTTCCTCCGCCTTAAAAGTGGACTCCTTGGGCGGATACACCACCAGCTTGCCGCCGGAGAGGCCCTTGCCCACGTAGTCGTTGGCGTCGCCCTCCAGTTCCATGCTGACGCCCTTGGCCAGGAAGGCACCGAAACTTTGGCCGGCGGAACCGTGAAACCTGATGCGGACGGTGTCTTCCGGCAACAACGCCTCGCCGTGCGCCTTGGCCAATTCGTGGCTGAGAATGGTACCAACGGTGCGGTTGGTGTTGATGATGGGCCGCTCGATCTCGACCGGTTCGCCGGCCTCGATGGCGCGCTTGGCCAAGCGCAGCAACTCATTGTCCAGCGCGTACTCGAGACCATGATCCTGCGCCTGGGTGCAATAGGTCCCCACGGCCGCGTGCGGTTTCTCGACCGGCGTGAGAATGGAACTGAGGTCGATGCCGTCGGCCTTCCAGTGGTCGATGGCCTGTTGCATCTCGAGCGCATCGACGCGGCCGACCATTTCGTTGATCGTGCGGAAGCCCAGTTGTGCCATGATTTGCCGCGCCTCCTCGGCGACCATGAACAGGTAATTGACCACGTACTCGGGCGAGCCGTTGAATTTTTTCCGCAGCTCGGGATCCTGCGTGGCGATGCCCACGGGGCAGGTGTTGAGGTGGCACTTGCGCATCATGATGCAGCCCATCGTGACGAGCGGCGCGGTGGAGAAGCCCATTTCCTCCGCGCCGAGCAGCGCGGCAATGACCACGTCGCGGCCGGTCTTGAGGCCGCCATCGGTCTGCAGCATCACGCGGCTGCGCAGGTCGTTCAGCACCAGCGTCTGGTGCGTCTCGGCGATGCCCAGTTCCCAAGGCAGCCCGGCGTGCTTGATACTGGTGAGCGGCGAGGCGCCGGTGCCGCCGGAGGCGCCGGAAATCAAGATGTGATCCGCGTGCGCCTTGGCCACGCCGGCGGCGATCGTGCCGACGCCCACCTCGGACACGAGCTTCACGCTCACCCGCGCGGCTGGGTTCGAGTTTTTCAGGTCGTGAATGAGCTGCGCCAGGTCCTCGATGGAATAAATGTCGTGATGCGGCGGCGGGCTGATGAGGCCGACCCCCGGGGTGGAGTAGCGGATGCGCGCGATGTTTTCATCCACCTTGCGCCCCGGCAGCTCGCCGCCCTCGCCCGGCTTGGCCCCTTGGGAGACCTTGATCTGCAACTCATCGGCATTCGTGAGGTAACTAATCGTCACGCCGAACCGCCCCGAGGCAACCTGCTTGATGGCGGATCGCTTGGAATCGCCGTTGGGCAGCGGCTTGAAGCGCTCCGGATCCTCGCCCCCCTCGCCGGTGTTGCTCTTGCCGCCAATGCGGTTCATCGCGATGGCCAGTCCCTCGTGCGCCTCGGCCGAGATGGAGCCGAAGCTCATCGCACCGGTACAGAACCGCTTCACGATCTCGCTGGCCGGCTCGACGTCGTCGATCGGAACCGGCCCGCCGTTGACGCCCTCCTTGAATTCCATCAGCCCGCGCAACGCACAACGCGCCTTGGTGTCGCTGTTGATGTGATTGGAAAATTGCGCGTACGAATCGAAATTATTGGTCCGCGCGGCGGTTTGCAGCGCGGCGATGGATTGCGGATTCCACATATGCTTTTCGCCCTCGGCGCGCCAGTGGAATTCGCCGGGGTTGGGCAAGCCCGCCGTTTCGTCCTCGGCGCGCTCAGGGAAACCAAGCACGTGGCGGCGCAACATTTCCTCGGCCAATTCGTCGAGGTTCACCCCCTGCACGCGGCTGGCAGTGCCGGCGAAGCAGCGGTCGATCACGTCATCCCGCAGGCCAACGGCCTCGAAAATCTGCGCGCCCTTGTATGAGTGAAGCGTGGAGATGCCCATCTTGGCCATCACCTTGAGCATGCCCTTGGCCACGCCCTTGCGGTAGGCGGCCACGATCGATGCGTCGTCGGTAAATCTCCCGTCATCCACCAGGCCTTCGCGGCGCGCCTGCCACAGCGACTCGAAGGCAAGGTACGGGTTGATCGCATCCGCGCCGTAGCCGACAAGCAGGCAATGGTGATGCACCTCGCGCGCCTCGCCGGTCTCGAGCACGAGTCCGATCTGCGTGCGGAGCGTGTTTTTCACCAAGTGATGATGCACTGCGCCGGTGGCCATCAGCGTGCTAAGGGGAACTCGGTCGGCCGAGATCGCCCGGTCGGAAAGGATGGCGAGGCTGAAGCCGTCTGCGATGGCCTGTTCGGCCTCGGCGCAAACGCGCTCGAGCGCCCTGGCCGCGCCGGCGGGGCCTTCGGTCTTGGGAAACGTGATGTCGATTACCTTGGAACGCCACCCGCGATAATCCATGCCCTTGAGCGCGTGCAGTTCCTCGTTGCTTAGGATGGGATGCGGCAGACGCAGGCGCTGGCAGTGGGCCTCGGTGGTCTCAAGCAGGTTTTTCTCCGGCCCAACGTAGCACTCGAGCGACATGATGACCTCTTCACGGATGGAATCGATGGCGGGATTGGTCACCTGCGCGAATAGTTGACGGAAGTAATCATAAATCATCCTCGGCTGATCGCTGAGACAGGCCAGCGAGGCGTCGTTGCCCATCGAGCCGACGGGATCGCGCAGTTCGTGGATGAGCGGCAGCAGCATGAACTGCATCGTCTCGGTCGTAAACCCGAAGGCCTGCATACGCTGGCGGAGTGTGTCCTCAACCAGACCGTGCGCCTCGCCAGTGGCGGCGATGTCGTCCAGCTCGATGCGCTGGTTGCGCAGCCATTCGCCGTACGGCCTGCGGGTGGAGAAGTCGGCCTTGATTTCCTCATCGGGAATCATTGTGCCTTGCTCGAAGTCGACGAGAAACATCCGGCCCGGCTGCAACCGGCCCTTGGCCTTGACGTTGGCGGGATCGACCGGGATCACGCCCACCTCGCTGGCCATGATCACGCGGTCGTCGTGCGTGAGATAATAGCGGCTCGGGCGCAGCCCGTTGCGGTCGAGCACCGCACCGATGTATTTGCCGTCGGTGAAGGCGATCGATGCCGGGCCATCCCACGGCTCCATGAGGCAGGAATTGTACTCATAAAAATCCCGCTTGGACTGGGGCATTTGCCGGTGTTTCTGCCACGCCTCGGGCACCATCAGCAGCACCGACTCCTGCAGCGATCGGCCGCTCATCAGCAGAAACTCCAGAGCGTTGTCGAAATTCCCCGAGTCGGAACATTCCGGCTCCATGATGGGGTACAGCTTTTGCAGGTCCTCCTCGAAGAGACCGCTTTGCAGTGTGCCCTCACGCGCGCGCATGGCGTTGATGTTGCCGCGCAGCGTGTTGATCTCGCCGTTGTGGCTCATGAACCGGAACGGCTGCGCGCGATCCCAGCTTGGAAACGTGTTGGTGGAAAACCGGGAGTGCACCATCGCGAGGTGCGTCTGGTAATCGGGGTTGGACAGGTCGGCAAAGTAGGTGATCAACTGGTCCGTAGTGAGCATCCCCTTGTAAATCATCACCTTGGTGGAGAGGCTGCAGATGTAAAACAGCAACGCCTGCTCGAGGGAGGCGTCGAACCGCAGCTGGTGGCTGGCGCGTTTGCGGATGATGTACAGCTGGCGTTCAAAGTCATCGCCATCCACGCCGTCTGCGGCACCGATGAAAAGCTGCACGATATGCGGCTCGGCGGCTCGCGCGCTGGGGCCGACATCGGCCTTGTCCGCCTGCACCGGCACCTCGCGCCAGCCGAGGCAGGTTTGGCCCTGCTCGGCGATGATCGCCTCCACGGCGGCAATGCACTTGGCACGCTCAGCCTCAATCCGTGGGAGGAAAACCAGCCCCGCGCCGAAGCGCCCCTTGGCCGGCAGTTCCACGCCCATCTCCTCGCGGGCGACCTTCTCGAGGAAGCCCCACGGAAGGCCGGTGAGGATGCCGCTGCCGTCGCCGGTGTTGGGTTCGCAGCCGCACGCACCGCGATGATCCATGTTCTTGAGCATCTGGATCGCATCCAGCACGATTTGGTGGCTCGGCACCCCCTTCACATGGGCCACGAATCCCACACCACAGCTGTCCTTCTCGTTGGCAGGATCGTACAGGCCCTGTTTTCGGGGGAATCCTATCGGGTTGACTCGGTCACTCATACGGTTCAAATCCAAAAAACGGGGAAAATCGAACGAGATCATCCCGTCTCCTTTCCCCAAGTAAACGCCGTTTACGCCATTTTCTGCGTGAACGGCCAAACAAAAGGCCGGACAGTATCCCAAACCGAAACCGGTTAATCAACATTTTAATGACTAATGAACATCATCGTGTTGACTCATAAAAAAGGACACCGAAGGGTTGGAAAGGGTTGAGAGGAGAGT
>JACNJE010000064.1 GCA_014382705.1 Verrucomicrobiota bacterium | reverse complement strand
TGTAAAAACCGCCGGCGACTACACCGTTGAACTCCGTCGCTGGCCCAAGGAAGCCAACCGCGCCATCATCGCTGGCCTCCCCGCCGGTGCCGATGTCCCCGGCACCAAAGCCTTCCGCGCCATCCCCGGCAAAACTTTTTCCGCCACAAAAGCCCATCTAAAACTCGGAGGCAAAGATCTCACATTGCCCATCAAGCCCAATGCCAAAAGCGTCACCTTCCGCCTCAATCTCAAGCCCGGTCGCGACGAGTTATGGGCTAAATTCACAGACGTCAAAGGCACGCCAATGGGCGCGTTTTATGCGTATGTGACTAAATTGAGTGAGTAGTGATTAGATAGGAAACACTTCAGCACCTTTGGTGCTACGGTCTTGCGTCTCACTACTCGCGGCGTAAACTTCCGGCAGCCAAACGCATATGAAAAATCCTGTTTCCCGCCGCCGTTTTCTTGCCTCTTCAACTATTGCCGCTGTGGCTGCGCCGCAGTTGTTGTTGGCCAATAAAAATCCCAAGCAACTTGTCATTGGCAAGGGCGAGCATCGGTATGAGGTGCAGCACGATTGGGCGCGGTTGCCGGAGAAGTATTCTTGGCAGACGACTCATAACGTGGCCGTCGATGCCGAGGGGCGCGTGTATGTCATCCACGAGGGCCGCGCGAATTTGAAGGAGCATCCGTCCATTTTTGTTTTTGATCCGCACGGCAAATTCATTCGCGCTTTTGGTGAACAATTTCAGGGCGGCGGCCACGGCATCGAGGTACGCACGGAGGGCAAGGAGCAGTTTCTTTATGTGTGCGCGTATCAACAGGTGAAGTCTTTCGCCAAGCTCACGCTCACGGGCGAGACGGTTTGGGAAAAGTACGCGCCAATGGACAGCGGCGTTTACAAAAAGGACGAAGACAAAGTGCGCATCAAACGCTGGGGCCGTGACTCCTTCATGCCCACGAACTTTGCCTTCCTCAACGACGGCGGCTTTCTGCTCGCCGATGGCTACGGTTCGTTTTACATCCACCGTTACGATAAGGCGGGCAACTGGGTGTCCAAGTTCGGCGGCCCCGGCGCGGGCAACGGCAAGTTCGCCACGCCGCACGGCATCTGGATCGATCGTCGCCCCGGCCGCACCGAACGCGTGGTCGTCTGCGATCGCGCCCATCACACGCTGCAATACCTCAGCCTCGCAGGTCAACACCTCACCACCCTCCGCGGTTACGGTCTCCCCGCCAACATAGATACTTACAAAAACCTAATGCTCGTCCCCGAGCTCCACGCACGCGTCACCTTACTCAACGAAAAAAACGAAGTCGTCGCCCAACTCGGCGATGACGTCGAAAGCGTCGTGAGAAAGAAAACCGTCAACCGCGGCAACTCCAAGACATGGGTCAACGGAAAATTCGTCCACCCCCACGACGCCTGTTTCGACAATGACGGGAATATCCTAGTCGCCGAATGGGTCCACACCGGCCGCGTGTCGCGGCTAAAAAAAGTGGGGTAAGATGAACGAAAAATAAGCCTTCGGCTTGATTTGGGGCATCAAAGACGCACCTCGTGAAACATTTTTTCGCCATCGTACTCGCAACTTTCTTTCACACTCAACTCTCGGCTGCGCAGCCGAATGTTGTGTTGGTGTTTATTGATGATATGGGCTGGGGGGATTTTTCGTGCTTTGGAAACAAGGCCGTGAAGACGCCGCACATTGATCGGTTGGCGAAGGAGGGCATTAGGTTTGAGCAGTTTTATGTGAACTCGCCGATTTGCTCGCCTTCGCGCGTGGCGATTTCCACGGGGCAATATCCGCAGCGCTGGGGAATCACGTCGTACCTGAACAATCGCAAGAGTAACGCGAAACGCGGGATGGCGCAGTGGCTCGATCCCAAGGCACCGATGCTCGCGCGGTCGCTGCAGCAGGCCGGTTATGCGACGGGACATTTTGGCAAGTGGCACATGGGCGGCCAGCGTGATGTGGCTGATGCACCGGCGATCACTGAGTATGGTTTTGATGGTTCGCTGACTAACTTCGAGGGCATGGGGCCGAAGCTGTTGCCGCTCACTTTGCGGCCCGGGCAGGATGCTAAAAAGCCCGGCCGCATCTGGGCCGATGCCGAGCGGCTTGGCCAAGGGGCGCGTTGGGTGCAACGCTCCAAAATCACCGAAGGCTTTGTCGATGAAGCTATTCCGTTCATCCAAAAAACCGCCGAGGCCAAGCAGCCGTTTTACATCAACCTCTGGCCCGACGACGTGCACAGTCCGTTCTGGCCGCCGGTGGGCAAATGGGCCGATGGCAAGCGCGGCCTCTATCACGCTGTGCTGCAAGAGATGGATCGACAACTCGGCAAACTCTTCGACCACATCCGCAACGACCCCGCGTTGAGAGCGAACACCCTCATCCTCGTGTGCTCCGACAACGGCCCTGAACGCGGTGCCGGTTCCGCCGGGCCGTTCCGTGGCTTCAAGACGCAACTTTACGAAGGCGGCGTGCGCTCCTCGCTTATTGCTTGGGGCGGGTCGGTGGCCAAGCGCAACCATGTGAATCGCACCTCGGTTTTTTCCGCCATCGACCTTGTGCCGACGCTGCTCGACATCACCGGCACGCCGCATCCCAAGCACACAAAATTCGACGGCGAGTCGCTCCCCGGCACGCTGCTTGGCCAAGCGGACGCCTCGCGGAAGGCGCCGATTTATTTCCGACGCCCGCCCGATCGCGATTCATATTACGGCGACAACGATCTGCCCGACCTCGCCGTGCGCGTTGGCCAATGGAAATTCCTCTGCGAATACGACGGCTCCGATCCCGAGTTGTACAACTTGAAAACCGACCTCGCCGAAACCGATAACCTTGCCGCCCAACACCCCGACCTCGTCGCCAAGTTCACCAAAGCCTGCATCGTCTGGCACAACTCCATGCCGCCCGACAACGGCCCGCAACTGACCGGCAAATTCCACCGCAAACCGGCGAAGTAAACCAAGCGCTTGGCCAAGCGCGGGTTGAATAACGAATGACGAACAAGGAATATCAACTTTTGAAGTCTGAGGGTAGGGACGACTGTCCAGCCGTCTGCGTCGTTTGAGCAATCGTCTGCGATGTTATATGCCATCGGCGTGCTGGGACAGCGCGCCCTACCTTCAGCCCCAGACTGGGCTGGATCATTCAAGCCTACTGCCCTTTCGAAGCCCATTGTGATAAATCTTGTCAAAACTCTTTTAAAATGTCCTCTTTAAAACTCAAGTTAAAATGTCCTCATG
>JACNJE010000156.1 GCA_014382705.1 Verrucomicrobiota bacterium | reverse complement strand
CGCGGGACGGCGGAGCCTAAGGCAAGGCCCTTCCCCGGGGAAGCGTTATTTCGGGCTGTCGAGCAGCGACTCGGCGTGTTGGCGGGCGGCAGCGCCTCCGCCGCCCAGCATCCGGGTCAATTCCTCCACGCGGGCTTCGCCGTCGAGCGGCGCGACGCGCGTCAACGTCCGGCCGTCAACGATCTCCTTCGCGACGAGGTAGTGTTGGTGCCCCGCCGCCGCCACCGGGGCCAAATGCGTGATGCAAAGCACCTGCCGCTTGGCACCGATCTGTTTCATTTTTGCGCCGACCACCCCGGCAGTCTCGCCGCCGACGTTGGAGTCGACCTCGTCGAACACCAGCACCGGAATGCGGTCCTGCGCCGCGAGCACGGTCTTGAGCGCCAACATCACTCTCGCCATCTCGCCGGACGACGCGATCGCCTTGAGCGGCTTGAACGGCTCGCCGGGGTTCGGCGCAAACAGAAACTCGATCTGGTCAAAACCGGTTCGCGACACGGCGGCCTCCGCTTGGCCAAGCTCGCTGGGGTCGATGATCTCCACATCGAAGCGCGACTGCAAAAACCCCAAGTCGTTCAACTGCCGTTCCGCCTCCTCGACGAGCCTGGGCGCGATGGCCTTTCGCTCGGCGCTCAGCGCTTGGCCAAGCGCTTGGATCTGTTCGTCGAGCTTGGCCGCCTCGGCGTTCAGTCGGGCCAACTCCTCGTCGCGCCCCTCGAGCGCGGCCAGGCGCTTGGCCGCTTGGCCGCCGAACGCGATCACCTCGGCGAGCGTTGATCCGTATTTCCGCTTGAGCGTCTGCACGAGGTTGTACCGTTCCTCGACGCGTTTCATTTGTGCCGGGTCGAGGCTTAACCGCTCGGCGTAATCGGCGATCGCCGCGCCCAAGTCGGCCAACTGCGCGCTGACCGCACTTTGCTCGGTGAGCAGCGATTCCGCCCCGGCGTCGATCCCGGCCATCTCCTGCAGTGCGCGGCCAAGCGCGGCGGTCAAGTCGGTTGCGCTGGGCTCGCCGTTGTCGATGAGTCTGCGTGCCTCGACGGCCAATTCGGCGAGACGCGCGGAGTGGGTGGCCCGCTGAAACGCCTGCTCGAGTTCCGGCTCCTCGTCCGGCTTGAGTTGCGCCGACTCGATTTCGCTGACTTGAAAGCGCAGCAAATCCAGTTCGCGCGCGTAGGCGTCCTCGTCGACGATCAACCCGGCTTTTTGCGCGGCCAAGGCAGCCTGCTGATCGACGAGCGCGGCGAAATCGTTCCGCTGCGCCTCCAGCCCGCCATAGGCGTCGAGGATGTCGAGCTGCCGCGCGGCCTTAAGCAACGACTGATGATCGTGCGGGCCATGGATGTCCACCAGCCATTCGCCGATGGAGGCCAGCACGGCGAGGGTGGTCGGGGATCCGTTGACGAATTGCCGGTTGCCGCCGGTGGCGGAGAAGCTGCGCTTGAGAAACAGTTGCCCGTCCTCGCACGGGTCGATGCCGTTTTGGTCGAGGCGCACGTGAAATGCTTTGCCAAGGCCGACGGTGTCGATTATTGCCTCGACCGAGCAGTGGCCGCCGCCGTCCCGGATGAGGGTGCGATCCGCGCGCTCGCCGAGCACGAGGCCCAGCGCGCCGATGAGGATCGACTTGCCGGCGCCGGTCTCACCGGTGATCGAGTTGTAGCCCGGGCCGAACTGAATGGCCAGGTCGTTGACAAGGGCGAGGTTCTTGATGCGGAGATCGGTCAGCATGCGCCGGACGCGGGCGAATGTGGAAACAGATCGGAGCGGAGGCAAAACAAAACGGAGTGAAATTCAACCTGACCATCCTTGGCTCCGGCACGTCGCAGGGCGTGCCGATCATCGGGGCCGACTATCCACCGGAGTTTTTGGCCAACCCAAAGAACCACCGCACCCGCTCGTCGGTCTACATTGAAACCGACGAGATTCGCGTGCTGGTCGACGCGACCCCGGATCTGCGGACACAGGCGTTGCGCGAGGGCATCCGGCACGTCGATGCCGTGCTGGTCACCCACTCGCACGCGGACCACGTCATGGGGCTGGACGACTGCCGCCGGTTCTGCGCGATCAACGGCCACCTCCCGATGCCGCTTTATGCCGATCAAAAAACGATGACTGCCCTCCGGCGCGTTTATCGGTACGCCTTCGAGGGGCCGCTCATGCGCGGCTACTTCAAGCCGGAACCGCATCTCATCGACGGGGCGTTCGAGTTGGGCGACTTGCGGATCACCCCGTTCGAGCAGACACACGGCAGCATGGGGTCGCTCGGGTTTTTGTTTGAGCAGGGCGATGCCAGGCGCCTGACCTACTACAACGACTGCAAGGCGGTGTCGCCGGCGGCGGTCGAGGCCGCCAAGGGGGTGCAAGTCGCCGTTCTGGACGCCCTGCGACCGCACGAGCATCCGTCGCACATGACACTGGACGAGGCGCTCACCACCGCCCGCCGCATTGGCGCCGGTGAAACCGTCCTGTCCCATCTCACTGACTATTATGACCACGACCGCGACGAGGCGGAACTGCCCAACGGCGTCCGGTTCGCCTACGATGGAATGAAGTTCTGCATGACATGAAACGACAGCTGGTTTTGCTCACGGTCATCGCCTTGGCCAAGTGCGCTGCGCCTGGGCAGGGGGAAGACGTGGCTGTGCTGTTCAACAGCAAACTGCCGGAGTCGAAGGCAGTTGCGGAGCATTACGCCACGCTTCGCGCCGTACCGGCGAATCATCTCATCGGGTTGCCGTTGTCGAGCGGACACACTATCTCGCGCCAGGAGTTCACGACACAACTCGAGCAACCGCTGGCCGCCGAGTTGGCCAAGCGCAACCTGCTCGACGGCAAAACGGCGTCGATCCGCTACCTGGTGCCGTGCTGGGGCGTGCCGATCCGCGTGGACAAGGATGACGCACTGGAGGAGGAAGGACGCCGCGAGGCGCCCTCTTCGCTGCGCCGCAACGAGGCCTCGGTGGACAGCGAGTTGGCGATGCTGCCGCAGCTTGGCCAAGCGCCGAAGCGGTTCGGGATCGTCGCCAACCCCATTTTCCGGCAGGCAGATGCCGGGCAAATTTCCCCCGCCAACGGCGTGCTGATGGTGGCACGGCTTGACGGCCCGTCCGCAAGCCTGGCCAAGCGCTTGGTGGACCGTGCGATCGCCGCCGAGCGGGACGGACTTTGGGGGCGCGCCTACATCGATCTTCGCGGCCTTGCCGGCGGCCCGTTCAAGGCCGGGGATGACCGGCTCCGGCGGGTCGGCGAGATCACCCGCCGGAGCGGCTTCACCACGGTGGTGGATGAAAAACCGGAGACGCTGCCGGCTGGTTTCCCCGCGAGCCATATCGCCTTCTACGCCGGCTGGTACGGCATCAACGTCGAGGGAGTGTTTGCCGAGTCGACGGTTGAGTTCATGCCGGGTGCCATCGCGTACCATCTGCATTCGTTCAACGGCTCGATGATCCGCGACGCGTACGCCCGATGGATCGGGCCGTTCGTCCGGAAAGGCGCCACGGCCACCTTTGGAAGCGTCTTCGAGCCGTACCTTGAGCTGACCCCGGATCAGCCGCTCTTCTTTTCGCGGCTCATCCAGGACGGGTTCACGTTTGGCGAGGCCGGCTACGCCGCGACGCGCGCGCTCTCGTGGCAGACCGTCTTTGTCGGTGACCCGCTCTACCGCCCGTTCGGCCGGGCGCCGGAGGCATTGCGGGCGGACTTGGCCAAGCGGAACAGCCCGATGCTGGAGTGGTTCCATCTGCTTGCCGTGAACCAGGGGCTCGCCGCAGGTGCCCCGGCCAAGGCGGCGATCGCGCACCTGCGCCAGTTGCCCGAGACCAAGGGCAGCGCGATGTTGCAGGAAAGGCTCGGCGACTTGCTGGCCGAGACCGGCCAGTCGGAGGCCGCCGAGGCGGCGTTTGCGGCGGCGGTGAAACTCAGCACCTCGCTCAGGCAGAAACAACGGCTCGCCGCCGAGCAGGCCCGGCTGCAACGATAGCAACCCAGCGCTTGGCCAAGCGGTCAGACTCTATCGGGGCGTGCTGTATTTGCGGAGGTATTTGATCGCCACCTGCATGTCCCTGGCCAAGGGCGACTCAATGGCCACCGTCTCGCCGGTAAAGGGGTGGCTGAAGCTGAGTTTGCTGTAATGCAGTGCTGCCCGGTCGAGCAACGGCTGCTCGGTGCCGTCACGCCGAGGACGATAGTTGGGCTTCATCTTTGACAGCAACAGCAGTTTGCCACCGTAACAGGCGTCCCCCACCAGCGGCAGTCTCAGGTGCTGCAAATGGGCGCGGATCTGGTGTTTCCGATCGGTCTCCGGTTGGCAATTGAGCAGTGTGAAACCGGCGAACCGCTCCGCGACCTCGAACCGGGTTCGGGCCTGTTTCCCCCGCTTGCCGGCCTGCATCAGTTCCGGCCGCTCTCGCACCCAGCCAATCTTGGCGTCGACCTCGAGTGAATCATCGCTTGGCGTGCCGTGGACGAGGCATTGGAACTCGCGCCGCTCCTCGTTTGCCCCGAGCAGGTCGCCAACCTTTTGGCGCGCCTCGTTGTCTTTGCAGAACAGCGCGATGCCGCTCGTCTCGAAGTCGATGCGGCAGGCAAACGGGAGGCGGCGTATGCCGCGCTTGACTGCCCAGCGGGCATCGGCCCCGATAGCATGACGGATCAGGTTGTCGAGACTGGGGCGGTCGGGGAAAAGCTGGCTGTGCGAGACCGCCATGTGCGTCATCTTGTCGAGCGCAAGGTAATGGTCGTCCTCGAAGAGAACCGGGAACACCCACGACCGGGTTTCGTCGGGGGAGAACAGGCGGATGATGTTTTTGCCTGCGGAAGCCACGTCGCGATGCGAGCCGAGCGGCCCGTGGGTTACTCGGCAGCCTGGGGGATGAAGGTCGCCTCAACAAACTGGTTTCGCGAAACGACAATTTCATTCTCCGCGACGCCGGTGTTGACGATCACCCCGCTGGACCACTCCTTGAATTTAAACCCGGCGGCCGGCTTGGCCACGATTTTCACCAAGGTGCCCTGCTTGTAAAAACCGTTGTCGCCATCAATCGTCTCCAGATCGATGGTTCCTTCACCCTCTCCGATGCCGGTGCTGAGCGAATATTTGTAAACGTCCTCCGTCTGGCTCTGCAGCCACGGTCTGTAGGCTAGGGCGGCGGCGCTGGCGCGCTCGTTTTCGAGGTAAGCGGGGAACTCCGCGTCGAAACGATCCTTGGAAACCGGAGTCTTGGCCGTCATTTTCACCACGAAGGCCGCCTCCTCGGCGACTGAGTCGGATGGGTCGGTGCTGCTGGAGATCAGTTCGCTGGCCGCCCCGACCTCCAGCCCAAGCGCCTGCGTGCGGAAATCCTCGCTGTTCGCCTTGTTGGCCAGGCCGGGGATGGCTCCGCCCGCCGAGTTGAACGGCCCCAGTTGAGTCACCGTAAGGTTGTTCTCCTTGGCCGCCTCGGCGAGTGACTTGCCGGCCGTGACGGACTGGTGAACTTTCTCGCCGGCCTGCTTCATGAACTTGATGCTTTCCGCTTTCTTGAACCCGGCGGTCACGACCGGCTTGGCCTCGGCGAAGGAGCGTTTTCTCGCCGGGATGATCCGCTTGAGCGACGCAACAAAAAAGTCGCCGAATCCGCCGCTGAAGGGATCGCCAACGATGATGGCGTTGGTCACGCTCAACTGGAACAAATCCGCGACCCGGACGCTTGGCAACTCGAGCACGGCGCCTGCAACCTTGTTGGTTGTCGGCAGCGTGGTGCTGACAGTGAGGTTTTGCAACAGGGCCATCTTCTCAAGCGTATCGAGGGCCGGTTGTGCCTTGTGGGTGGCCACAAGGCTATTCTGGAAATCCATCCCGGCCCGGTAAGCCTCAATCACGGCCAAGCCGGCCTTGAGGTCCCACGACCGGGTCAGGAGTTGCTCCCGGATGTCGGCCGTGACCTCCTCGATCTTCATGCCGGCGTACTCGTTGGTGCGGACCGGGGCGATCCGCTTGGCCAAGTCGGGGATGCTGTTGGTCTTGTATCCCGCAAGGTTGGTGATTCCCGCCCAATAATTGGTCAGGAACCCGCCGCGCTCTACGGCGTTCAACGCGTCAAACTTTTTCTCCGCCTCATCGAGATAATTGGTCGCTGGGAAGGTGACGTACGACAATTGTCGGCGCTGGGGAATCATGTACTCCGACAGCGTGTTGGTGTAATGCCGCTTGAGCTGCTCCTCGCTCGCCTGAACCAGCGGAAGGTAATTGGTGTGGGCCAGGAAGATTCCCTCTGCCTCGTACTGCTCGTTGTTCTCCCGGAACCGGATCTCGGCCTCCTTGGCGGACAGAAGCACGCCGGACACCCCGGCCAGCCGCCGCAACTGGTCGACACCCACCTGATGCCGCACAAAGGGTTCTAGTTGGGCAGCCCCTTTCATCTGAACCTGGGATTGGGTATCGGCTTCGCTGCTAAACGGTATCCCAAATTGCAAGAATAAATTTGAAAGCCACTCCTGCCGTGTGGGTCTCGATTCGCTGGGAAGCGACTCAAGACTGCGATCAATCAGTTGTGAAATCCAAGCATCCGAGTCTGTTTGGCTTGGGCTAATGTCGTAAAACGCCATCAACGCTTTTTCCCGCAAAATGCGAACAGTCTCGTTGGCCATGGTTTCATCAGGCAGCCTCCTGCGATTCTGGCCGATGACGATGTTTCGCGCCTCGATCCACTGGTTGCGGGTGACGAGTTCGCCATTCAACTGCCCGTATGTGCCGCTCTCAGACTGCCCTCCACGCCCGAAAAGCCGATCCTCGGCGTCGGGAGTGAACAGGATGACAAAACCGAAGATGACCGGGACGGCGATCACGCCGAATAACCACTTCTGTTTCCTCCGGATTTTTTGAAAATCTAACATATTCCCGCAAAAAAGGACGGGGAAGCTACTCCTTCCGGTTGCGACGGGTCAAACGCAAAAAGGATTATTTCGGGCCAAATTGACCCAGCGGGTTGCCAGCCGCTTGGCCAAGCGCAACAATCCCGGCACGAATGCGGATCATCGGAGGCAGTTCAGCCGGTGCTACACTCAAGGTTCCCAAGGGGCTAGCGGTACGCCCCACGCCGGACAAGGTGCGCCTGGCCATCTTCAACAGCCTCGCCGGTTTTGCCGACGGGGCACGGGTGCTGGAGCTGTTCGCCGGGACCGGCGCGCTGGGCCTCGAGTGCCTCAGCCGCGGCGCGGCGTCGGCCACGTTTGTCGAGTTGTCCGCGAAGCACGCCCGCGTCATGGAAGCCAACGCAAAGGCGATCGGCGTTCCGCTTGGCCAAGCGCGATTCATCACGGCCGACGCCTTCGCCGCGCTTGGCCAACTGCGTGGCAGCGGAGCCAGGTTCGACCTCGTCATGGCCGATCCCCCGTACGGAGACAAGAACGTGGGACGCCGCTCCGAGTCGTTTGCCCAGCAGTTGCTCGACGACGAAAACCTCCCCGCGCTGCTCGAGCCAGGCGGCCTGTTCCTCCTTGGCCACACCAAGCGCGACACGCTGGAGATCCCCACACCTTGGTTGTCCAAGAAAACCCTCAAGCACGGTGACACCCATATCGAGATCGTGCGCTTGGCCAAGGGCTGAGGGCAAAAATCTTGCAATGCGGCGCGAACCGCCAAACTATCCGCGCCCCGTGATGAGCGAGACAATCCTGTTACCCGAACCAACGTTTCTTCCAGAACTCCATCCCACCTTTCGCCCGGCGATTCAGGTGAACCGCGCCTTCGAGGCGGCGGCTCGCGAAACCGGCGCGGCAGTGGACGCTGGCATTGCCCTCGAGCAGGCCGATGGCTCCGTGTTTCATCATCGCACTGTTTTGTTCCCGGCCGATCACGAGCTGGAACCGAATAATTTTCGGCACCTGGAACGCATGGTGAAATTTCTACTGTGGCAACGCGGCGGCTGGAAGATTCATCTGAGCGGCGCGGATGCCTACATCGGCCGGCTGCAGGAATACTACCGGACCAACGAGTTCGGCAAATTTGACGACGACGTGATTGGCGTGAAGAACAATCGTCACTCGCTCGAAGTGGTGGCTTGCACCGAATTGCCCGCGGAAAATTCTCAGGCGCGCCCGATTGGTCGGCACTTGGATGGCTGCCGCATTGGCTTCGATCTGGGCGGCAGTGACCGCAAGGCGGCTGCGGTGATTGATGGTGAAGTGAAGTTTAGCGAAGAGATCGTATGGGATCCGTACTTCGAACCGAATCCGGATTATCATTACGAAGGCATAGTCGATTCTCTCAAGCGCGCCGCCGAACATCTGCCGCGTGTGGACGCCATTGGGGGCAGTGCCGCCGGCTGTTACTCGCATAACAAGGTGACGTGGGCCTCGCTCTTTCGCGGCGTGGGTCCGGAGGATTTCGAGGCCAAGGTGCGCGACATGTTCACCCGCATCGCCGAGGAATGGAATTGCCCGCTGGAAGTGATCAATGACGGCGAGGTGACCGCTTTAGCCGGCTCGATGGCGCTCGGCAAAAACGGCGTGCTCGGCATCGCCATGGGCACCAGCGAAGGTGGCGGCTATATCGACATGGACGGCAATATCACCACGTGGCTCAGCGAACTGGCCTTCGCGCCGGTGGATTTGCATCCGGAAGCCCCGGCCGATGAATGGAGTGGCGACCTTGGCGTGGGCGCGCAGTATTTCTCGCAACAAGCGGTTGCCCGCCTACTGCCGGCTTCGGGCATTGAGTATGATGCGAGCCTGAGCATGCCCGAGCAGTTGAAGATCGTGCAGAAGCTCATGGAGGAAGGCGACGAGCGTGCGCTGAAGATTTACGATGCAATCGGCATCTACCTCGGCTACACGCTGGCGCATTACGCGGAGTTTTATGATTACGAGTATGTACTGTTGCTCGGCCGCGTGACCACCGGCCCCGGCGGTGAGCATATTATCGAGCGTTCCAAGGAAGTGATGGCCGCGGAATTCCCCGAACTGGCCGAGCGGATCAAGTTCCACATTCCGGACGAGACCGAGAAACGTCACGGCCAAGCCATTGCCGCGGCGAGCTTGCCGAAGGTGGATTGAGCTACCCGGCCCCGGTGCGGCTTTTCAGGAAGCGCTCCAGCACCTCCGGGTTTTTCTCGAAAAAGGAGGCCAAGTCCTCAAGGGCGCGGACCGTGTCGCGGCTCAGGTGGTGCTCGATGCCTTCAATGTCCCGGCGCTGGGTTTCGTGGTCCAGCTCGAGCAGGGAGAAAAACCGTGACAAGGTGGCGTGCCGCCGCTGAATCCGCTGGGCAACCTCCCTGCCCTCCTCGGTCAGCACCAGCCCGCGCTTGTATTTTTCATGGTCCACGAACCCCAGTTCGCGGAGTTTCTTGACCATGTTGGTGACCGAGGCCTGCCGGATGTTGAGTGAGTTGGCGATGTCCACCACCCTCGCCTGCCCCGTTTTCTGGATCAGTTCAAGGATGCGCTCGAGGTAATCCTCGGCGCTTTGGCTGGGCACCTGTTCCATCCGGGCGGTCTCCTGTTATTTGCCCCGGCGAAACCAGCCTCTTGATGCGGCTGCCTCCTTGGGGGCGGCCGGTTTCGCCCGACGGGGTTTGGAAGGGGCCGATGGCGTGAGTTGGCTGCGGAGCAGTTGGCTGCGTGCCGCGGTCAGCGCCATGATGAACGCATCGTACGACTGGTACCGCCGGGCCGGCGCCTTGTCCATCGCCCGAACGATGGCATCGTTCGTCGGGCCGCTGATGGACGGCACATGCTTGTGCGGCGGTAGCAAGGGCTTGTTCAGGTGGGCGAGAACCACGTCGTCGATCTCGGGCGCCTCGAACGGTGTGTGGCCGGTGATGGCGTGGTACAGCGTCCCGGCCAGGCTGTACATATCGGCGAGGAAGGTTTCCGGCTCACGCCGCAGCTTCTCCGGCGCAATATAGTATGGCGTGCCCCAGATTTGCTGGGCGTAATCGACGTTGCCCTCCGCCTTGGCCACCAGCCCAAAGTCCACCAGTTTTGGCTCATTGTCGGTGTTGAACAAGATATTGCCCGGCTTGATGTCGCGGTGCAGCAGCTTGTGCTTGAGGGCGGTGTCCAGCGCCGAGGCGATCTTGATGCCGACATCGAGCACCTGCAGCTCCGAAACCGTGCGGTGCTGGTCGATCAACCGGTCCAGGCTCCCGGCAAGGGCCAGCTCCATCACGAGGTACAACTGGTCGTTGAGCTGGCCGAACTGATAAAGGTGGATGATGTTCGTGTGGCTCAACTGCGCCACCGCGCGCGCCTCGGCGTAGAATGCCCCCAGCCCCTCCTCGTCGTCGGCCAGTTCCGGCTGCATCAGCTTGATGGCCACGTCCCGCTGGAGCACCGTGTCGGTGGCCCGATAGACCGTGCCCATGCCGCCGGAAGCGATCCGCGAGTTCAGCTCGAAATGCTCGAACATCATCGGCATCATCAACTCCGCCCCGCACTTTGAACAGGCCGCAGTCTGCAGCGGCTGCAGTTCGCCGGGGATGAACGCGTTGGCCCCGCACGACATGCAGTTCACCAGTTTCAGCGGCTTGGCCTGGGTCTCCTCGGCTTCTAAACTCACCGGCGCAGGCTACCACACCGCCCCGCCTGTTGCCAATGCCGGCAGGCCAAGCGCTTGGCCAAGCGGCAACTCCTCTTGTCATGGATTGGTTTGACTCCAAACGTTTCTTTGATAATCTCCGCGCCCTTTTGCCGGGGATTCCTGCCCGGCATCCCCAACCGAAACACAGTTTATGGCAGCAAAAAAAGCTACAAAATACGTCTATCACTTCGGCACAAAAACCGACGGCAACGGCAAGATGAAGTCTCTCCTCGGCGGCAAGGGCGCAAACCTCGCCGAGATGACCCGCATCGGCCTGCCGGTGCCTCCGGGCTACACCATCAGCACCGAAGTCTGCACTTACTTTAACGACCACAAAAAGTCGTATCCCAAGGTGCTTCAAAAACAGATGGAGGACGGGGTCAAGCGAATGGAAAAACAGCTCGGCAAAAAGTTCGGTGACAAAAAGAACCCACTCCTGCTGTCCGTCCGCTCCGGTGCCCGGGAATCGATGCCGGGCATGATGGACACCATTCTCAACCTTGGCCTGAACGACGAAACCGTCGAGGCCTTGGCCAAGTCCAGCGGCAACGCCCGCTTCGCTTGGGACAGCTACCGCCGCTTCATCCAAATGTACGGCGACGTCGTCATGGGCGTGCAAAAATTGCCAAGCGAAGACGAGGAACCGTTCGAGATCGTCATCGAGAACGTCAAAAAGAAACGCCTCGGCAACGCTCACGCTGATGACACCGATCTTTCCACCGAGGATTTGCAGGTGCTCGTCGCCGAGTTCAAAAAACTCGTCAAGAGCCGCACCGGCAAAGCGTTCCCGAACGACCCGTGGGATCAACTCCGTGGCTCTATTGGCGCGGTGTTCAGTTCGTGGATGAACGACCGTGCTGTCGTTTACCGCCGGAAGTACAACATCCCGGTCGAGTGGGGCACGGCGGTCAATGTGCAGTCGATGGTGTTCGGCAACACCGGCGACAACTCCGGCTCCGGCGTCGCCTTCACGCGCGATCCCGCCACCGGCGAGAATGTCTTTTGGGGCGAGTTCATGATGAACGCCCAGGGCGAGGACGTCGTCGCCGGCGTCCGCACCCCGGATCCCGTGGTCAAGCTCAGGAAGGTGCTGCCCAGTGCCCACAAGGAACTGCTCCGCATTTGCAAAGTGCTCGAGAAACATTTCCGTGACGTGCAGGATTTCGAGTTCACGATCGAGGAGGAAAAAGTGTTCATGCTCCAGACCCGCAACGGCAAGCGCACTGGCCTGGCCGCCGTCCGCATCGCCTGCGAGATGGTCAAGGAGAAGTTGATCACCTGGAAGGACGCCGTGAAACGTATCCCGGCGGATGACCTCGACCAACTGCTCGCACCCGTGTTCGACCGCGCCACCGTGAAGAAGGTGTCCGCGATCGCAAAGGGCCTTCCCGCCGGCCCCGGCGCAGCCACCGGCCGGGTTTACTTCAACGCCGACCGCGCCGAGGCGGCCAAGGGCAAGGGCGAGGAAGTGCTGCTTGTCCGGCTGGAGACCTCCCCGGAGGATTTGCGTGGCATGATCGCCGCCAACGGCATCCTGACTGCGCGCGGCGGGGTCAGTTCGCACGCGGCGCTGGTGGCCCGGCAGATGGGCAAAATCTGTGTCTGCGGCGCGGCCGGCGTGCAGATCAACTATGCCAAGCGCACGATGAAAATCGGCTCGCTCAACTTCAGGGAGGGCGACCACCTCTCCATCGACGGCACCACCGGCGAGATTTTCCCGGGCGAAGTGAAGACCGCTCCGTCGGAAGTCGTGCAGGGTCTGCTGAAAAACAACGCCGCAGCCAAGCGCGGCCGCACCTACAAAAACTTCACGCAGATCATGGCCTGGTGTGCCAAGGCCACCAAGATGCAGGTTCGCACCAACGCCGACACGCCGGCACAGGTGCAGAACGCCGTCGCGTTCGGCGCAACCGGCATCGGCCTCTGCCGCACCGAGCATATGTTCTTCGAGGGCGACCGCATCGACGCCGTCCGCCAGATGATCCTCGCCGAGACCGAGGCCGACCGGCGCAAGGCGCTCAAGAAACTGCTGCCGTATCAGCGCAAGGATTTCGAGGGCATCTTCAAGTCACTCAACGGCCTGCCGGGCACCATTCGCCTGCTCGACCCGCCGCTGCACGAATTCCTCCCGCACGACGCCAAACAGATCAGCGACCTCGCCAAGAAACTCAAGGTCAAGCCGGCCGAGATCAAACAGCGTGTCAGCGAGTTGCACGAGTTCAACCCGATGCTGGGCCACCGCGGCTGCCGCCTGGCCATCTCCTACCCGGAGATCGCCGAGATGCAGGCGCGCGCCATCCTCGAGGCTGCCGCCAACGTGCAAAAAAAGAAAATCAACGTAAACCCGGAGATCATGGTGCCGCTCGTCGGCTTCAAGAAGGAACTCGAGTTGCAGGCCGGGATCATCCATCGCGTGGCCAGGGAGGTCAGCGAGGAGAAAGGCGTGAAGCTCAACTATCTCGTCGGCACGATGATCGAGGTGCCGCGCGGCGCGCTGACCGCCGACGAGATCGCCGAGACGGCCGAGTTCTTCAGCTTCGGCACCAACGACCTCACGCAGACCACCATGGGCATGAGCCGCGACGACTCCGGCTCTTTCCTGCCGAACTACGAGGAGGAGGAAATCGTCACCAACAACCCGTTCGCCGTGGTGGATCAGGCCGGCGTTGGCCAGTTGATGGAGATCGCCGCGACCAAGGGCCGCGCCACCCGCAAGAACATCAAGCTCGGCATTTGCGGCGAGCACGGGGGCGAACCGAGCAGCGTCAAGTTCTGCCACCGCCTTGGCCTGAACTACGTCAGTTGCTCGCCGTTCCGCGTGCCGGTGGCCCGCCTCGCCGCCGCGCAGGCCGCCCTGGCCTGACCCAGCCAAGCGCTTGGCCTAGCGCAACACGACTCACCCACGCCCGGCATCCGCCGGGCGTTTTTTTTGCTACCCGCCGGGATTCATAAAAGGGGTTGCAATGCGGATTCAGCGCCGACACACTTCCCTCGCTTAACTATCATTCTCATAAGTCGCGCACGAGCCGGGTTTCAGCAAATCTTCGCCTGTGTACCATTCCATACCGATTCAATGAACAAACAAAAACGACTCCTACGCAACGGAATCCCGGCGCTCGCGCTCGCGGGCCTCATCGTCACCGGCACGGCATGGGGCGCCGAGCCGCCAAAAAACGTCCCCGCCGCGAAGGTGGACGATGCCGCCTTGGCCGCCGCCAACCAAGCCTCGGCCGACTGGCTGACGCACGGCCTCAACCCAAATGAGGACCGCTACAGTCGGCTAGACCAAATCAACCGGGGCAACATCAAGCAGCTTGGGCTGGCGTGGGCCACCAAGATTGGCCTGACACAGGGCATCGAGGCGACGCCGATCGTGGCCGACGGCATCATGTATTTCACCGGCATGTGGTCAATCGTCTACGCGGTCGACTGCCGGGACGGCTCAATCCTGTGGGCGTGGGATCCCGGGGTCGATCGTGCCGTCAATGGCGGGAAGCCGTGCTGCGGCGTCGTCAACCGCGGAGTGGCACTCTACAAGGGCCGTATTTTCGTCGGCGTGATCGACGGCCGCCTGGCCTCGCTTGACGCGCGCACCGGTAAGCCGGTCTGGGAGACCGTCACCGTCGATCAATCCAAACATTACACCATCACCGGTGCGCCCCGCGTCGTCGACGGCAAGGTCATCATCGGCAACGGCGGCGCTGAGTTCGGGGTGCGCGGCTTCTTTGCCGCGTTCGACTGGAAGACCGGCAAGCGGCTGTGGCGCACCTACACGGTGCCGGGGAATCCCGCCGATGGATTCGAGAATCCCGACATGGAGAAGGCTGCCAAGACCTGGCACGGCGACTGGTGGACCAACGGCGGCGGCGGCACCTGCTGGGATGCCTTCGCCTACGATCCGGAGCTGCGAATTCTTTATGTGGGCACCGGCAACGGCGGGCCTTGGCCCAGGGTGACCCGGACCGAAAACAAGGGCGACAACCTGTACCTGTGCGCCATCCTAGCGGTGAACCCGGACAACGGCCGCATCCTGTGGCATTACCAGACCACTCCGGGGGACAATTGGGATTACACCTCCGTTCAGCAGATGATCCTTGCGGACATCGAATGGAAAGGCCGCCCCCGCAAGGTGATCATGCAGGCTCCGAAGAACGGTTTCTTTTATGTCCTCGACCGCAAGACGGGCGAACTGCTGGCAGCCGACGCATACGCCGAGGTGAACTGGGCGGAACGCGTCGACCTGAAAACCGGCCGCCCGATCGAAACAGCAAACTCGGACTACTCCAAGGAAGCCAAGACTATCAGGCCTGGCCCCTACGGGGCGCATAACTGGCATGCGATGAGTTACGATCCCGAGCGCGGGTTGGTGTTCATCCCCGCCATCGAGTGGGATTTCACCTACAAGGTTCGAGAATCCTCAAAGGCACTGCCCTCGTTCTTTGATGTCGATCAAGATTGGATTTTGGAACAACCGGAAGTGGATGAAGAACAACGCCTGGGACGCCTCGTCGCCTGGGACGTCCAGGCCCGAAAGCCCCGTTGGGAAATGTGGCGGCTCGGCCCCTACAACGGAGGCACCCTCTCCACGGCGGGCGACTTGCTTTTCCAGGGAAACGCCGAAGGGTTGTTCGAGGCGTACGATCCCGACACTGGCGGACTGCTGTGGTCCTATTTCACCGGTTTGGCAATCATCTCGCCGCCGGTCACGTACACGCTCGACGGACAGCAACTAGTCAGCGTGATCGCAGGTTGGGGCGGGGACTACGGCAAGAACAACCCGCCTGCCGGGAAATCAGCCGATTTTTTGCAGGAAGCGGCCATTTTCACCTTTCGCCTCGGTGGCAAGGCCGAGCGGCCTGCGCTGATCCCTCATCCGCGCACCAAACTCACCGGTCCCGATCTCGATTTCACGGTTGACTTGAAGGCGGTTGAGCGGGGACGCAAACATTACATGAACAACTGCGGGTTTTGCCACGGTTGGGTCGATGGCCAAGCGGGAACCATTCCGGACCTCGGGACGTCTCCGCCGGAAATCCACGAGTTGTGGCAACAGATCGTCGGCGACGGCCTCTTGGCCGCCGCCAAGGGAATGCCCTCGTTCGGTTCCGTCTTCACGAAAGAGCAGATTGCCGACATCCAGCATTACGTGATCCACACCTCCCGGGAGGAGGCCAAAAAGGCCAAGTGATCGACACCCGGGGACACGGCAAAAGGAAACAGCATGGAGTGGTGTTCGATGCGGATAACCGACCCAGCAGACCGGGAGCGGCGTTCACGCTGATTGAGCTGCTCGTCGTGGTGGCCATCATCGCGATTCTGGCCGGGCTGCTGCTGCCCGCCTTGGCCAAGGCGAAGAACCAGGCCAAGCGCGCGAACTGCAAATCCAACCTGCGGCAGATCGGCTTGGCTTTCACGATGTACCGGGGCGACCACGATTCGCGCTTCCCGGATCGGCGCGACCTCAAACTCAGCCTCCCCGGCGGCTACCGCCCCTGGACCAGTTGGCCAAAATCCGATCCGCGCTCCGGCTGGGCGGCTGCAATCCTCGGCGGGCACAATCGCCAGGAACGGATCTGGCTTTGCCCCGGCCTCCGGAACACGCCCCTGCCCGACCATCCCCAGTCCGTACAGCAGGTTCGGGAGGAAGCCGGCTCAACCCGTTCCAACTACTGGATGTGGCGGTTCGACCGCCCGGACGACCCGGTGCCACTGGACAATTTCTGGGGGAAAACCGAGCATGGAGTGGTGCGGGACCTGGCACTGGCCAACAACCGGTTCATCGGCATCCCGAACGGCCCGTCGGAGGTGGAACTGACGGTCGACGTCTACTTCCCGGCGACTATCGAAAGTTTGGATGAGGCGATCCGCGGACTGGCGGCGCACTCGGGCGGCCGCAACCGATTGATGCTCGACAGTCACGTGGAGTTCAAGCGGGACGGCCGCATCCACAAACGATAATGCCCGGTCAGCCAAGCGCTTGGCCAAGCGGAACTGACCACCCAATGCCGAACAAGGAAGATCCAAATCCGAAGTGGGGAAGCGATTTAACATGGATGGACAGGAAGGCATCCGCAGATGACGGAGATTGCCTCAGATGGATATGAAACGGGAACGCTGAAACGAAAAATCTGCGCCACTCTGCGGACTCCTCCCTGCTCACGGCTTCCTGTTGACTCATTAAGAAAGGACACCGAAGGGGAGGCGCTAGACTGTGGTTAGC
>JACNJE010000085.1 GCA_014382705.1 Verrucomicrobiota bacterium | reverse complement strand
CCTCCGGCGGCGTGGTGGCATCGAAGGCCAACTCCACCTCGGCCGGGTCGATCGCCAGCGTCAACTCGACCGTGGCCTTGCCGTTGGCCGGGATGCCGACCGTCGGCTTGGCCGCTGTGAGCGTCACCCCGGCGTTGGCCAGGGTGTTGCTCACGGCGAACGTACCGGTCCACGGCTGGGCGCCGAGGTTGGTCAACTCGATGCTGCGCTTGGCCAAGCGCGGCTCGCCGACTTCCAGCAAACCGAACGACAGCGACACCCGCCCCGGCGACTCGGCGTCGGTGGCGATCACCGGCGTGTCGATGGCCAGGCTCGGGTTCACGCGGCCGGCCCCGGTACGCGTTTCCGGATACGGCGCGCCGTACTCGTCGCGCGTCTGCACGGCGGTGTTCATCAACGCCGCCTTGACGATCGTCGGCGTCCAGCCCGGATGCCGCTCGAGCAGCAACGCCGCAGCGCCGGCCACGTGCGGAGATGCCATCGACGTGCCGGTCATCTGCTCAACGCCGCTTCCGGCCCGGGCGGAGTGAATGTTGAACCCGGGCGCGGCCAAGTCCGGCTTGAGTTGGTGCGTCTCGTACTCCGGCCCACGGGAACTGCCCGGCGAAAGTTGATCGCCCAGTTCCGGCCCGCCGATCATGACGTCGCCGCCGAGTTTGACGAACAGACCATCGTCGAGGTAAGCCTTCAGTTCAGTCCCGTCCTGACGGGTGATCATCATCGCCGGGATATCCACCGTGCCGCCGGACGTGCCCATCGCGATCGGTGGCCCACCCTCGTTGTTGACGACGAGCACCGCCCTCGCACCGGCCTCCTTCGCCCGTCGGACCTTGTCGAAAAAGAAGCAGACACCTCGGTCAATCAGGGCAATGTTGCCGTCGAGCGCGGCGGCGTTTTTGATATCCTCGCAGGCGCGCGGCGGATCGGCGAACACCACCCGGCCTGTGATCTCGCCTGATTCCTCGAGCTTTTTCGTGAACGCCCCCTCGACCGCCTCGTAAAAACCGCGCGCCACCGGCGGATCGGTGGCCTCGATGCTGTTGTTCTCGATGCCGTCATCCATCGAGTTGGCTACCGTGATCTCAGTTTCGTCCATCGACCACAGCGCGTAAAAATTGTTCCCACTGTTTCCCGCCGCCCGCACCACCACGGAACCCAGCTTGGCCAGGCGCGCGGCGGCGTTGTTCTCGAACGACGGGCGGGCGTAGGAGCGGCCGAGCGAGAGGTTCACCACGTCGAGCCGGTCGCTGAGATCGCCATCCGCGTCCGGGTCGGCCGCCCACTCCATCGCGTCCACCGATAGGCCAGTCGTCCCCGAGCAACCAAACACCTTCAGCGCGTACAGCTTGGCCTCCGGCGCCACGCCGGGGCCGATCAGAAACTGGCCCATGTTCAACGCCTTCCCGTAGCCGCCGGTGTACGGCACGCCGTTGGTCATCACGCCCACCCCGGCCGCGATGCCGGCCACGTGCGAGCCGTGGCTGTTCTCATCGCAATCGAGCGGATCGTTGTCCGGGCGCGGCACTTGCGTGCCGTTGTAGGCATCCCCGGCGAAATCGTAGCCGCCCACGACCTTTTTCGTGGGAAACGTGCCGGACTCGATGCGTGCCGGATTGTTTTTCGTGTAGTCCGCCACGTCACCACTGCCGCCAAACATCGCGTGGTGGTAGTCGATGCCGGAGTCGATGATCCCGATGCGCACCCCCCTGCCGGTGGCCGAGAGATCGCCGCGGTTCCAAACGTTGGTCGCCCCGATGAACGGGACACTCGTCGAAGTCAACGGCCGGAATTGTGCCACCGGCTGGACGTCGACCACGCCGGCAAGCCGCCAGAGTCGCTCCACTTGGCCAAGCGGCAGCCTCACCTTCAGCGCGTTGGCCAAGCGGCTGAACCGCGCCTCGACCACCCCGCCGACTTGGCCAAGCCGTGCCACGAGCGCGTCCTGCTGAGCGGCGATTTCGGCGATGCGAGTGCGAGTGACTTCGGCGATCTCGCCCTTGGCCAAGCCTTGGGCGCGAAGCCGCACGGCGATGTCCGCCGCCGGTTCACCGGCGAGTTCCGCATAAACCAAGCGCGTTTCCACCGCTTGTTCAGCCGCGAACGCTTGGCCAAGCCATGCCAAGCCAAGGCAAATCGAAAAAAAAACCTGGCCCCATCCAAAGCCAAACGTCATGCGAGAAAGATGCCAGTTTTCGACAACCGGAGCGAGCCTCCCGTCGGGAGGGACGAGTTCCACCTCGTCCCAAATCAGTAACAAAAACGGGGCAAGGTGGAACTTGCCCCTCCCGACGGACTAATTAGCCGGATCGTAGTTGAGGTTTGGAGCGAGCCAGCGTTCGGCGTCGGCGAGGGTCATGCCTTTGCGCTTGGCCCAGTCCTCGACCTGATCGCGGCCGATTTTTCCGACACCAAAATACTTGGCCCGCGGATGTGCGAAGTACAGGCCACTCACCGAGCTCGCCGGCCACATGGCGCAGCTTTCGGTGAGGCGGATGCCGGTGTGCTTCTCGGCGTCGAGCAACTCCCAAAGCAGCTGTTTCTCCGTGTGATCCGGGCATGCGGGATAGCCGGCGGCGGGGCGGATGCCGCGATATTTTTCGCGGATCAACTCGTCGTTGCTCAACGATTCGTCAGCGCCGTAGCCCCACTCGCGTCGTGCGCGCGTGTGCAGGCACTCGGCAAACGCCTCCGCCAGGCGGTCGCCCAGCGCCTTGGCCATGATGGCATTGTAATCGTCATTGGCGGCCTCGAACGACTGGGCCAATTCCTCGACACCGTGTCCCGCTGTCACCGCGAACGCCCCGACGTGATCAGCCAGACCGGTTTCTCCCGGCGCAACGAAATCGGCCAGGCTGTGATTCTCACCGGATGCCTTGTCGCTTTGTTGTCGCAGAAAATGAAACTTGGCCAAGCGCTTGGTTCGCGAGTCGTCGGTGTACAATTCCACATCGTCGGCGACACGGTTGGCCGGGAAAAAACCGTACGCGCATTTTGCCGTGAACAATTTTTCACCGACAATGCGGCCGAGCAACTCCTGCGCGTCGTCGAACAATTCCTTTGCTTTATCGCCAACGGTGGCGTCATCAAATATTTTTGGGTATCGCCCCTGCAATTCCCACGCGTGAAAAAACGGCGACCAGTCGATGAACTCAACCAATTTGTCCAACGGGAAGTCGTCCTCCGCGCGCACGCCAGTGAACTGCGGCTGCGGGAGGTCCTCTGCGCGCCAGTCGATCCTGCTCATGCGCGCGCGCGCCTCGGCGATCGGCAGCAGCGGCTTGGCTTTGCGTTTGCTGTAATGCTTTTCGCGGAGTTCGTCCTGCGATGTGGTGTTCGCCGCGATGAAATCGTCACGGCCGTTTTCGCCCAATAATTTGCCGACCACGCCAACAGCGCGGGAAGCATCGACCACGTGCAGCGTTGCCTGCCCGTAGCCGGGCGCGATCTTCACCGCAGTGTGCTCGCGGCTGGTGGTCGCCCCGCCGATGAGCAGCGGCAGCGCAAAGCCTTCGCGCTGCATCTCTTTGGCGACGTGGCTCATCTCGTCGAGCGACGGCGTGATCAACCCGCTGAGACCGATCATGTCGACCTTCTCCTCGCGGGCGGCTTTCAAAATCTTGTCGCACGGCACCATCACGCCGAGGTCGATAACGTCGTAATTATTGCAGCGCAGCACCACGCCAACGATGTTTTTGCCGATGTCGTGCACGTCGCCCTTCACGGTGGCCATGACGATTTTACCGCGCGAATTGGTCCCGGTTTTCTCTTTCTCCGCCTCCATGAACGGCTGCAGATAGGCAACCGCCTTTTTCATGACACGCGCGCTTTTGACCACTTGCGGCAGGAACATTTTGCCGTCGCCAAACAGATCGCCGACAATGTTCATGCCGTCCATCAACGGGCCTTCGATGACGTGAATCGGGCGACCCAGTTTTTGCCGCGCCTCCTCGGTGTCCGCCTCAATGTGTTCGACGATGCCCTTGACGAGCGCGTGGCTCAACCGCTCCTCGACCGTCCCATCGCGCCAGGCGTCGGTCACCTTCTCCGCTTTGCCCTGTTGCTTGACCGTCTCCGCAAACTCGACGAGCCGCTCGGTGGCATCGGGCCGGCGGTTCAACAGAACGTCCTCGACGCGCTCGAGCAGGTCGGCCGGGATTTCCTCGTACACTTCGAGCATGCCGGCGTTGACGATACCCATGTCCAGCCCGGCCTTGATCGCGTGGTAGAGGAACGCGGAGTGCATCGCCTCGCGCACGGTGTTGTTGCCGCGAAACGAAAACGAGATGTTGCTGACGCCGCCGCTGACCTTGGCCAAGGGCAGTGTCGATTTGATGAGGCGCGTGGCCTCGATGAAGCTCACCGCATAGGCGTTGTGCTCCTCCATGCCGGTGGCGACGGTGAGGATGTTGGGATCGAAAATAATATCCTGCGGCGGGAAGCCGGCCTCCTTCGTCAGCAACTCATACGAGCGCGTGCAAATCTCGACGCGCCGCTCGGTGGTGTCGGCTTGGCCCTTTTCGTCGAACGCCATCACCACCACCGACGCGCCGTACCGGCGGATCAGTCGAGCCTGTTTGAGAAACGGTTCCTCCCCCTCCTTGAGGCTGATCGAGTTGACGATCCCTTTGCCCTGCAAGCACTTGAGGCCTGCCTCGATGACCGACCATTTCGAGCTGTCGATCATGACCGGCACGCGTGATATGTCCGGCTCGGAGGCGATCAGATTGAGAAACCGCGTCATCGCCGCCTCGGAGTCGAGCATGCTCTCGTCCATGTTGACGTCGATGATTTGCGCGCCGTTCTCAACCTGCTGCAACGCAACCGCCAGCGCCTCCTCGTACTGGTCGTTCTTGATTAGCTTGGCAAAGCGCGGCGAACCGGTGACGTTGTTTCGCTCGCCGACGTTGATGAAATTCGACTCGGGCCGAACCGTCAGTGCCTCCATGCCGCTGAGCCGCAGCCACGGCTCCGGCTTGGCCAAGCGGCGCGGCGCGCAGCCGGCGACCGCCTCGGCGATGCGGCGGATGTGTTCCGGGGTCGTGCCGCAGCAACCGCCGACGATGTTCAGCCAGCCGTTGGCCACCCAGTCGCGCAATTGCGGCGCGAACGACTCAGGCGTCTCGGGGAACCCGGTTGGAAGCAGCGGATTCGGCATGCCGGCGTTTGGGTGCGCGCTGACGTTGATCGGCGCGATGGCGGATAGCTCGTCGATGTGCGAACGCATTTCCTGCGGGCCAAGCGCGCAGTTGATGCCGACGCTGAGCAGATCGATGTTTGACACCGAGTTCCAGTACGCCTCGACCGTCTGGCCGGAGAGCGTGCGGCCGCTCTGGTCGGTGATGGTGAACGACAGCATCACCGGCAGCCGTTGGCCAAGCGAGTCGAACAACGACTCGAGCGCGAACAACGCCGCCCTCGAATTAAGCGAGTCAAACACCGTCTCGACCAGCAGCAGATCCACACCGCCCTCGACCAAGCCCTTGGCCTGCTCCCTGTATGCCTCGACCAGTTGGTCGTATGTCACGGCGCGGAAAGCCGGATCATTGACGTCCGGCGAAATGGAGGCAGTGCGGTTCGTCGGGCCAAGCGCACCGGCGACGTAACATTGCCGCTTGGGTGCCGCCGCCATCACCTCGTCGGCGGCCGCACGGGCGAGCTTGGCGTTCGCCACGTTCAACTCGTAAGCGAACGACTCCATCGCGTAATCGGCCAAGGCGATGCGCGTCGAGTTGAACGTGTTCGTCTCGATGATATCCGCCCCAGCCTCAAGGTAGTCCCGGTGGATGGAACCGATCAAATCCGGCTGGGTGATGCCCAGTAGATCGTTGTGCCCCTTGAGATCGCGTTCCCAGTCGGCGAAGCGTTTGCCCCGGAAATCGGCCTCCTCAAGCGCGTGCCGCTGGATCATCGTGCCCATCGCGCCATC
Source organism: Verrucomicrobiota bacterium (assembly GCA_014382705.1). GTDB lineage: Bacteria > Verrucomicrobiota > Verrucomicrobiia > Limisphaerales > UBA1096 > UBA1096. The sequence goes on along the minus strand of JACNJE010000085.1, from coordinate 10,899 downwards.
GAGAATCACGATGCGCTTGGCCAAGAGATCGCTCAGGGCTTGATGCCTGTCGCTGGACGAATTGATGCCCACAAAGTGCCAGATTAGCGACCGTTCCCGGCGCAGTCAACAAACATATCAACATATCTTGATATGTTGATATGTAGTCCGTTTTTTAGAGAAAATGGGATTTTCGGTGGACACCTTGATATTCGAGACATCAGACAAACGTTTGAGGGAGCGGTGGCAGGTCTACCGGGGTCGGCTGCTGTCCGGTCTTTTCGTTGACAGCGTTGGTCGAACGACTATAATTCCCACCGCGAACAATCAGCAAACCATGGCTAAAAAAGTCGATATCGCCTACACCTATGACCGTGAGCAGGGCCATGCCGGCCTGAGTGCGGAACTGAACATTTCGGATCCCAAGTACATTGGCAAGGAAGCCACCTTTGTCATCAGGCGTTTCGTCAAGGTGAAGGACTCCCGGCCGGTCAATGACTCGACGGACTTGTTCAAGCACAAGTTCACAGTCCGTTCCGGGACAGAAACGATCCGCATCCCGCCCCATGTCCTTAAGGAGCGCCCGTTTGGCTACAACGGCTCCGAGATCAGCATCCGGTGTTTCGGAAAACTGACCATCAATGACAAGCTGATCCGTAAGGACACCTCCACCGAGAAGGATCTTCCCACGGTCTCGATTAAAAAACCGAGGGTGACTCGGAGCGCAAAAAAGCTGATCGACCCAAAGGACGTGTTCTCGTTCACGAAAAACCTGATGGCCATCCCCGCGCACAACAAACTGGCCACGCTTGGCCTGCTGGTCGTCGGACTGGTGGCGATCGTGGTGAACATGATGATCGGGATACACGACGAGTTATCACCCAGATACGCCACCTACCTTTACTCTCAGGTGGACAGCGACGGGGAGTATTCCTCACCGATCGTCAAGGCCTTATTCGGTTGCGGCGGCGTCGGCGCGGCCATTTGGTTCACCATCCGGCGGCAGCTCCGCAAATACATGACCTTCCGCTTCAGGCCGATCGCGGGATTGATCGACCGCAAGACGGAACACATCGTGGGCGACCTAATCCAAGGCGTCTCTCGAACAGACCTCAAGGATGTCACCCTGCGAATTGTCGCGTGCAACCTCGAAAAAGGGAAATACGTCCGGGGCTCGGGCAGCAACCGGCGCACGGTCAGCTTCAGCGTCCCGAATCGGGGTGTCCTGCTCTACTCGAAGGAGGTAAAGCTCATCCCGAAAAACCACCCGGTGGAACAACATTTTCAAGATCCAATCTCCTTCGAGCCGATGTTCAAGGCGCTGTATCCGCCGAATAACGTCTCCAAATCGCACGGACTGTTCGTGTACTGGGAGGTGCAGTTGATCCACAACGAGTTCGTGGATCAGGAATTGAAGGGGGATGCCGCGCAATTCAAGGTCGACGATTTTTTCCCGGCATGAACCCGGCACCGAAACAACGCCCCGTCCACTTCGACGATTTTCTCCGGCTTGGCCAAGAGACGTACCGGCAAACGCGGCTGATCGTGGTCGCCGGGATCAGCGGTTCCGGCAAAAGCACGGCACTCAAGTTCCTGTGCGACTATCACCCCGGTTTTTCGACCGGCTCCCGCCGTTGGCTCTGGATGATGGGATCGATTCCGGACGTAAAGCTGATTCGCGACAACCGGCTGGTTGTGGTGGATGAACTGTGCCATCCGCGACAGTTGCTGGCCGTGGCCCGGTTGCTGCGGCAGAACCAAACCGTCGCGGTCGCCTCGCATCTCAATGCCACCTGGTTCTGGCCTTTTCGACTGACCGCATCGTGCCGTTACTATTCGACCGACCGCGACGGCGGTCAGATCGCCCGGTACCTTGCTTGGCTTGGTGTTCCTCACACCGAAGCCGCTGTGGCGGAGTTTTGCCGGCGGCACGGCCCGAGTTTTGTCGACTTGGATTGCATCCTCGAGAGGCACCCCGGCAGAAGCCTCGACCAGGCCCTGCACCTGTCGGGGAAGCTGGATCAATTGACCGTGGAGCGCCAGAAACAGTGGCGGCCGATCCTGCCGGAGATCGCGGACATCCGGGAACCGTTCGATCGCACGCCTACTTCAGGGCGACCTCGATGGGCATCAGGCGGAGGGTGAAGTCGAGGGCGTTTTCGAGTTCGCTGCCAAGCGAGTCGAGTTGCCGCTGATACGGGGCGTTGACCATGTCATTGAGCACGCGATCGGAAATCAGGCTGGCCATTTGACCGTCGCTGTTCGCCGCCATGACAATCCACTCCGACACTTTCCTGGGGGTCTCGGCCACCGGTTGAGGGGCCGGGGCCGGGTTGAGGGCCAGGGCCAAGGCGATGCTGGCCAGCCCCCCAGCGAACACCCAGCGCCACGCCTTGGCCAAGCCGGGCCGGGGCCGGGGCTGTTTCTCGGCCTCAGACCGGACGGCGGCCATGATACGCCGGTGGAGGAACGGCGGAAACTCCGGCGCATCCCGCTTGGCCTCGTCAATGAGGCGGGCCTCGATGCTTGGCCAAGCGCTTGGTTGTGGTTCGTCTTTCATGGTTCGATTCTCAGGTTTGGCAGTCAAAACCGGTTCCCATGGGCATTTCTTCAGCGAGTTTTCGGCGGGCGCGGTGCAGCAGCACTTTCACCGAGCCGACACTCTTATTCATTACGTCCGCGGTTTCGGCAAGGTTTCGCTCTTCGCCGTAAAAATGCCACAACGCGGTGAACTGGCCTTCGGGGAGAAACTCCCGGGCCTGGCTCCAGATGCCCCGGGCCATTTCGCTGGCGATCAAGTCGCTCCGCGGGTTGGTGTCGGTGGCCTGATCCGCGTGCTCCACCTCGATGGGTCGCTTCCGGCGGAAGTGGTTGATGGCCAGCCGCGAGGCGATGGTGTAAATCCAGGTCGTGAACGCATATTTCGGGTTGTAGCGGTGCAGCTTGCGATAGGCCGTAACGAAGGTGGATTGCAGCAAATCCTGCGCAAGATGATGGTTGCCGGTTTTCTGGATCAGGAAGGCGAACAACCGGCCCTCGAGCCGGGCGACCAGTTGCTCGAACGAGTCGATGCAGCCCCCCTTGGCAGCGACGGCCAGGGCGAGTTCCTCCGCCCGGGCCGAATCCCGCCCCGGGGTGTCCGGGGCGGGCACAGTTTCACAGCTTGATTCCGGTTGGCCTTGGGATGGAGCCGCCATCATCGAAGCTGTGGCAACCCGGATCACGGCTGCGGCAGTTCGATGTCGAGATCCTTCAGCGCCGGGTCGATCAACTCGAAAAACTTGTCCACGCCGATGGCGAAATGAACGGACACCGTCACCTTTTCGCGGGCGACCTTCAGTCCCTTGAGGATGGCCTTGACCTCCGGGTTCTCATCCTGGCTCAGCCTGGCAAAGCCGATCAGGCCGTTGACCATCGCCTCCAACTGCTGGGCCGTGTCGGCGTCGTAGGTATCGACGGCCACGGAAAGAATCAGTTTCCCGTCCGACTCCCCCATTACGAGCGCACCCTGCTTGACCATTTGGCTGAAGTTCTCATCGTCGATCTCCTCCTTGAGCGACTCGATGTCGGCGTAAGCCGTCATGAACGCGTACATCGCTTTCTTGCCGGCGCTCTCGAGGCTGGGCGGGATTTGTTTCGCCGCGCCGTTGCCGTTGACGAGGTCGATGCCGTTGCCGGCCAACTCGCGACTGGGAGCCAGCACCGCAGTGGTGTCGTTCACAAAACTGACGTACCCACGCTTGCCGTCATCCAGGTCGCCGGCACCGTGGATTTCGTGTTTGCCGTGCTCGGTTTTGCGGTAATGCTCGTCCAGCTTCATGAACGCCAGCAGCTTGGCGTTGTCCGCCTTGTGCCTCACGACGAGGATGCCGTTGTCCTTTTCCCCGTTGCCAGACAGGGTGGCACTTTGAACGGCGGTCAACGGGTCGAACCCGATGATCTCGACCAGTGCGTCGAGCTTATCCTTGCCCTCCTCCATGCGGATTTTTTTGAGGAGGGTGGTGCCGATTTTCGAGGCCCGGAAGGCGTCCAAGTCGAGGTGCGCCACGAACTTGGCGTCGCTGGAGATGTCGGCCTTGCTGACGGTCGCCGCCTCGCTGGCGGTCAATGCCAACGCGAGGCCCAACAGTGTAAATGGAGTTTTTTTCATCTTTCGTGTTTTCAACTAACGCCGCCTTGGCGCTTCGTTGTGAGGCTATACACGCTGCCGATTCGGAAGGTTACTCCCGTCGCATAAAAGTCTCCCGCTACTGCCGCAGGATGGTGATGAAGCCGGCCTCCCGGGTCGGCGCGATGTACAGGCTCACGGTATTGCCGGTGCCGCTGACACGGGTCTCGGTGAGCCCACCTTCCGGCGTGAGGGCGAACTTGGCCGGTGCCGAATCGCCGCCGTTCACCGTGCCGCGAACCTGCACCGAGTAGTCCATCCCGGACAACGTCTCGAACTCCAGCTTCACCCGCCCGCCCGCGTCGGCCCCAACCAGTTCGGTCGCCACCGAGTAGCCGACGTTCGGGAATTTGACACCCACGGCGTCGCGGCCGTTGTAGGCGGCGGCGAACGACTTGAGCGAGCTGCGGGCCGGGCCTTTCACTACCTTGCCGTTGGCGTCAAACTGCGAGCCGTGGGCCGCACAGCGAAGCCCCACCCCCTTCTTGAACGGATTGACCGCCACACCCTTATGCGTACACAGCGCCGACACGGCGTAAAACTGGTTGCCCGGCATGCGCGTCACCACGATGTAGTTGCTCGACGACGGGATGCCGGGGACGCGCAACCGCACCGAGCCGTACGACTCTTTCAGTTGCGGGAAATCGTCGAACCCCATCCGGAACAACGCTGTTTCCCCGGCCCGCACGCGGGACACAAACCACCGCCCCGGCCCGACCCCGCAGACGCCCGCGCACACCGAGGTAAACACCACGGTTCGCAATGCGCTGCGCCGGTTCATCTGTCCGTTCATCGCCTTCATCGTACTCAAACTCCCGCGCCGAGGCTACTGCCATGCGCTTGGCCAAGGGAATCAAAAACGCGCGGCAAGCCGGACGGGGTGTTTGTCGTTTGACAGCCACGCCGGATTCAGGCTTGCTCCGGCCTGCGCTAGGCCAAACCGAGGCCGCTCTCCTCCCATGGCAAACGACCCCGACCAAATCGCCCGCATCGAGGCGTCCCTGAGTGAAAACCTGTCCCCCACCCGCTTCAAGCACATATTGGGCGTGCGGGAGGTGGCCGTACGCTTGGCCAAGCGGCACGGCATCGACGCCGCCCGGGCCGAGCTGGCCGCCCTGCTGCACGACTGTGCCAAGGAGCGGCCGGACGACGAGCTGCTCGCCTTGGCCAAGCGCCACGGGCTGGCGGTGGACGAATACGAGCAACAGACGCCCGGCCTGCTCCACGGCAAGGTGGCCCCGTTCGTCGCCGCCGAGCAGTTCGGGGTGGACGACGAGACCGTGTTCGACGCCATGCGCTGCCACTCCACCGGCAAGGCGCAGATGGGGCCGCTCGACCAACTGCTGTTCGTCGCCGATTTCTGCGAACCGAACCGGCCCTACACCGCAGCGCAGGAGGTGCGCGAGCTGGCCGAGCGCGACCTCGAGGCCGCCGTGCTCGAGGTGATGCAGTTCAAGCTCCGCAAGACCGTGCTGAAGAAACGGCCGGTGCATCCCGACTCAATCCACGCCTACAACGCCCTGCTCGACAAGCGAACCCATGAAACTCTCTGACCTCAATCCCGGCCCCGGCATCGGCGCAAGCGCCTGGCACGTGGAGATGGACGGCCACGGCCTGCTGATGGATGCCGGCACGCATCCGAAGCTTGAGGGCCGCCTGGCGCTGCCGCTGTACGACGTGATCCGGGAGCGGCCGGTCGACAGCATCGCGATCACGCACTGCCATCACGACCATGTCGGCTCGCTGCCGGTGGCGCTGCGGCACTTCCCCCGCGCCCACGTGATGATGACCGAGCTGAGCTATTTCATCGTAGAACGCGTGCTGCACAACTCGGTCAACGTGATGAAACGGCAGGCCGAGGAACTGGGCATTGCCGAGTACCCGCTCTACACCCACCGCGAGGTGGATGAACTCGCGCCGCTGTTCCAGGGCTACCGCTACAACCGCGAGGTCGAGTGGGGCGCGTTCGAGAAGGCGGCCCGCGGCCAGGTCTCCCCGACGCTGGAGTTTCACGACGCCGGCCACGCGCTCGGCTCGGCCGGCATCATGGTGCGCGGCAAACAGGAGACGCTCTTTTACACCGGAGACGCCTGCATGCACGACCAGACCCTCCTCAAGGCGGCCCGGTTCGGCGAGGTGCAGGCCGACGTGATGATCATGGAGACCACCCGCGGCACCCGCGAAACACCCGCCAACTTCTCCCGCGCTGGTGAGATCGAAAAGCTCATCGGCGCGATCGAGGCTGCGTTTGAGCGGGGCGGCAGCGTGCTGATCCCCACCTTTGCGCTGGGCCGCACGCAGGAGATGCTGGCCACCCTCGCCCTGCTGATGAAGGAGGGCCGACTGCGCGAACAGCCGGTGTTCATCGGCGGCCTGGGCCGGGTGTTCACGGAGATTTACGACCTGCAATCCCATCGGGCCAACCGGCAGCACACCAGCCTGCAGCTCAACGAGGCGCTGAATCTGCAGGTGCTGGATCGCGACAACGCCAACACGATCAAGCTTGGCAAGGGCCGGCTGTTCGTCATGACCGCCGGCATGCTCTCCGAGAACACCACTGCGTACGAGCTGGCCAGGCGCATGGTTGGCGAACCGGCCCACGGCATCTTCTTCGTCGGCTACGCCGACCCCGAAACGCCGGGCGGGCGGCTCAAGGCAGCCGAGGCCGGCAAGCCGTTTCATTACAGCGACAGTGTGGGCGACTTGGCCAAGCGCTGCGACGTGCGCGACTTCGACCTCACCGCGCACGCCAGCCGTGAGGCCCTGCTGGAATTGGTCGGCCAAGTAGGACCGCGCACGCTGATCCTCGGCCACGGCGACCCCGAGGCGCGGGCCTGGTTCGAGGAACACGTCCGGAGCCGCTGGCCAAAGACCAAAATCCTCCAGCCGCAGCCGGGCGAGACCGTCGAGGTGTGAGGCAAAAAAATGGCGGCGAAGAGTCGCTTGCATGCCTCTTCGCCGCCCGGAGAAACGCAGCCTGAGCTAAACTGCCGCTTCCCTTAATGAACCGCTGCGCACGGTGCACTCGCCAACTGTGGTCGGGGAACCGCGTGCAGCCCGTTTCTCCACCCGCGCTCTGGCGCGGATGGAAAACGAAGCCCTTGGCCAAGCGGCAAGCGCTTGGCCAAGGGCACAAAAGGGATTACGAGCCGTAGCCGGCTTCGCCGTGACTGTTCAAATCCAGCCCCTGATCCTCCTCCTCTTCAGAGACCCTGCATCCACCGGTTAATGCGCCGGCGATCTTGAAGGCAATAAACGAGACGACACCACTCCAAATAATCGTGACGATGACGGCCTTTAATTGCGTCCAGACTTGGATTCCCAGGGTGAATGTTTCGACTGGGACTACGGTGCCATCTGCGGCCTCAACCGTTCCCCAAGCAAACATGCCCGTCAGCAGAGCTCCAACAATTCCCCCGATGCCATGCACCCCAAACACGTCCAGACTATCGTCATATCCGAGCGCCTTCTTGAGTGAAGTCGCACAGAAATAGCAGATTACACCGGCCGCAATGCCGATGACCAATGCACCGACCGGGCCGACCGAGCCGGAGGCGGGCGTGATCGCCACGAGTCCGGCCACCGCGCCGGTGGCGATGCCCACCGCCGTCGGCTTCTTGGTCACCAGCCATTCCACGATCATCCAGGAAAAGGCCGCCGTCGCGGTTGCCACCTGCGTCACCAGCAGGGCCATGCCGGCCGTACCGTCCGCCGCCAGTTCACTGCCGGCATTAAACCCAAACCAACCGACCCACAGCATGCTCGCGCCAATCACGGTCAACGGCACGCTGTGCGGGGGCATTGCCGTTGTGCCGTACCCTTTGCGTCTTCCCAGAAGAATGCACAGCACCAATCCGGCGATGCCGGCGTTGATGTGCACCACGGTCCCTCCCGCAAAGTCAATGGCCGCTTCGTTCGCTGCCTCACCCGTCTTGTTACCGGAAGCATCCTCCCCCTCCGGCCCATCTGGATCAGCTGCCATCAACCAGTTGCTTGCATTGGATTCACCTTTCTCAACTTCAGCCACCTGATCAGCATCCAGCCCTGAGAAAAGACCCCCACCCCATGCCATTTTCCATACCGGCACGTAAGAGAAGGTGAACCACAACGCGCAAAAGATCAGTACGGAACTGAATTTCATCCGCTCGGCAAACGCCCCGACGATCAGCGCCGGCGTGATGATCGCAAACGTCATTTGAAACGTGAAATACACCGACTCAGGTATGCTCCCATCAACGGTGTCAACCCCCACCCCCTTGAGAAAGATTTTCCCAAAGTCGCCGAACATGTTTCCGTCCCCGCTATAGGCCAGGCTGTAGCCAAAGATCAGCCACAGGATGGACATGAGGCAGGTGATGGCAAAGCATTGGACCAGAATCGACAGGACATTCTTGGCACGGACCAGACCGCCGTAAAATAGTGACAACCCAGGGATGGTCATGAACAACACCAAGGCCGTTGCCACGATCATCCAGGCGGTATCACCGGAATTGATTTCACCCTCTGCTGCCATCAGGGACTCCACCGGCAACAGAGTTGCCGCCAACATTAAAAACACACCCGTGAGTGTGCCGAATAAGGTTTTTTTCTTCATGCTCATTTAAAAGGTTCTTGCGGCTCAACAAGCGATCCGTGCCAAGCAACACAAACTCACCCGCCCTTGAGCATCGCCCCTGCCAATCCCAAAAAACCGTCCCGGACAGATTCTCTAAATGATTGAACATAAGTTGGTTAAGAATATTAATTGTCGACGACCCATGTCCCGGAACCGGCATCTGGCTTGTGGGCTTTTTTTCGGTGTGCGCATTTTATGACAGTTTGGCTCAACGCGGGGCTTCGATATCGTCTTATTGGGAGTGGCCGGTTACCGTTCGCTCATGCCTCGATCCGGTTACCCGTTCCGCAACCTGGTCTTTGAGGGCGGCGGCGTGAAGGGCATCGCCTATTCCGGCGCGTTGGCCGTGCTGGAGGAACGCGGCATCCTGCCGCAGATTCGCCGTGTCGGGGGTGCCTCGGCCGGGGCGATCAACGCCGCCCTGATGGCGCTCGGCTACTCGCTCGCGGAGATTCGCGACACCTTGGCCAAGCTCGACTTCCGCAATTTCATGGACGACGACTGGGGCGTGTTGCGCGATGCCAAGCGCCTGATTCGGGACTTCGGTTGGTACAAAGGCGATTTTTTTCGGGAATGGATGTCGCAACTCATCGAGGCCAAGACCGGCAACCCGGAGGCCACCTTTGCCGACTTGGCCAAGCGGCGCGGCACGCCGAAGCTGCACCTCGTCGCCACCAACCTCGCCACGCGGTTGAGCCAAGTTTACTCGAAAGACCACTCACCCACCTTGCCGGTGGCCGACGCCGTGCGCCGCTCGATGTCCATCCCGCTCTTTTTCGCCGCCGTGCGCGAGTCAGCCGACCTGTTCGTCGATGGCGGCGTACTGGACAACTACCCCATCCGGCTGTTCGACCGCGAAAAGTACGTGGCCAAGTGCGACCGCAGTCGCCATGCCACCCGGCCGCCGCACTACGCCGGGGCCAACCGCGAGCGGCGCGGCAATACCAGCCCGTTTATTTATAACCGGGAAACGCTTGGCTTCCGGCTCGACAGCCGGGAGGAGATCGCCCTGTTCCGCGACGGGGCAGAGCCCAAGCGGGAGCGGATCGACGACTTTTTCGACTACGGCTGGGCGCTCATCCGGACGCTGATGAGCGCGCAGGACAGCCGCCACCTGCAGAGCGGCGACTGGCATCGCACCGTCTACATCAACACGCTCGGCGTTGGGACAACCGACTTCGACCTCGACGAGGAGGCCAAGGCCAAACTCGAGGCCTCCGGTCGCGCCGGCACCGGGCGGTACTTCGACTGGTACGACGCCAACGCCCCGGACGACCGCCCCCTCAACCGCCCACCACTTGGCCGGACGCTTGGGCGCCGTTACTTCCCGGCCCAGTAGTCGACCACGAACACATCCTCCACCACCGGCCCGACCAGCGCGACGAATTGCTTGTGGGCGGGGTGAACCAGATAGGCGTCGCGGTCTTTCTCCGAGTTGAACGTGATCAGGTAACAGTGATTGAACCCCTTGTTCAGCCCCTCGGGACTGTTGTTCAGCCCCTTCTCGAACGCCTTGATTTCATCAATTTTCTTCCCCAGCCTGGCGAACGCCTCCTCCACCTCGGCGATCTTCGCCTTGGTCGCCTCGGCCTTGTACTTGAAACAGACAAAGTGCCGGAGCTGCTTCGACTTCTTCTTGTCCGCCGCCTCAGTGGTCATGCCCGCATACAGCACCCCCAACCCGACGGCCAGGCTTAACAGTCTTGAAATGTTTCTCATGATTCAAATGTGAGCGGCGGCAAGCCTCCCAGAGCGCTCGCCCAAGCGCAAGAGCCGGCTTGCCGCCGAAACTCGGGGCTTGAAAACCGGGGCCGAAGTTGCGACGGTGCGGGGCCACGCGGGATGCGCGGTTAGCTCAGTTGGTAGAGCACTACCTCGACACGGTAGGGGTCACAGGTTCAAGTCCTGTACTGCGCACCATTTCCCCCTCCCCCCAACCCCTCCCCACGACATGGCCTTGGCGGGTCGCTGCGCTTGGCCAAGCGGCTTGCCGGGGAGCCGCCCGGCGGGTAGAATCGGTGGTGGTGCGTTTGCCTCGATTTGCCATCCTGATTTGCTTCCTCGCAACGGTTCATGCCACGGCATCGCCAACGGTGAAGCGACGGAATGAGACCTACACGGTCACCGGTTCCTCCGT